>DATMQG010000001.1:0-2793 GCA_035566835.1 Solirubrobacteraceae bacterium
GTGCGAGCACGTCGCATGTCGGTCAATCGCGCTGCCGCCCGCGCGAGCATGATCCGGGTCTCCTCCGCATACCACGGCGCGTAGTGATCAGACGTGCGCAGGAGCCGGGTGGCCTGGCGCACGAGCTCCTTGGCCCCATCCGCCCGGCCCAACTGGGCTCGCACCAACGCCGCGACGGCGAACACGAGCGCGGCACTTGGGGTCTGTTCGAGATCGTGACGCTCGATCAACGCCGTCGCCCGTCCCGATCTTTCCTCGGCCAGCTCCCAGTCCCGCTCCCCCAACGCGATGATGGCCAGCTGGGTGTGGCACAGGGACTCGACGCTCGGCATGTGGGCGCTCCGGTGCACGCCATCGTCCAGGAGCTCGCGAGCACCGAGCGAGTCGCCCGTCAGGTGAGATGCGATGCCCTGGTACAGACGGCAGACCGCCCGCCACTGGCTGTGCTCGGACTCGAGCTCGAACGCACGCGTCGCAGCTTCTGCCATGGCGACCATCCCGTGCCGCGCCACAACGGCCTCGATGAGCAGGACGCCGGCATGAAGCGAATCCGCGTCTGGTGCCTGCTCTGATCGCGCGAGCACGGCGGCCGCCGCGCCCCCCCAATACTCCGCCTGAGCCAGGTCTCCCGAGCTCAGATGCCGGTGCGCCATGAACAGCGATAACGCGGGGGCGTCGGCGACTTCCGCTTCGGTGAAGGTTCCAAGCCAGCCCTCCACGATATCGTCGCGCCCGCGGTCCATGTACCTAGGAAGGTGGGTCCACAATAGAGTGCCCGCACGCCGCGCATCGTCTCCCCTGACGGCATGCGCGATGGCGCGGTCAGGGTCGCCGTGCGCCGAATGCCAGCAGCTCGCACGCCGGTGCAGCTCGCACGCTCCGTCCGGATCCTGCCGACGCAGTTCGCGCAGAAGCATCTCCCTCAGCAGTCCGTGGCATCGATACGAGTCGTCGGTCCGGTCCAGCGGCGCCAGGAGCAGATGCCGGCGCGCCAGGTCCTGCAGCAGCACGGCCGAGTCGGTGCGCTCGAGCACCGCATCGCAGAGCGAACCCGAGAGCTGATCGAGGACCGACGTGCGCCGGAGGAACGTCGCCGCGTCGCCGGAGATCCCGCCGATCAGCTCCTCTCGCAGGTAGTCGGACAGGATGCCGTCGTCGCCTGCGAAGCGCTCCACCTGCGCTGCGCAATCGGGCTCGTCGCGCAAGGAGAGCGCGGAGAGATAGAGCGCGGCCGGCCAACCCTCGGTTCGACGCACGAGCGTTGCGATGTGGTCCGGATCCAGGGAGAGTCCCGTGGTGCGGAGCAGCATCGCCGCTTCCGACTCGTTCATGGTGAGATCCGCAGCGTGCAGCTCAATCAGCTGCTGATGAGCACGCAGACGACCGAGGGGCAATCGGGGCTGGACGCGCGAGCCCAGCGCGAGCTGGGACCCCCTCGGCAGATGTCGGGCGAGGACGCGCAGAGCATCGAGCGCGTCCTGTGAGTGCAGGACGTGTGCGTCGTCGAGCACGAGAACGAGCGGCGGCGCTCGCTCGAGTAGTCGCACGAGCCCCGGAATTCCAACTCCCGCGTCGCGAAACCGAATTTCAGAGACGGGACTCGCCGCCGTAGCGACGGCGCTGTCAGCCGCGGCGACGGCCTGGACGATCCTCGCAGCCATCGGCCCCACGTCATTGTCGCTCGCCTCGAGCGTCACCCAGGCGAATGGTCGCTCATCTACTTCTGACCACTCTGAGAGCAAACACGTCTTTCCGTACCCGGTGGGAGCCGCCAGCACCACGAGGGGCGCCCGGCGGCTCGCGATCAACCGCCTGACCAAGCGCCGGCGCGGGACGAATTCGTGCACCCCTGGGGGGCGGCGCCATAGCGCCGGGGCATGGCAGGCGGCTGGACTGGCCAACGTGTCAGACGAGTCGGGCGGCGCCATGGCGCCTGCCGCTTGTTGTTGGGCCGTCCGCATCTCTAGCTCGATCCGCCGCCAATATCCTTCAGCCCTGACGCGTGGCCCGCAAGGGCGTGGGCCTGCGTCTGCCGAGCAAGCTTGCACCACCGGGCGGGGCGCCTGATCTGTTCACCCCCTTTGGGTGATGACACCCGCCCACGCTGCCCATAGCGTCGTCATTTCACCTTCGGGGAGCGCGAAGGAGACGGGTATGTCCTCCCAGAACCAAAATATCGAGACGTCGCCGCAGGTGGCGCCGATCCGGGTGGTCGTGGCGGAGAGTTCCCCCGCCATCCGCGAATTCCTCGCCGCCACGCTCGCCGAGTCGAAGACGATCGAGCTGGTTGGCGCATGTTCCGATCTCGCCGAGTTGGAGCGGGCGTTGGCCACCGAACAGATGGACGTCCTGGTGACGGACGTCCGCATGCCCCCCTCGCAGGGTGATGAGGGAATACGCATCGCCAGACGACTGCGGGAGAACAATCGACCGATCGGGGTCGTGTTGCTGAGCCAATATGCGGAGCCCGCGTACGTCCTGTCCCTGCTCGAGTCTGGCTCGGCCCGCGCCTATCTGCTCACGGAGCGGCTCTCGGAGAAGGACGAGCTCGTCGACGCGATCGAGGCCGTCGCAGGGGGCGGCATCGTCGTGGACCCCCGGATAGTCGAGTCGCTGATCGAGGCGCGCGCGCGGGTAGCAAGGTCACCTCTCCCCAGGCTCGATCGCGGCGAGAGCGAGCTCCTTGCCATGATCGTCGAGGGCAAGCGTGACGCTGTGATAGCGAGCTCGCTCGACCTATCCGAGCGGTCTGTCGCGGCGCGGGTCGCTGCGGTCCTCGAGAAGCTCGACCTG
>DATMQG010000002.1:0-17516 GCA_035566835.1 Solirubrobacteraceae bacterium
TGGCGGCCGCACCACGACCGGCGCAGGCAGCGCCGTCGTGCTCACCGCCGACGGCTTCCTGCTGACGTCCGCGCACGTCGTCGCCGATCGCTCGACGGCGGGCCGGGCGTCGTTCACCGACGGGCGCGAGTACCGCTTCGGGATCATCGGCCGCGATCCCTTGTCCGACCTCGCAGTGCTGCGCGCGGAAGCGCAGAGCCTGGAGCCCGCGGTGCTCGGGGAGGCGGAGACGCTTCGAGTCGGGCAGCTCGTCGTCGCGATCGGAAACCCGCACGGCTACGCGAGCTCCGTCACGGCCGGCGTCGTCAGCGGCCTCGGGCGCTCGCTGCCGGTGTCCGGACGCCGCGGCTCGATGCGCCTGATCGAGAACGTGATCCAGACCGACGCGGCGCTGAACCCCGGCAACTCGGGCGGCGCCCTGGTCGACTCGTTCGGGCGCGTGGTGGGCGTCAACACGGCCGTCGCCGGCGTTGGGCTTGGCCTCGCGGTGCCGATCAACGAGGCGACGCGCAGCGTGATTGGCGCGCTGATGACAGATGGCCGCGTGCGCCGGGCTTATCTCGGGGTCGCGGGCGGTCCGCGCCCGCTGCCCGCGCGGGCGCGGCGCGAGCGTGGCCAGGAGACGGGCGTCGAGGTGATCGAGATCCCGCCGGACAGCCCGGCCGAGCGCGCCGGGCTCCGTGCGGAGGACCTGATCGTCGAACTGGCTGGTACGCGCGTCCACGGCGTCGACGACATCCAGCGCCTGATGGTGGCCGACCTGATTGGCGCCGAGGTCGACGTCGAGGTGCTGCGGGGAGGCGAGCCGCTGCGCCTGCGCCTCATCCCGCGCGAGCTCGGCGACTGACGCCCGCGAGTTACGGTCGAAGCCAGCCGACCTCCGGCCCAGGCGACGGAGTTCGGCCCGCTGTCCATGGTGTGCTGGTGGATATCCGACGCTGGTCCATATCGCTGTTCAGGCCGCTGAGCGATCCTGTCGGTACGCCGTTCGTGCTCCCTGCAAGCCCGCGAAGGTGGTCGCCGAGCGAAAGTGAACCATGCGTTCCCGAACCCCCCAGATCGTCGCTTTCGGCGGCGGCGGCTTCTCGATGGAGAAGGATGGCTCGCTGCTGGACGATTATGTGCTGTCGCTGACGGCGCGAGCGCGGCCGCGCGTTTGCTTCCTGCCGACCGCCTCGGGCGACGCCGATCACTACGTCGTGCGCTTCTATCGTCGCTTCTCGCCCGATTGCGAGCCAAGCCACGTGTCGTTGTTCCGCCGCGACCAGGGCACGGGCGGGATCGAGAAGGACCTAGAGGGCCACCTCCTGGCCCAGGACCTGATCTACGTCGGAGGCGGAAGCGTGGTGAGCATGCTCGGCGCGTGGCGTGCCCACGGCCTCGACGCCGTGCTGCGCAGGGCTTGGCGCAAGGGCATCGTCCTGTGCGGGCCCTCGGCCGGATCTCTGTGCTGGTTTCGTGAGGCGCTGAGCGAATTCCACGGGTCTTCGACACGCGTGCGCGGGCTCGGTCTGCTGCCGTATTCCAATTGCGTCCATTACGACGCCGAGCCCGCGCGCCGCGCGGAGTACCACCGTTTCGTCGGTGACGGCATGCGCGCGGGGTTCGCGGCCGAGGATGGGGTGGCGCTGCATTTCCACGGCACCGGCTTGGAGCACGTCGTCAGCTCACGGCCGGGAGCCTTCGCTTATCACGTCGAGCCGGGCAACGATGGCGTCGTCGAGGCACGCCTGGACGCCGCCTATCTCGAAGCCGGGGACCCTGCCTGGGACCGCACCCCCGCGGGCGCCTGTCACGAGACGCTGCCGGTCCCCGAGTTCGCCGCCACCGCGCTCACGCGCGAGGAGCCCATCGGCGCATGAACGGCCCGATCGTTGCCCCCATGGATGACCGGCTGGTCTTCGCGATGGGCGGCGGCGGCTTTGCGATGGAGCCGACGAACCCGCTCCTGGATGAGTACGTCCTTGGCCTGGCACGCTCGACGGAGCCCCGCGTGCTGTTCCTGCCGACGGCGTCCGGCGACACGACGGGGCAGATCAACGCGTTCAGGGCGCGGTTCGTGGACCGCACGTGCGTTCCCGAACATCTCTCCCTCTTCCGCCTCAGGGACGCGAAGCGTCCGCTTCGTGAGACCGTGCTCTCGCAGGACATCATCTACGTCGGCGGGGGCTCGATGCGCAACCTGCTGGCGATCTGGCAGGCGCACGGCCTCGACCGTCTCCTGCTGGAGGCGTGGCGGCGGGGGACGGTGCTCGCCGGGCTGAGCGCCGGCGCGATGTGCTGGTTCGCGGGAGGCGTAACGTGCTCGAGCGGTCGCCCCGCCCCGATCGAAGGGCTCGGGCTGCTCGATGGGTCGCTGACGGTTCACGCGGACGGCGAGCCCGAGCGCCTGCCCGCCTGGCTTGCCGGCGTGCGAGACGGCATCCTGCCCGGCGGATGGGCGCTCGACGACGGCGTCGGGTTGCTCTTCCGCGGACGCCGACCGGAGCGGCTCGTCAGCTCACGCCCGGGCGCCGGGGCGCTGCGTGCCGACGCGATCGCCGGCGAGCTGGTACGCCATCGCCTCGAGCCGGAGCTCCTCGGCACGGGTCACCAAGCCGGCCTGGGAGGCGTCGACGAGGCGGTCCAGGAGCTTCGCCGGGTGCGTCTGATGCGCCGCGGAATCACCGGCGAAGAGGGCTGAGCGCTCCAGGCGCCGTCGCCCGCACGCCGAGAGCCGGTGATGGCGGTCCTTGTGATAGGCCTGCTCGATGGAGCTCGGCGCGCGCCAACCGGATCTCGTCCTGCGGGCGCTTGTCGCGAGCGACGAGGCGGAGCTGGTGCGAATACATCGCACTCCCGAGGTGAGGCGCTGGTGGGACGAGCCGGAGGATGGCTTCCCGTGGAGCGACGATCCCGCGCAGACGCGCCTGACGATCGAGGTCGATGGCCAGGGTGCCGGCCTCGTCCAGTTCCACGAGGAGCTGACGCCGAAGTACCGGCATGCCGCGGTGGATCTCTTCCTGGACCCCCGGCTGCATGGCCGCGGGCTCGGCACCGAGGTCGTGAGGCTCCTCGCGCGTCACCTGATCGAGGAGCGCGGCCATCACCGCATCACGATCGATCCGGCCGCTTCGAACGCCGCGGCCATCCGCGCCTATGAGAAGGCCGGCTTCAGCCGTGTCGGCGTGATGCGCGCCTATGAGCGCGACAGCGACGGCGATGGCTGGCACGATGGCGTGCTGATGGAGCTGCTCGCCGGCGAGGAGCGCTAGCGAGACGCGCCGGCGAGCTTCAGCAACAGCGCATGGAGCGCACGCCGCTCCTCCGCCGTGAGCGGCTGAAAGAACTCTCGCTGCAGCTCACCCGCGAGCGCGCGCACGCTCTCGAGCTTCCTCTGGCCGAGCTCGGTCAGGAAGATCGTGCGAACGCGGCGATCCTTTGGATGATGGCGGCGTTCGGCGAGACCTCCTGCTTCGAGCTCGTCGATCACGGCAACCATCGAGCTCGGGTCTATCGCCGTCTTCTCGTGCAGCTCCTGCTGGGAGATGCCGGGCCGCGCGGCCACCATCGTCATCACGCCGAAATGCCGCGGATGCAGTCCCTCGGGCTCGAGCGCTCGATGAAAGCGCCGCCGCGACGCCTCGCCGAGGCGCGCCAGCAGATAGCCGGGGAAGGCCCCTAGCTCGCCCGGTATTGGACCGTCCTCCCACATCGAGATCCATTGTACGCGCTGCACATCATTTGTGATACAAACCGTCGGTATCACGAACGAAAGCCCTGTCGCCCGGCAACGATGAGTTACGGACCGGCACGGAGTCTGAGGGTGAGATCGCAACCAAATGGAGGCACGTAGATGGCACCGCTGACACGCTGGGTTCTCGCACACAAGCGCACCGTCTTGCTGTTCTGGGTGCTCCTCACGCTGGTCGGCATGGCCTCGGCCGGCTCGGCGACCAAAGCCCTGAAACAGAAGTTCTCCGTGCCCGGCAAGGAGGGCTTCCTCACCAACCAGCAGATCGCCCGCGACTTCCACGGCACGGGCGGCAACAGCGCGCCCTTGCTCCCCGTCGTCACGCTCCCGGCTGGCCAGTCGCTGGGCTCGCCCGCGGTGCGCGCCGAACTACGGGCCGTCGAAACGCGCCTGGAGCGCACCCTGCCCGGAACCCGCGCGGCCAGCTACGCCACTACGGGCAACTCGGCCTTTGTCTCCAAGGACGGGCGCACGACGTTCATCGTCGCCTACCCGCCGCCCGATCCCAAACAGGCGTTCAACGACAATCCTGAAGCGGCCAAGAAAGCGAGCGCCGCGCTGGCGGGCATGACCGTGGCCGGTGCGCCGGTGCACGTCACCGGCTTCGACGCGCTGTCGGTTCAGAGCGGAGGCGGCAACGGCCCCGGCGTGCTCGTCGAGGCGCTGCTGGGCGGGTTCGGCGCCCTGCTCGTACTCGCCTTCGTGTTCGCCTCGTTCCTGGCGATCGTCCCGATCATGATGGCGATCGTCTCGATCCTGACCACGTTCCTCCTGGTGTGGGGTCTGACGACCGTCACCGAAATCTCTCCGATCGTCCAGTTCCTGATCGCGCTGATCGGGCTGGGCGTGTCGATCGACTACGCGCTCATCGTCGTGGTGCGCTGGCGTGAGGAGCGCGCGCACGGCCGCCAGGGCGAGGAGGCGATCCAGCGCGCCATGGAAACCGCCGGGCGTGCCGTCGTCTTCAGCGGCACGACCGTCGCGATCGGCCTGCTGGCGCTCGTCGCGCTGCCGCTTCCGTTCCTGCGCTCGGTCGGCTACGGCGGGATGCTGATCCCGCTGATCAGCGTCGTCGTCGCGGTTACGTTGCTGCCGGTCGTGCTGAGCAAGCTCGGCACGCGGCTCGACTGGCCACACGTGCGCAGCGACGAGGAGGCGAGCCGCTCCTGGACGAGGTGGGCGCAGTTGGTCGTGCGCCGTCGCTGGGTGGCCGCGGTCGGCGCCGCAGCGATCCTCGCGGCGCTTGTGCTCGCGGCGACGACCCTGCAGCCTGGGCTGCCCAACGTGAACACGATCGCCAAGCAGGGCGATGCAAGGAGCGGCCTGCTCGCGCTCGAGCGATCGGGCATCGGCTCAGGCGCACTGCTGCCCAACGAGGCGCTGGTCGAAGGCTCGGGCTCTCCCGAGCACCTCGCCGCGGTCCTGGCGCGCGTGCCAGGGGTGCACGGCGCGGTCGCGCCCAGCTCGCCGCAGTGGCGTCGCTCGGGCGCAGCGATCGTCGACGCCTTCACGACCCCCGACGGATCCGCGGCGGCCGGCCGCGAAACGCTCGATCGCGTGCGCAATGCAGCCCACGGCGCCGGACCCGAAGTGCGCCTTGGCGGCCTCGCGGCGCAGAACGAGGATTTCATCAACGCTGTCTACGGCAACTTCCCGCTGATGATCGCCCTAATCGCGATCATCACCTTCATCCTGCTCGCGCGCGCGTTCCGCTCGCTGCTGCTGCCATTGAAGGCGGTCCTGCTCAACGTGATTAGCGTCGCCGCCGCCTGGGGAGTCCTCGACCTCGTCTGGCAGCGCGGCCACGGCTCGAGCCTGATCTGGGGAATTCCCGCGACCGGCTCGGTCACGGCGTGGATCCCGCTGATGGTGTTCGCGTTCCTGTTCGGGCTGTCGATGGACTACGAGGTCTTCATCCTCGCCCGTATGCGAGAAGAGTACGACGCCACCGGTTCGACCGACAGTGCCGTGGTGCGCGGAATCGGGCGCACCGGTCGGCTTGTCACGAGCGCGGCGCTGATCCTGTTTCTCGCGTTCGTCTCGCTCGCTTCTGGACCCGCGACCGAAATCAAGGTGCTGGCAACGGGCCTCGCTGCGGGGATCCTCCTCGACGCGACCGTCATTCGTGCGCTCCTCGTGCCGGCTGTCATCTCGCTGTTCGGGCGCTGGAACTGGTGGCTGCCGCGACTCCCCGCACGGGTGCTGCGCGTAGAGCCGTCCCTGCCGCCCGGCACGCTCCGCGGCGAGGGCACGGCTTAGGGCGATCGCGGCGCCCGGGGCCGGGCGGCTGCTCCACGAGGGCTAGGCTGTCGTCGAGCAGTTCCTCGACGCAGGAGGCAGCGATGACGGTCACGCCCGATCCAGACAACGCGAGCGGATCCGCGGCGGCCCCGATACCGAGCTGGACGTTCGAGCCCGGGCACACCGAGGCCGGCTTTCGCGCCCGCCACATGATGGTCACGTGGGTCCGCGGCCTGTTCAAGGATGTGCACGGCAAGCTCTATTTCGACTGGGATCGGCCGCTCACGGGAAGCTTCACGGGCGAGATCGATGCGAGCAAGATCTGGACCGGCGAGGCAGACCGCGACGCCCACCTGCGCAGTGCCGACTTCTTCGACGTCGAGAATCATCCGAGGATCACGTTCGAGGGACGCTTCGTCGAGCGCGTCGGCGACATCGCCTTCAAGGCCGAGGCGGAGCTGACCATTCGCGGCATCACGCGGTCGGTCGTGATGGACGTCTCCTATCTCGGGCACTGGAAGACGCCGTTCTGGGTCGGCGATGAGAACAAGGGGACGCTCACCCGAATCGGCTTCGAGGCGAAGACCCGCATCGACCGCCACGACTTCGACGTGTCCTGGCAGGACACGATCCCGGGCGGCGGCGTGGTCGTCAGCAACGAGATCGACGTGATCGTCGACATCGAGGCGATCCTCGACGCCGATCTCGAGTCCACGGGCGCGATCGAGTACTACCGCGACCTGGCCCCGAGCTGACGCCGCTCAGGCGGCGAAGCGCTGCTGGGCCCGGGCCCTGGCCCTGGCGGCCTCGACCTCGCGGTCCCGCCGGGGGGCAGAGGTGACGAGCTCGTCGAGCAGCCTCCCGGAGATCTCGGCGACCGCGTCCACAGCACGCTCGAAGGCCGCGGCGTTCGCCTGCGATGGCTTAGCGAAACCGCTGATCTTGCGGACGTACTGAAGCGAAGCCGCACGGACCTCCTCCTCGGTGGCCGGCGGGTCGAAGTTGTATAGGGAGCGAATGTTTCGGCACATGCGCCGATCGTACACCCCCGAGCCCGCCGTCCCGCGGGCGCTCGAGTCGATGCATGCGCGTGTCTATGGATGCACGACGGCGGCGTAGTCGGGCCCGCCGCGGGGTCCGGCCGGAACGAAGTCCATCCCGTCCGGGGTGTTGAGATAGCCCGCCGCGGTGCCGGGAATGTCCGTGTGCCCGTATTTCCAGACGATCGCGTTCGTGCGCGGGTCGATCACCAGCACGCGGTGGCGGAAGTCGTCGTTGACGGCGACGTTCCCGTTCGGCAGCGGCATCGCGAGGGAAGGGTGGTCCATGCGCCCGTAGCCCTGGCTCGGCCCGTAGCGCCAGAGCACCCGGCCGGCATGGTCGATGATCAGGACGTGCCCGGGGCTCGCGTAGTCGGCCAGCAGGATCCGCCCGCCGGGCAGCGGCTGCGGGTCGGAGGGGTAGCTCACGGGAGCCCGCACGGCGAAGACGAGCTTGCCTTCGGGGCCGATCTCGTCGATCCAGTTTCCCGGGATCTCGCTGATCATCACACCGCCCCCGGGAACCGGCGTATCCCCGTTGACCGCGCCGAGGTAGCGCGGCGGTTCGTGGCGGCAGACGCCCGAGCTCCCGTACTGATGAACGATCCGGCCGCCCTTGATGAAGAGGATGCGGCAGTTGTATGCGTCGGCGACCGTAAAGGAACCGTCGGGCAGCGTGTAGGCGTCGTCAGGCGTGTTCAGGTGGGTTTCATCCGCGCCCAGTTCCCGGGGATGGCCGAACAGCACCTTGAGGCTGTGGTCGGCGAGCCCGACCTGGACGATCGCGTGGTTGTCCTCCTCGTTGGCGATCAGCGCCTGACCGCCCGGCTCGACGAACGTGTCGTCGTTGTAGAACAGCTGGCGGCCCGCCTGAAGGTCCGCCTGGGACGGATAGAGGAAGACGATCCGGCCCCGCGGATCGACGACAAGGATGCGGTTGTTGCCACGATCGGCGATCAGTATGTAGCCTCCGGGACCCGTAAGCGCCGAGGCGGCTTCGTATGCCGCGGCCGTACCGGGCTGGATGCCGACGACGTTCTGCGCAGCCCACAGCGCCGGGAGGCCACCGACCGAAGCCGGAGCCAGCGGGCCCCCGGGGAGGACCGGTTTCGGGCGCGAAGGCGAGTGGACGGCGCGCGAGGAGCCGCCGCGCGAGCCGAGGACCCCCGCCACGACGGCGACCAGCACGACGGCCAGCGACGCGGCGAGAAGTCGTTCACGGCGAACGCGCTGGCGGCCCGCGGCCCTGCGTGAGTCACGTGTCGAGGCCATCAGCAGACAGAGTCTGCGGGATGGGTCGGCGGCCGCCGGGAAACGCTCGTCTGGGGCAGGCGAGGGCTCCGACGGGGCTCAGGCCGGCGAGTCCAACGCCTTTCGTCCCGGTGCACCGGCCAATCGTAGCTGCGAGCGATCACGGACCCGCCGCCCGGCGCGGATAGCCCGAATCGTCCGATTTGGCCGCCTTCACGCCCGATAGCATGCGAGCCCGCACGCAGTCGCCGCCTGATCAGCATGGCAAACCTGCCCTACGCCGACACCGAAAGCGCTCCGAGCTCGATCCGCGAGGTGCTGGACCGGCATCCCGTCAGCGTCCTGCGCATGCTCGCTCACGCGCAGAGCGCGTTCGGTCCCTGGTTGGACTACACGAGCGCGCTGCTGGGCGAGATGCAGCTCGATCCGCTCCTGCGCGAGTTTGCGATCCTGCGACTCGCGCGCCTGCGAGACTCCGACTATCAGTGGGTACAGCACGTGGCGATCGCCCGCGCGGTCGGCGCGACGAGCGAGCAGATCGCGGCGATCAACGAGGGCCGCGAAGACGACCCGAGCCTCAGCGAGGCGCAGCGGGAGGTCCTCGCCTTCACGCGCGAGGTGACTGTCGAGGGCGCAGCTGGCGAACACGCCGTGGCGGCGCTGGCCGCCCGCCTCGGGCCGCGCGCGGTCGTCGAGCTGTTGCTGGTGATCGGGCAATGGCTCGCGCTCTGCAGCTTCGTGAGCACGCTCGGTCTGCAGCCCGACTTGCCGGCGATGGCGGGCGCGGTGCCCGACACCCTCGCGCTGCGCGCCGTCCCCGACGCCTGAGCACCAGCGCCGCCAGCGCTCCGGCGGGCGCTCGCTCTAGGCTGGTGTCATGGCAGCCGACGCCAAGCAGTCCCCCGCCCTGTTCGATCCGACCAGGTTTCAGACGTTTCGCTTCCTCGCCCGCGAGCTCGATGCGCGCGGGCGCGTCACGCTCCGTTACGCGCTCGACGACGAGATCTTCTTCCTGGAGGAGTTCGAGCTGCCGCTCGATCGCGAGCTCAGCGACGCGGAGCTCGGCAGCGTGCAAGGTCTGCTCTCGCTGCTTCACTGGGTCGCTGGCGTCAGCTACTTCAAGACGGCGGCTCCCGCAGAGATCAGCTGCGAGTCCGGCGCTCCCCCGCCGGCGACTGCAGCCCTGCTCGACGCGCTCTACTCGCAGGGCCTCGGCGAGTTCGCCTACGTCAACGGCCTGCCCCTGCCGCGTCCCTCCTTCGGGCAGGCGATGGGGCCCGGATCGGGCGGCTCCCCGGGGGCGATGGCGCCCGAGCGGATGCTGGTGGCGATCGGCGGCGGCAAGGACTCGGCGGTGGCCGTCGAGGTGGCGCGCCGCTCGGGTCGCGAGCTCGTGCTGTTCTCGATCGGCGACGCGCCGGCGATCGCGCGGACCGTCTCGGTCGCGAGGCTGCCTCACCTGATCGTGCGGCGACGGCTCGACCCGGGGCTGTCCACACTCAATCGGGCCGGCGCGCTGAATGGCCACATCCCGATCACCGCGATCGTGTCGTGCGCCGCGCTGCTCACCGCTGGGCTGCGTGGCTTCGACACCGTCGTGATGGCGAATGAGCGCTCCGCCTCCAGTGGCAACGTGACCTGGGACGGCGTCGAGATCAACCACCAGTTCAGCAAGGGCATCGCGGCCGAACGCCTGCTGCGCGCGGCCGTCGCCGAGGCCGCGAGCGGATTGCAGCTGTTCTCGATCCTGCGTCCCGCCTCCGAGCTCGCGATCGCTCGCGCTTTCGCGCAGATGGTCCCCTACCACGGAGCCTTCACGAGCTGCAACGCGAGCTTCCGCCTCGACCCGTCGCAGCGGGCCGAGGGCTGGTGCCGCGACTGCCCCAAGTGCCGCTTCGTGTTCCTGGCGCTTGCCCCCTTCAACGATCCCGCTCACATGCGCGAGATATTCGGACGCGACCTGCTCGACGATGAGCGCCAGTTCGCCGGCTTCGCCCTGCTGACGGCGACGGGCGGTCACAAGCCGTTCGAGTGCGTCGGGGAGGAGGAGGAGAGCCTGGCGGCTATTCGCATGCTCGCCGCGGACCCGCGCTGGCGCGATCACGCGGTGGTTCGGAGGCTCGTCGCCGAGGTGCTGCCGCTCCTGCCGCCGAACGCGGGCGACCCCGTCCGGGCACTCGCGCTCGCTGAGGACCACGCGGTGCCCGCGGCCCTCATGCCGGATGTACGTGCGGTTCTCGGAGCTTGACGGCGCCACCGTCGGCGTGTGGGGCGCCGGCCGGGAGATCCGCTCCTTCGCGCGGCAGCTGGCCCGGCGGCTGCCCTCGGCGCGGATCGCGGTGGCGGTCTTCGACGGCGAGCCGCCCGCCGACGTTCACGAGGCGCTTGCGGCGCCGGGGGCGACGGCGCGCGTCCTCGGCGCTTCCCGCGCGGTCGAGGCGCTCGGCGCCTGCGACGTCGTCGTCCGCTCGCCGGGAGTCTCGATCCACCGTCCGGAGCTGCGCGCGCTGCGCGCGGCATCGGCGCGCGTCACGACCGCGACAGCGCTGTGGATGGCCGAGCGGGAGGGAGCGGCGGTTATCGGCATCACCGGCACCAAGGGAAAGAGCACGACGGCCGCCCTCGCCTTCCATCTCGCGCGCACGGCAGGCCAACCCGTGCACCTCGCCGGGAACATCGGCGTGCCCGCGCTCGATCTGCTCGACCAGGACCCCACCGAGCTGGCAGTGGTCGAGCTCTCGAGCTACCAGATCGCCGACCTCGAGGTGGGGCCGCAGGTGGCCGTCCTCACGAGCCTGTTCCGCGAGCACTTGGACTGGCACGGCTCGCCCGAGTCCTACCGCGAGGAGAAGCTACGGATCGTCGGCCTCCCCGGCGTGCGCGTGAGCGTCCTGAACGGCCGCAGCCAGGAGCTGCTGGCGGCAGGCCGCGGGGCGATCGAGGCGATCCCCTACGGCGTCCGCGACGGCTGGGACCTGACCCCGCGCGGGATCGCGCGAGCCGGCCAGCTCGTGCTCGCGAGCGGCCAGCTGCCGCTGCGGGGCGAGCACAACGCGCTGAACCTCTGCGCCGCGCTCGCCGCACTCGAGGCATACGGCGTCGCGTTGCCGCCGCTGTCCGAGGCCCTGAGCAGCTTCAGAGCGTTGCCGCATCGCCTCGAGACCGTCGCCGAGCGCGACGGCGTCCTGTGGGTGAACGACAGCATCTCGACGACGCCCGAGTCGACGATCGCTGCGCTCGCCAGCTTCGACGATCGCGAGATCGTGCTGATCGGAGGCGGCCAGGACCGGGGCCAGGACTACACCGGACTCGCGGGCCGGCTGGCAGCGAGCGGGGCGAGCGTCGTCGGCCTTCCCTCCACGGGGCAGCGCCTGATCGCGGCGGCCCGGCGGGCGGGCGTGCCGGAGCGGCGAGCGATCGAGAGCGTCGACATCCGCGCGGCGGTCGGCCTCGCGCGAACGCTCGCGCGGCCGGGCGCCGTGGTGCTGCTGTCGCCCGCGGCCCCGAGCTATGACCACTTCCGCGACTTCGAAGAGCGGGGCGAGCGCTTTCGCGCGCTCGTCGATCCGTGATGGGCGGGCGTTGGCGTTAGGCAGGCATGAGCGGTCCCGGTTGGACGCCGCATTCGAGCCATTGGTATACGCGTCCAGATTGTTGGTACTTCGCTCGCGTAACGGCGGCATGTGCCCGAAAAGTACGACATGAAATGCCCGAAACGTGCAGCAGGAACGACGAGAGTCCTCATTGCAGGGCATGGGAAGAACGGAGCTTGAAATGGCTTGCATCGACGCAGCTCGGCCGGCCCCGGCGAGGCAGCTCGCACTCGCCGGCAACGTAGAGCGCCACTGGAGCGCCCGTGGCAGTCGCAGGGAGCTGCCGCTTCAATGCGTCTCCTCGGGCTATCTCTCCGACGGGGGCTCGTGCCCCCACACGATTCCCGCGGCGGCCGTCATCGCCGCCTGGGCTCGCGAGCTCGAAAAAGCCTCTGGCGAGCGCTTCTTCCACTTCACTTGGGGCGGCGGTGAGTGGCTCGCATACGGCCTCCCTGACGGGCTCGTGCGAGGCGTCTACTGCCCCGACCACAGCGCCGAGCGTGACGAGCGCTCGTTCAGCTACGGGTCGCGCGAGGGCTCCGCGTCGGCGCCGCTCGCCCTCCGCGCCTGAACGCGCGTTCGGTCAGCCGCACACCACGGACGGCGCGCCCGCGCGCCGTGTGAGCGACGCCGGCCCCAGCCGCCGCGAGCGGCGGCGGTAGACTTTCCGCGGCGACTCGATGAGCGAGCACGGCACGATCCCCGGTGGCGAGCCCCCCCAGAAGATCGCCCGTCCAAGGGTGCTCCTGCCGCTGGCGCTGGTGTTCGTGGTCGTCCTTGGCGTCACGCTCGCCCTCTCGGGGGGCTCGAGCCGGACCGCGCTTCCAGGAGGAGTGCAACAGTCCCCGTCCGCTGCTGGCTTCGATGGGACGCTGGCGCTTCCCGCCAAGCAAGCGCCGCCAATCGAGCTGCGCAACTACCAAGGGCAGCCGGTCACCCTTACGCAGTATCGAGGCAAGGCGGTGCTTGTCACCTTCCTCTACACCCACTGCCCGGACGTCTGCCCGCTGATCGCATCCAACCTGCGTGCGGCGCTGCGCATGCTCGGCTCCCGAGCCTCGCGAGCGCAGGTGATCGCGATCTCGGTCGATCCCCGCGGCGACACGCCGCCGGCTGTCGCCACGTTCCTGCGCACACACGAGATGCTCGGAAGGATGCAGTACCTGATCGGCTCGCCCTCACAACTTTCGCGCACGTGGGCGGCTTGGAGCGTCGGTTCGACGCGGGAAGTCGGCCAGCCCGACCGCGTGGCCCATTCCGCGCTCGTCTACGGGATCACCGCCACCGGGACGCTCAAGACCCTCTACCCGGCGAGCTTCGAACCGAGTGAGATCGCTCACGACATCCCCCGACTGCTCGCCGGCTAACGGCGCGGGGGGCAGGTAACGCTTTCCGGGGAGTCCCGGATCAGCGTTCGCCCGTGCCGCGCCGCCAAGCCGTCACGTACCAGATCGCGACGACAATCACGACCGCAATCGGCAGCACCAGGCTCAGAATCGATCCGGCGAGGAAGTGGGCCGCGACTGGGATGACGGTGCTTGACATGAGCCCTCCTAATGCTCGCCGGCGAGGCGCGACGATCTCGCCCGGATCGAGGGCGGCGTCAGCCAACGGTGAACGTAGACGAATATAACGATCACGAAGGTGATCGATCCCGGCACCCACATGATGCCTGCGGCGATTTGCTGGTCGGCGAGTGCGGAGATGCCACCGGGCCGGCTCGCCTCATGTGCATAAGCGTCGTACAGGGGGTGAGGCGCCAGAGCCAGGACGACCGCCAGCGCCCAGCTGACCACCATCGCCCCGACGACGTAGGCGACCCGCTGGGGGGCGCCCAGGCTCGCGTGAAGGGGGGGCGAGTCGATCACCTGCTTCCAGAACATCACGGCGGTTGCGAAGAACAGCGTGTGCTCGAGCGCATGCAGCGCTTCCGAGCGCAGCGTCGCGTCAAACAGCACCGGCAGGTGCCAGGCCAGCAACACGGTGCTGAAGAGGACGAAGCTGGGCACGGGTGAGCCGAGCGTGCGCCAAAGCGAGCGCAGCGGAGCTGTTCTGCGCCCTTGGAGCAGGCCGCGACCGAGCGATCGCCGTGTGCCGAGCGGCAGCGCGCGCCAGATGCGCAGCCAGGGGCGGGCAAGCACGAGCAGCGGCGGCGCCACGACGAGCAGCAGCACGTGCTGGAGCATGTGCGCCCAGAAGAGCCGCTGGCTGAGGAGGTCGATGGGCGAGCTGAGCGCGATCGCCAGGGCCACGAGCGCGGCGTAGAAGGAGAAGTCCCGCAGGCGAAGGCGCGTGCGCGCAGGCGTGACAGTGCGCCTGCTGCCGATCCAATAGAGGATCGCCAGACCGATCACGAGCACGAGCGGTGGGTCCAGAGACCAGTCCCAGATGCCCGGCGTCGCAGCCGCGGCGATCATCAGAGGAGATAGAGCGTCACGTAGGTGACAACGCCGATGGCGGCGAGGAAGGACCAGTAGAAGACGGCGGCATCCATCGACGGCGCGATCAGCCTGTCCGCCTCCCGGATGTCCGCCTGCGTGGGCGCCGGTGTGCGGCGCGCTCGCAGCTCGGTCGCGACCTCCGTCTCGAGCCAGTACATCGTGCAGAGGACCGCGATCATGTACAGCGCGGTCCAGGTGCAGAACACGCTGGCGAACGCCCCGTCGGTCGGGCCGAATTTCTGAACCGTGTACTCATAGGACTGCAGCCCGACGGCGGCCAGCCCGAGCACCACGCCGACGGTCGCGGGTGCCAGCCAGGATCGCGCGCCGCTTTTCAGCCGGCGCCCGGCGAAGACAGACGCCAGGGCGCTGCCGATCACGCACGCGATCATCGCCGCGCCCAGCGCGTGGTCCGGTTTTACGTGGGCGGGGCGCCACAGGTGCTCGACGTTGAGCGAGCGCAGGTAGAAGTAGGCGAACAGGAAGGCGAGGAAGAAGAACGTGGTGGCGCCGGCCAGCAGGCGCGAGGCGACCGACAGGGCGCGCGCGCCGACGTCGGGCGGCTCGGGTGGTATCTCGACGCTCGCTCCTAGCGGCGGCACCATGCGCCCCAGGGGCAGGTTTTCGCTGGAGGCCATCGTCAGGCGCCCGCCGGCTCCGGCCGCGTCCCTCCGACGGCGAGCGGGGTCCCGTAGTCATACGGATCGGACTCGAATACGGGGATCTGCGCGAAGTTGTGGACGGGCACCGGGTGGGGAATCTGCCACTCGATCGACTTCGAGCGCCAGGGGTTCTGCTCGGCGCGCGCGCGCACGAAGATCATCGAATAGACGGTGTTGAAGAGGAAGATCAGCATCGAGAAGCCGAGCACGAACGCCGAGATCGAAACCCACGTGTTGAGTGTCTGCAGGTTGGGCGCGTACTGGCTCACGCGCCTTGGCTGACCCTCCATCCCCAGAGCGAACAACGGCAGGAACGTCGAGTTGAAGGCGATGAACATCAGCCAGAAATGCCATTTGGCCAACCGCTCGTTGAAGCGCAGCCCGGTCATCTTCGGTACCCAGTAGTAGATCGCGGCGAAGAAGGTGAAGATCAGCCCACCCATGATCGTGTAGTGGAAGTGGGCCATCGAGAAGAAGCTGCCGTGCGTGGTCGTGTCGCTGGGCGTGTCCGACAGAAACACTCCCGACAGCCCGCCGATCAGGAAGTTGAACGTCCAGCCGAGGACGAACAGCATCGGCACCGTGAAGGACATTCGCGCCTTCCACAGCGTCCCCATCACGCACAGGAAGATGAAGCCGGTCGGGATCGAGATGATCTCCGTTGAGAGCATGTAGAACGGGCGCAGGTCGGCGTTTATCCCGCTCACGAAGAGGTGGTGCTGCCAGACGAAGAAGCTCAGCAGGGTGACGCCGAGCAGGCCGGAGACGGCGAGCCTGTAGCCCCACAGCGGCTTGCGGGTGAACACGGGCAGGAGCTCGAGCACGATCCCGAAACCGGGCAGGGCGAGGATGTAGACCTCGGGGTGCCCGAAGAACCAGAACAGGTTCTCGAACAGGTACGAGCTGCCGCCGCCGCCCGAGATGAAGAAGCTCGTGTCGATCGTGCGGTCAAGCGCCGCCATCAGCAGCGTCGCGACGAGCACCGGCGCGGCGAGCACCATCAGCACGGCGGTCGCCATCACCGACCATACGAAGATCGGCAGGCGCGACCAGGTCAGCCCGGGGGCACGCATGGTGATGATCGTCGCCATCATGTTGAGCCCGAGCAGGGCCATCGACAGGCCCACGAGCGCGAAGAAGATGATGTAGGAGTCCATCCCCATCACGGCCTGGTCGTTGAGCGGCTCATAGCCGGTCCAGCCGGTGGGGAAGCCGCCGAAGAAGATTGTCGAGGTGAGGATGAAGCCGGCGGCCATCAACAGCCAGAACGTGAGTGCCTCGATGCGCGGGAAGGCCATTCGCCGGGCCCCGATCATGATCGGGACGAAGTAGTTGGCGAAGGGCCCCAGAATGCCCGAGGTCATCATGCCCATCATCATCGTCCCGTGCATGCCCACGAGCGAGATGTACTGGCCGGGACCGACGACCGTGGGCGTGGGGTGCAGCAGCTCGGTCCGGATCAGCATCGCGTTGAGCCCGCCGACGAAGATGAAGAGCCCGATGCCGATGAGGTATTGGTAACCGACCACCTTGTGGTCTGTACAGAGGCCGAAGTAGCGACCGATCCCCTCGCCCTCTTTCTCGCGCAGCGAGGCCGGACGGCCGAGCATGCGCGATAACGGGTAGTTCGCGAAGCCGAGGCCGACCAAGAAGCCGATCACGCCGAAGAAGTAGGCAAGCAGCAGGGCGACGTCGTTCTCACTCGTTTTCGCCTGATATTTGAAGGTCTTGCCGCCGATTTCGTGTCCGATCCACCAGCCCAGGTAGTAGCCGCCCACCCCGAGCGCGACGGCCAGCAGCAGGTTGAAGCCAATCACCCGGCGCCAGAGCGGCCGGTGCGTTGGCGGCGGCGTCGAGAGAGCTTCGGTTGTGGTGCTCATCCGCCGCGCCTCGTCGGTTTCGGTAGGTAGGTCTTGCTGTACGGGGGCAGGAACTTCGTCGCCGGCCCATAGGCCACCTGCGCCTGACGGATCCAGGCCTGGAAGGCGCTCGCGCTCACCACCTGGCCGTGATCGAACATCTCGCCGTGCCAGATGCCGCAGAGCTCGGCACAGCGCACGTCGAAGGTCCCGACGTGCGTCGGTTCGACGAAGGCGACGTTGTCGACCTGCGGGTTGGCGTCGGCCTTGACGCCCAGCTGACGGGCCCAGAAGGAGTGGATCACGTCAAGCGAGGTGACGTGAAGTTCGACCATCTGGTTCACCGGCAGGACGAGGTGCGGCACCTCGACCCCCCCGAAGGTCGGATAGCGGTAGGTGAAGGCCCATTGCTGGCCGATCACCTGCACGGGCAGCTTGGGGCCCTTCGGAACGGTCAGCGGCGTCGGTCCGCTTCCCGAACCGGCGCCGTTGTCGGTGAGCAGGCGCACCGTTCCGTAGACGGCGAGCGAGAGCACGAGCGCCGAGGTGACGATGATCCAGGTCGTCTGGATGCGCGCATCGCCGCGGATCGCGGGTCCTTCGAGGACGGCGCCCCGGGGCTGCCGGAAGTAGATGGTCGCGTAGAGGAGGTAGATCAGGACGAGCAGCAGCACGGGTGTCGCCATCGCGAGCAGC
>DATMQG010000003.1:0-18971 GCA_035566835.1 Solirubrobacteraceae bacterium
TTTGGTCCAGCGCTGTTCGCGGAGGTCGAGGAACGCGAGCACGAGCTCGTCCTTGGAGGGGAAGTGCCGGTAGAGCGTCGCGGTCGCGACTCCCGCGCGCTCGGTCACCTCGTTGACCCCAACTGCTTGGATGCCGCGCCGGGAGAACAGCTCGTAGGCGGCGTCCAGAATCCGTTGGCGCGCGCTGACCCCCGTCTCGGCCGCTTCTTGGCGGGTCTCGAGCATCCCGAAAGCTTAGCACTAGAAAGATCGTTCTCTCTGTGATAGAAAGAGCGCTTTCTCTTGATAGAAAGAGCGTTCTCTCTCAACGGAAGGGAGGGTCCTGTGGGGCTCTTAGAGTTGCTTTTGATCGTCCTAGTAGTCGCAGCCGTCGCCGGCGGGATCGGCGTAAGCCCGTTGCTTTGGCTGCTGCTGGTGGTAGCCCTCGTGGTCTTCTTCACGGGCGGCGCATTCGGCTATCGCAGAGGCGGGAGGATCTAGATATGCCCATCGGCACATCGATTTTCCTCATCGCCGTTGGCGCGATCATCCGTTACGCCCTGACGTTTCAGGTGTCGGGCGTGTCGCGCCCGGTGATCGGCTTGATCCTCATCATCGCCGGCATCGTCGGCCTCGTGCTGTCGCTGATCTATATGGCCACCGCTCGAGGCCGCGTAGTCGGGGGACCTTACGAAGAACGTCGCCCCTAGTGTCCGAGTGACCCCTGCGAGCGGGCGCCGCACGGCTCGGCCCGTCAGCCGCCTACGGCGCCCGCCCTGCTGCTGACGGGCGGCGGGCTCAGCTTGAGACGCCGCGGCCCCCGCGGCCTTTAGCTCCACCGGCACCAGGACCTACGGCGCCTCTCCGGCTGGACGTTTTCGCATCAGCTACAAGGGCGCCCGAACCCAAACAAAGCTGGCTACAGGAGGAAACCGTGAACACCGGAACGATCATCGGAATTGCTGTTGGTGCCGTGGTGGTGCTACTGCTCATCGCCGTCGTCGCCCGCGCCTCGAGCCGCAGGCGTGACGAACGTCGTCGTGAGCACGCAGGCGAGCTTCGCCGGGAGGCCAGAAGCCGTTCGATCCAAGCGGAAAGTGCGCGCGCCTCGGCTGATGAGCAGGCCGCCGAAGCCAAGCGTGCTCAGGCTGAAGCGGAGGGACGCGCCGCTCAGGCGCGCCAGGGACGTGCCGCCGCGGAGCGACGAGCGGCTGAGGCTGAGCATCTCTCCAAGACTGCCCGCGATCGGCACGCGCAGGCGCGTGCGATCGACCCGGATGCGAGCGACAGCGGCGAAGACGAGGCACCGGCGATCAATCAACGCAATGCCTGACCGATCGCTCACGCGCCGGCGCCCTCATTACGCACTGCCTAGAGAAAGCTGGACGCCAGTGGACTCCGGCTACGAGAAGCTCACCGCTGCGCAGATTGTCGACGGGCTCGCACGTCTCTCGCAGGTAGATCTGGCGAAGATCGACTCCTACGAGCGCAGGAACGAAATACGGGCGCTCCCACAAGAACCGCTCACGTGTGAGCGAGGCTGCCGAACGCGATCGTCGGAGTTATGGGGGCCCACGTCGAGTCGAGGCAGGGCGGCGCGTGAGGTGATCGCGCGCGATCGATCGAATGGCAAGAGCTCAACTTGCCCGCTGGCAACGAATGGCCCGTGCTTCGCGCGTGATCATTTCTTGTTGTCCACCCCGCGCAACTGGGCCTTGTTCATCCGCGACGGAGCTTGCGTCGGTTCCTAACGAATCGCCTGTCACCGACTGACTGCTCGATCGGACGGTCACAAAACCTACGCGTGAGCTAATAGGTGTGGATGATGGTCTGCGACATGTGCGGCGAGCCGACCCTGATCGCCGCGCGTTCGGACCCCGAGGCTTTTGCCTCGTTCTACCGGCTCTTCGAGCGCCGGGTCCTCGGCTTCTTCATGCGTGCCACGCGTCGGGCCGACCTGGCCGCTGATCTCACGGCCGAGACCTTTGCTCGCGCGATTGAGTCCGTGGAGAGCTACGACCCGGCCAGGGGGCGAGCCGACCAATGGCTGTTCGGGATCGCCCGCAACGTTCTCGGCTCGAGCTATCGCGAGGGCCGGGTGCAGTGCACGGCTCGCGCGCGGCTTGGCCTGCCGCGGTTGGTACTCGATGACCACGTGAGCGAGACGATCGCGCGGCTGACGGAGGGAGAGGAGCAGGCGACCGTCGCACTCGCGCGACTGCCGCGTGAGCAGCAGCACGCGATCCATGCGCGCGTGCTGGAGGATCGCGACTACGCGGAGATCGCCGGGGAGCTGCTCTGCTCGGAGGCCGTCGTGCGGCAACGCGTCAGCCGCGGACTCCGAACCCTACGAGCAAGATTGGCCGGTGAGCAATGAGCATCATCCCGCAGCTCGAGCGCGACCTCCTCGAGGCGGCCAGCCGCCGACTCTCCTCCAGCGACGACGGGCCCGCCGAATCGTCCCGCTCGCATCCCGGCGTCCGGGGTCGCGCGCGGCGGCTCCGCCTGCCCGTGCTCGCCTTCGGCGGCTTGCTAGCGAGCACAGCTATCGCACTCGCCGCCAGCGGTGTGATCCTCAGCGGAGCGCCGGTTCGCCCCGGAGGGTCGCCGAACCCGATCGTCGGTGAGGGCGTCCCCACACCGGGCGCCTCACGCCTGCTGCCCCTGCGGGTGCCCGATCCCGAAGGCGGACCGCCCTGGGGGATGCGCATCGTCAGCACCACTCGCGGGGAGGTCTGCGTCCAGATCGGTCGCATCCAGCATGCACAGCTGGGTGAGCTCGGCATCGACGGGGTGTTCCACGACGACGGGCGCTTTCACCCAATGTCAGCGGATGTCCTCCCGGAAACCAGCAGGATCGGCACGAGCCTGAGCAACAACGATGCAACCGAAAGCGTGAGCTGCCACCTCGCCGGCCAAGCTGTCGCAGGCGAGCACTTGGGGGTCGGCCGCAGCGCCGGCGGGGCGAATGGCCACGTCCAGTCGATCGCGAGACGCGAGCTGCGCAACCTCGCCTATGGGCTGCTCGGGCCAGCCGCCGTCAGCGTCAGCTACCACGACGGCAATACTCCTCACACTGCTCTTGTCCTCGCACCGATCGGGGCGTATCTGATCGTGCAGCGCGCTGCTCCTGCCGAGCAGGTCGCATCCGGCCAGGAAGGCCTCGGTACCGAAGGCGACCTACCGCCCTCGCCACCACTCACCGCGATCACCTACCGAATCGACGGGAAGCTCTGCCGGCGCGGACCGGTCGAGCCCCCTGGAACTGCAGCCCACCTGACCGGGGAATGCCCCCAGCCGCACTTCTCGACGGGTCAGCTCGTGCGAACGCGAGACCTGCACCGGCCTGTGCACGTGCGCCTGCAGATCAGCCGGCACGTGGTCACCGGAGCCGAAGTGCGGTTCATCGCTCCATTCGCGGTCACGGGCGCGCGCGAGAACTACACCATCGACATCCCCACCGCGCCGTGCCACGGCTCCCTCGGAGAGGGGTTCGTTGGGAGCCGCCTCGATCGCAACGTCGCTGCCGGCGCCCTGGTCACGAGCCGGCTGGCCTATCCATTCGAGAATGCCTGCGGCCGGCGATCGGTGACGATCGAGGTCCGCTACTCCACAGAACCCGGAGCAGCTCCGGTGCTCGTCGGCAGGACCGCCGTTCGAGAGCCCGTCGGCGCCCGGCCCGGCCCGCCAATGAGGCAGGTCACTCCCGGGCCGCATGGTCCATAGCTCGCTCGGTGCGCGTTCGCGACTTCGCGCGCAATACCTCGGAGCCTCATGACGGTGGTCGATCGTCGGGGTATCGGTGCTGTCGGGAGCTTCTGGCCCGAAACCGATGTCACATTTTGCGCCCTCGTGACACATTGAGGGGTGATGGCCGATGCGGGGGAGTTCGATGACCTATATCGCCGCGAAAGCGAAGGAGTGCTCGTCTTCTTCGCCCGGCGGACGCTGGACGCGGAGGCGGCGTTGGACCTGACGGCCGAGACGTTTGCCTCCGCTTACCTTGGCTGGGGGCGCTTGCGCGGGCCCTCGCGCGAGGAGCGCCAGGCCTGGCTCTACACGATCGCCCGTCGCCGTCTGTCGCGATACCTGCGACGCGGCCGCGTCGAGCGGCGGGCGATGCGGCGCCTCGGCATCCAGACACCGGTGGCCCACGAGGACGACCTCGCGCTGATTGAGGAGCGAGCCGGGCTCGCGAACATGCGAGCGGCGCTGACCGGAGAGCTCGTGCGCCTCAGCTTCGAGCAGCGGCGGGCGCTCGAGCTTCGGATCGTCCAGGAGCGGCCCTATGCGGAGGTCGCACGCGATCTCGGCATCTCCGAGCTCGCCGCCCGTGCGCGCGTCTCGCGTGGGCTGAGGGCGCTCGGCTGCGCGCTGGAAGCGAAGGTCGCAACGGGGGAGCAGCCATGACGCCGCGTCCACTCGCCGTGCTCGACGCGCTCGGCGAGGAGTTCCTGCGCCTGGAGAAGCCTCCGACGTCTCCTCGTGGTCTGACGCGCCGGACGCTGCTCATCGCCGTGGCGCTCACGCTGCTACTTGCTGGCGCCGCCGCAGCAGCGATCCTGATCGCCCGCGGCGCGCCGCTGCCGGCCCCCAACGCGAGGGATCTGCAATCCAGCGGGGTGCCGCTACCCGCGACCGTCCGCCTGGCCCGTATCGACGCGCCCGACCCGTCCGCGTCCGAACCGCCGTGGGACATACGCCTCTCGCGCACACGCGCGGGCGAA
Organism: Solirubrobacteraceae bacterium; assembly: GCA_035566835.1. GTDB lineage: Bacteria > Actinomycetota > Thermoleophilia > Solirubrobacterales > Solirubrobacteraceae > Palsa-744. The sequence goes on from DATMQG010000003.1 coordinate 4,707, forward strand.
ACCTGTACCGCTGTCGGTCAGGTGCTCGACGGGCAGTTCGGCATCGTCGGCCTCGACCATGTGTTCCGTGCGCTTCCCCTGGGAGGCGTCGACGCCTGCGGCGTGGAGGGGCCCGAGGCGCCGGTGCTGGCCGGCGCCAGAGTGTTCGTTGGGGCGAGCTCGCTGGACCCGCGGACGGTCGTGAACGGCGTGGCGGGAAGCGGAGCGCGGTCGGTGACCGCGTACGGACCGGACGGGGCGCGCGCGCTGCGACTCGGGCCGCGGGGCAGCTTCCTCACCGTCTACCGCGGCTACGTCGAGGAAGTGAGACCGCGCGTCGTGGTGGTGACGCGCGACGGCCGCAGCCGCACGATCGAGTTCGCCCAATCCTCCACCTTCGAAGTGGCCGACTCGGGAGGGGGCTCACCCTGGGAAGTCAGCGGCGGCCCTGACGTCGAACCGGGCGCCGCCCCCGATGAGAACTGCGCGCAGGCGTCGCAGGAGCTCGGCCGCTCCAACCCGAGCCGCGTCGATTCCTCGATGACACCTGATGTGTGTGGGCGGCTCGGCACGCAGCCGCTGTTCGTGCTGATGCGCCGCTTCGTTCCCGGCAGCGGCGAACGCAGTGGCTTTCCCTGGGGCAACAGCCCGTCGCGGACGCTCGTCTACGGCGCCGCGGCGCCGCGTGTGGCATCGCTCACGATGGCCGGCGCCGGCGCGACCCGGGCTGTGCCGATCGATCCTCACGGCGGCGTCTTCCTCGCCGTGCTCGACGGGCGCGTCGATCCCCGCGCGCTCACGCTCGCCGCGCACCTGCGCGACGGCCGCACGCTCGTCTACACGCACTCGACCAACACGTTCGACTTCCCGTCGAACCATCCGCTGAACGAGCCGCAGATTCCCCTCTACCGAGCCCCACTGCCGGCAAGCCAGGCCGCGCCCCCACCGCCGGACCTGCCGCTGGCGAGCACGCTCCGTGAGACGCTGCGGGCCAAAGATCCGGCGGGTGGCCCCGAATGGGCGTTGCGCAGCTGGCAAGGGAGGCCCAACCCGCACGCAAACTTCGGTGGCGGGTACAACCCGGCGCGCTTCCTCTGCACGCAGTTCGGCGTCATCGAGAACCATCGGCTCGTGGAGCCTCGACCGGGCTCGGAAGCAATGCAGCTGAGCGTCGGGCAGGAATACGGCCTCAACGGCGGCTGCAACGCGCCGAGCGACCTGACTCGCTACGCGCCAATGATCGAACCGGTCAGTTACCTCGCCGATCCATACGCCTACGCGCCAAGGCCGGTCCGTACGGTGGTGGCGGGCATGCTGCGACTGGACGCAACGAGGCCGATGCTGCTCGGAGCCGGCGCGCCGCGGCCCCTGACGCTCGACTCCAACCACACATTCCTGGCCGTGCTGCCCGGGCGCTACTGGGACGCGCCGCTGCGAGTCTCCGCCACGATCCGCGGACGGACCGTCGTGGGAAGCACATCCCCCACGTTCCCAGGGGCCGCGGCGCCGGCCGCGCCCCAGGCCCGCGCGCCGGACCCGAACGGTGGCGCGCCCTGGGGGTTCTCGGCCGGTCACGGCTCGACCGAGTACGGGCGCATCGTCGAGGGGCGCATCGCGGGGATCGAAGAGCGCACCGGTACTCTCCGCAACGGTCCCGAAGGGTGGAGCGGAGGCGGCTCCGGACCGCCCCTGCGAAAGCCTCCGCCGGTGCGCTTCGACACCCAAGGCGGGGGCGAATCCAACCTCCCATGGCAATCGGGCCCGCCGCCGAGCCCCGAGGTGGAGCGCCGCACGCAGCCCGGCCGGACCATCATCACCGGCACCGCCGATGCCGATGTCTCCTCGATCACACTGACGACGCCGCGCGACGTCCGGACGCTGCGCCCGAGCGGACCGACGCACGCGTTTATTGTCGTCTACGACGGGGTCTTCTTCCGCGGCGCCCTGACGGCGTCCGTCGAGCTGCGAGACGGCCACAGAGTCACGCTGCAGGTACCGAACGGCCCCGGCGGACTCCCTCGACCGGCGCCCTCCATGCCGTCACTCGCAGCGCGGTTGCGTTCCGATGAGCGCGCGCTCAACGCAATGCGCGCACAGGTCGCGAGAGCCGAGCATGCGAACGGCAGGGAGCGATCGATAGTCCTGCACGGCGCGCCGCTAGCGATGTTGGTGGAAGGCCTGCAGCGAATACGGGGGATCGTGGCAAGCGAGCGCGGGCGCCTCGACTACGAACGCGCCGACCCCGGCAGGCTGCCGGCCGAATAGCAACGAGGACGGCCGTCGCGGCGCAGAAATCAAGCCCCGCTGCCTGTCCGGGCCCCTGGTGGGGCCTGAAGCGGCATCATGCGCGAGGTGCCGGTTTGGGCGTCTCCCCGTACTCGTCGTGGCGGCGCAGCCACAACGGCCTCGACGCGCTCTCGTCTCTGCCCTTCGGCGTCCGGTCCAGCAGGCCGTAGTAGGCCATCGCGGGCTCGAGCCCGCGAGCGGTTGCCACATAGGTCCGATAGACGTTCCCGTCCGATAGCGCGTACACGCTCAAACCCGGCCCCTCGGAGACGTACCCCACGACGTTCGTGCCGCACATGCGCGCGTTTTGGTCGACCGTGGACGGGATCTCGCCCTCTAGGAACGGCTTCAGCTCCTCCTCTGTGTACAGGAAGCCGAGGTCGCGGTTGAAGTCGCTGCCTCCACTCGAGACCCAGTCGATGCCCCAGCCCATCCGCTCCCTGTAGGCGAGGAGCTTCTCGAGCGGCGCGCGGGAGGCGAGTAGCAGAGTCGTGTCCCTGTCCTTCAGGTGGACGACCTGAGGATCGAGGGTGTCGGCGATCGAGGAGCAAACCGGGCAGCCTGCCGCCCAGGGCGGCCCGAACATGAAGTGGTAGACGAGCAGCTGGGAGCGGCCGTCGAAGAGATCCGCGAGGGTCTTCGTGCCGTCCTCGGTCTCGAACCGGTAGTCCGTCTCGATCGGGACCCATGGCAGCTCGCGCCTCTTCCTGGCCAGCTCGTCGCCGCGGCGGGTGAGCTCCTTCTCCTCCTTCAGCAGCTCGTCGCGCTCCGCCCTCCACTCCTCCTGCGTGCCGATCCTGTGCTCTGTCATCAGCGTGCCACCTCCTGTCTGGGTCTGCCGGGCCGGCGTCTGTAGTTAGCACAACGGCTAACGACGCGTTCAAGGCCCTCCCGCATCCGCCCGGCGCGACATCGTAGAGCGGCTCAGCAATGGGGTAGCGACCGTCGGAGACGTGACCAGGGACGCCGGCGTCTTCAAGCCGAACATCTCATGGCACCTGAAGATGCTGGAAGAGCATGGCGTCGTGAGCAGCTTCGACGTGACGCTACGATGCCGCCGTCCGGTGGTAGGGTCATGTGCTGGGCCGGCGCTAGCAGGCCCCGGCCCGAAAGGTGAGGTTGTCGCGGATGCGGGCGGCATACGACCATCGGGAGGGATGCGAGATGAGAGGCATGGCGATGAGCCGGAGGTTGATCGGGTTCTCGGCGATGGGGGCTGTGCTGCTGTCGTCCTTACTCTTGGCTGGCTCAGCGGGGGCGCGCGAACTGCTCGAATTCGAAAAGGAGGCGACCCTCGCGGCGAATGGGCCGATCCCACCGGTCCCGGCCAATCCACTTGAACAGGCCAAGGAAGTCTGCGGATCGGAAACCGCCGTCTTCGGCAGCGAATTGTTGACCGGCACTCCGCCCTCGAAAATCAAGGTCAAGAACGAGTGGGGCGACATCGTCCCGGGCAAGGACATGATGGTCTCGGGGACGATCAGCCACGTGGAATTGAGCGGCGGCGACCTGTCGATCGACCACCCGTTCAGCACAGACTTCACCTTCGATGTCTTGCTAGATGAACCGTATTGGCCGCTCGCCAGGGAACTCGGCGTCAAAGGTGGGGGGAGCTCGCACGAACTGCACATGGAGCTCGAGGTGGGGCAGCTGCTCCACGCGCTGCCGCAGCTAAAAGGGCCCGCCGAAGGCCAGCCCTGGGATCTGCTGCCCCAAGAACAGACCAACCCGCTCACGCCGACCCTGAACGTCCAGGCGCACGAAAATCTCGAAGCCGCATATATCCCGCACGAAGGCGAACGCATCGCGGTCAGGGGCCGTTGGATCATCGACTGCGGGCACGGCGACTTCCACTCCGAGCTTCATCCAATCACCTTCATGGCGTTCGGCCATGCGGTCGGCTCAAAGACCGTCGTGCATGTGCTCTCCAACCCCTACCGCGTCAACCAGCTATACGGGTTTGGGACCGGCGAAGTGAACTCAAGCTCACCCAAAGGCACCCCGTTCCCGCAGGCGCTTGGAGAAACGATCGCATCCGTCACCGAAAAGTCGATCGCCGGATTCCCCGCGGCCATCGCGCTGCCGACGGGAATCGAACGCACGCAGCCCTCGACCACGCCCTGGATCGTGTGCCCGTCCGCGGGCGCGAAGGGCAAGCTGGCGAAGGATTTCGTGACTCGCCAAGGGGTGAGCGTCTCCGTCAAAGCCCAGAAAGGTACGAACTGCGCGGTTGCCTCGGCGACAGTGGGCGGCACGACTGGCGGATTCGGTGAATACGCGGCGCTGCAACCGCCATCTCGCTCGTGTGGCCTTCCTTACCCGCTCGTCAACGCGGAGGTGGCCGGGGGGCTCGGCATAAGCGGGTTGCGCGTCAACGAGATCGAGCGGATCACCGTCAGCGCCGGCGGGGGGACCTTCACGGTCAGCCACGGCGGAGACACGACCGGACCGATCCCCTTCAACGCTTCGGCCGGGCAAGTGCAGACCGCGCTGGAACTGCTGCCGAGCATCGGATCGGGGAATGTTCTCGTCAAAGGCGGACCCGGCGGAGAAGGCGGCAACTACTTCGTGGAATTCGTCGGCAGCCTCGCGAAAATGGCGATAACGCCGCTCACCACGAGCCACTCCTCGCTGACGCCCAGCAAAAACGGCGCGTTCCTGGCCACGGTCGTGGTGCTGCGGCCCGGAGGAGAACTCGATCTGCACAGGTTCATCCTCAGCCTGATCGAACAGAGGGTGAAGGCGGAACTCGAATTCGCTGAAGAGTACGGCAAATTCCTGGGCGCGATCAAACGGATCGAAGCCAACGTGGCCAGGACCCCCCAGGTCGCATGCCTGGATCCGCTCTCGGGACCGCTGCCCAACCTCGAAGACCCGATTCGCGTAGACCAGCAGCAGCCCTTCCCGTATTACGGCGAAGTGCAGGTGGAATAGCGGTCATTAGATAGAGGCCGGCGACGGGGTGAAGGTGAATCGTTGAATCGCTCGTGAGATCAAGGACGTCGAGATCCCGGAACGGATGCAGCACGCGATGGCGCGCCAGGCCGAGGCCGAGCGCGAGCGTCGCGCAAAGACGTGCTGCGCCCGCTCATTGACGCGACACAAAGCCGGCGTGGTTCCGCGGACGGCACCGAGCCCGCGGGCCTCGACGAGGCACTCGCCGCCGCTCGCGAGGCACTCGAGCGGCCAGCACATGACCCCGCGACCGTGGCATCTGACGCGATGCCGGCCCTTTCCCCGCAAGCATCGGGGCCTGCTGTCCGGCGAAAAAGACCCGGCCGGCGAGCCACGTCCTTAACCCAGGCAGAGCGCCTTTCCCGCTCGGAGTTTGGCTCGACATACGTCCAGCGCTCTAGGCTCGGCTAACACTCGGGCAGCGAAATGTCGTTGGCATCACTGGTCGAAGAGACTGGGGAGCGATCCCTTTCTATCGCGGTGCTTGACGCCGCAGTGAGGAGACGCCCATGTACCGTGGCGTCCCGAAGATGTACGAGTCGCATCTCAGCGACTCCCTCGCAGTAAGCCGACGTCCGTTTGCCGGCGCCGGCGGCAAGACGCTTCGAGTAAGCCTGTTTCTGCTCGGGTTGCTGTCCACCCTCCTCTTTGCGAGCAGCGCCCTGGGCGCGAACGCGAGCGTGGGTCTGGGATCGGCTGCCAGCTTCTCGGTGCTTGGTGGCTCGACGGTCACAAACACCGGCCCCACGACGATGTTCGGCGACTTGGGCCTGAGCCCCGGCTCCTCGGTGACCGGCGCTCCACAGGTGCTCGGTCAGACGCATGTCGATGACGCGGTGGCGATAGGCGCGAAGAATGCCCTGACCACTGCATACAACGACGCCGCCTCCCGTGCAAGCAACGGCTCGGCCGGGACCGACCTCGCCGGTCAAACTTTCCTAGCGGGCGTTCGCACCGCGAGCAGCTCCTTGCTGCTCTCATCAGGGAGTGTGACGCTCGACGCCCAGGGTGACCCCAACGCCGTGTTCATCTTCCAGATCGGCTCGACGTTGACCACGGGCTCGAGCACCACCGTCCTGCTCGTCAACGGCGCGCAGGCGTGCAACGTCTTCTGGCAGGTCGGCTCCTCGGCGACGTTGGGGACAGGCACGCGCTTTGTCGGGACGATCATGGCCTCGGCGACGATCACGGCGAATACGGCCGCCACGATCCACGGCAGGCTGCTAGCGCAAACAGCCGCCGTGAACATGGACACGAATACGATCACGACTTCCAACTGCGCCTCCAGCGCTACTGGCACCGGCGGTGGCACCGAAACGACCACGCCCGCAGAAGCGACCAAGCTCGCTGAAGCGATCAAGTTGGCTGAAGCGACCGCGGGTGCAGGAGCAACCGTCCCGGGCGGGAAAGCCGGCACGACCCCGCTGTCGCCGACTGGGTCGAGAACACCGGTGAAACACGGGCGTCGCCACTCCTCCCACCGCGGTAGCTCAAGGCGAGCATCCAAACGGCATCCACTTGCGCGGCCGGCGCTCCCGCACCGGCGGGCCTCGTTCACCGGTTGAGAAGGAGATCGGCAGGCTGGGCGACACAGAGGTCGCCCAGCCCTCCTCGTCTCATGGACAGTATTAGCTCACCATTTCGCCCCCGGCTTCGCCGGACGCGTCCGAATCCTCGCTCTCACCGGCTCGTTTCCAGCCTGGCCGTCGGTCTCGCCACGTCAACTCTGGCCAGCCTCACCGCGGGCTCGGCGGCCGCTGCCGGCGTCCCGTCTCGCGTACAGGCGAAGCAGCAGGTTGCGGTTCTGCTCACCGCGCACCGCGCACACCAAGAGCCGGAAGCCGGATCCCCGCAGACGGCACTCGTGGCCGCTCGCAGGCCAATCACCGGCGAGCAGACGACGCTACCCGTGACGGGAAGCCTGACCGGACCGGACGGAGTGACGTGGCTGCAGGTGATGCTGCCGGGTCGCCCCAACTCATCGACCGGCTGGATCGCCCAGCAGGGAACCCGGGAGCTCGTGACGCTCTGGCACCTCGTGGTCAACCTCTCTGCCCGCCGGGTGAGCGTGTACCGCGACGGCCGTATGCAGAGAAGCCTTCAAGCGGTGGTCGGCAAGCCTTCGACACCGACGCCCACCGGCCAATTCTTCGTCGAGGAGACGCTTCAGATGGCCGGCGGCGAGGCCGGCGGCCCGTTTGCACTGGCCCTCAGCGCCCGCTCGGACGCGTTGCAGGAATTCGAAGGTGGCCCCGGCCAGATCGCTATTCACGGGCGCAACAATCTCGGAGGAACGCTGGGCACCGCCGCCTCACACGGCTGTGTTCGCCTCGCGACCGCGAGCATCGAGTGGCTCGCGGCCCGCATCGGGCCGGGGACACCGGTGACGATCGATGGGGGTTGAAGTCCGATCTCCCGCCTTACTGCAGACCCACAGGTGCCGGACACGCGGGCGCTCCTGTGGTGCCCTCGGAGCGATGGCCTGTGCGTTGGGACTATTTGGAGCCGTGACCTTGCCTTCCGGCATCGCGGCGGGTCAGTCACCTGCCACTCGATCTTGCAATAGATCTGCATTTACCGGGCGCGTTGGACCTGCGCGCCCATCTCTGTGCCAGAGACCAGCCCAAGCGACTCCGGGACAGCGGGGACCTCGGGGACACGCCGGCGGCCGAGGTCCGACAGGTTTCGCGGGCCTACCTGGGCCGGGCGGACGCGAAGGCTTGCATGGTCTGCCCGGCGCCACGGGACCACCGGGACCAATGGCGCAAGCGGGCGCCACCGGCTCAGCCGGGCCGAGCGGGCTGGCGGGTTCGGCGGGCGCGACAGGGTTGGCGGGCGTGACTGGGGTGGCTGGTTCGACTGGGCTCATGGGTGCGGCAGGCGCCGCAGGTTCAACGGGATTGGCAGGCGCGGCGGGTTCCGCGGGCGCCACCGGGTCCGCGGGTTCGCCGGGTGCGCCGGGTGCGATGGGTTCGCCGGGTGCGACGGGTTCGCCGGGTGCGACGGGGTCGGCGGGCTCGATCGGGCTGACGGGTTCGGCGGGTCCGACGGGGTCGGCGGGTTCGATCGGCCTCACGGGCGCTGAAGGGGCCACGGGTTCAACCGGACTGGCTGGACTCGCAGGTGCCACTGGCTCGGCAGGACCAATCGGGCTCACGGGCGCGGCGGGCGCGACGGGGTCAGCCGGACCGACCGGGCTCACGGGCGCGGCGGGCGCGACGGGCTCGGCGGGACCGACCGGGCTCACGGGCTCTACAGGGTCTGCGGGACCGACTGGCCCCGAAGGCCCGCCGGCAATCGCGGCATATGCCGAGTTTTATGCCTTGATGCCGCCGGACAACGCGGCGACAGTGGCGCCCGCGACCCCGGTCCAATTCCCCCAAAACGGCCCAACCACCGGCGTCATCACGAGACGCGGAAGCAGCAGCTCGCCCGAATTTGTGCTGCCTAACATCGGCACCTACCGAGTGGCCTTCTCGGTGTCGGTAGACGAGCCGGGCCAGCTGGTGATCGCTCTCGACTCCGGGAAAGGCATGGAAGAGCTGAACTACACGGTCTATGGGCGAGCGACCGGGACGAGCCAGATTTCCGGCGAGGCGCTCGTCAGGACAACTGCGCTGAAATCAGCGCTCGAGCTTCGCAATCCGGCGGGGAACACGACGGCCCTCACGATCACTCCGGTCGCGGGAGGGACGCACGCCGCCGCCGCTTCAATCGTGATCCAACAGCTGGGCTGATGAAAGGAGGCGGCGGTCCCGTCACGTCCTGGACTCCGAACAACTGCGGGAAACCCGGTCCGAGTCCGAGCGTCGTCATTTCATGTTCTCCCTGCAAATGTTTGGCGTTGCCTGTCCTCCCCGTGCGCCCCATCTCATATTTGGCGATCTCTCCTGCCGGCTCGTGACGCTTTCGTCCCCGCGGTGCTCGTTGACCGATCGCCAGGAGGGCGACGCCCCCGAGCGACAGAGGCACGCCGGTCGAGACTGCACGGTAGGCGAGGACGGCGATCCCGGCGCAGATCGCTGGCGTGCCGTAGAGCACGAACAGCCCGATCATTCCCCCCTCGACTGCCCCGATCCCCGCCGGAGTCGGGAGCGACCCGGTGGCCGAGCCGATGAGATAGGCCATCACCAGCGTCGCTATCGGGGGATGAGTGTGGCCCAGAGCCTTGAACGTGGCCCAAAGGACCGCGTTGTCGAATGCGTAATACGCGACCGCACCGAGCAGCCTCCAGCCTCGCCCGCTCACCAGCGCCCGTGCCTCGATGACACCCAGCTCGAGTTGCCTAGCCGCAACTGATACGACGCGGCGCGGAAACTTGAGTGCTCCACCCACCCGGCGTTGGTGAGAGACCATCGGAAGAAGCATCGTCAGGCTGATCGCACTCAAGGCAATGGCGGCCGGAATGATGGTCAGGATCGTCCCGTGTGGGCCGTCGAGGAGCCCGACGCCGAGTGCAATTCCAAGCACGCCGAGCACAATTAAGTTTGGAGCGTTTGTGATCAGCAGGAAGGCGACGGTGCGCGGTCCGGTCTTCGCGCGTGGCATGCCACCTCTGCGGAGGACTCCAGCCCCAACGCCGATTGCGACGAGCCCGCCGGCGGGAAGCAGGATCGTGGCGGCACGCACCGCAAGGCCCGTACGCAAGATCATCCGCTTCGGAAGCCACTCGCCAAAGACCGCCTGGAAGGCGACGACGAAGCCGAGGGCGGAGACGAGCTCGAATCCGGCCGCCAGGATCAGCCATGCCGGTCGTCCTTCCGACAGCCGCGAGCTGATCCCCGCTGCCTCCGAGGCGACTGCCAGCACCGCAACTGCAACGAGCGCCAGCATCACCAGCACGACAACCCGGCGCTGCGTCTGCCGCTTCAGTTTCGAACCGCGAAGGAGTAGCTCAGGTTTCGCGAACGCGGCGAGCACCGGTCGCACCCGACTGTCGCGGGATCGCCGCGGGCGGCGCGGACGACGCGCCGGCGCTCGGGGTCGACCCGCGGCTGGGTAGCGATCCGGCGAAGTCATCTCCACGCGGGCTCCTGGCCGCACATGCCCAGCACCCTGCGAGTTGCCTTGGCTTCGATGGTCGCTTCCCCCTCGACTGATAGTCCGGGAACCGCGATCCTGCCGGGTCGCTGCAAACGTGACACCTCAGCTCGTGCTTGGTCTTGCGGCTTCGCGGAGCCCTGACAGGGCGGCGCTGGGCTTTCGAGTCTACTACCGTTCATAGTAGATGGATCGGCGCGCACTGGCAAGGCGTGCCCGAGCCGGGCGTGCACGTAGGGGCGTAAGCTGACTGTGTGATCGCATGTCAGCCCGATTTCGGTCGCGCTGCGTCCGACTACGCGCGGCACCGCGCCGGATTTCCAGGGGAACTACTGGATCGCCTCGCGGCGCGCGGTATCGCCCGGCCGGGCGCGCGTGTTGTGGATCTCGGCACGGGTACCGGGAGCCTCGCGCGCCTGTTCGCCCAGCGCGGGTGCGAGGTAACAGGCGTGGACATTGCCGGACCGCTGCTTGAGCAGGCGCGGCGCTTGGACCGGGATGCGGGTGTCGAGTGTGACTACGTCGAGGGACGGGCGGAGGCGACCGGCCTGCCGGGCGATGCGTTCGATGTGGTCAGTGCAGGCCAGTGCTGGCATTGGTTTGACAGGCCTGCCGCCGCTCGCGAGGTCGCGCGGCTGCTCGTTCCCGGCGGTACGGCTGTGATCGCCCACTTCGACTGGCTCCCGATTCCGGGCAACGTGGTTTCGGCGACAGAGCAGGTCATCCTGCGCTACACCCCCACGTGGCCGTTCGCCGATCGAGCAGGGTTGTACCCGCAGTGGCTCGTTGACCTACAGGTTGCAGGATTCAACGGTATCGAGACGTTCTCCTTCGATGTGATGGTGTCCTACTCGCATGCGGCGTGGGTGGGGCGTGTACGCGCGAGCGCACCGGTCGCCGGCACGCTGGACGCAGACGGCGTGCTGGCTTGCTCAAAGGAGCTGACGATGATGCTTCACAAGCGCTTCGCGCGGAATCCGCTTGCGGTGCCGCACCGGGTCTGGGCTGTCACGGCGCAGACGCCTCTTCCATGAGCGAGCGCTCGGGGACCTCAGCCGTGCCCGAAGGAGAGACGGATGCAAGTGGGGTTCGTCGATTCTGGGCGCAACCGCGGCTACCCCTCGAGAGCTACTCCCGGGACCACGAGCCCGCTCTCGTAGGCCATGACCACCAGCTGGGTGCGGTCACGAGCGGACATCTTGGAGAGGATTCGCGAAACGTGCGACTTCACGGTCAGTGGGCTGATCACGAGGCGCTCAGCTATCTCCGCATTGGTCGATCCTCCAGCGATAAGCGTGAGCAGCTCGATCTCGCGAGCCGTGAGCTCCTCCGGCAGCGCTAACGCGCCACTGCGCCGGCCAGCGTCGCCGCTGGTGTAGGCCTCGATGAGCCGCCGCGTCGCGCTTGGATGAAGCAGTGCGTCGCCGGCGGCAACGCTATGCACCGCGTTCACCAGCTGCGTAGGCTCGACGCCCTTCAGCAGGAATCCGCTCGCCCCTGCGCGGAGGGCACCAAATACGTACTCGTCGAGGTCGAACGTGGTCAATACGATCACCCTGGTGCCTGAGAGATCGGGGTTGGCCGTGATCAAACGAGTGGCCTCGATCCCGTCCATCCCGGGCATACGGATGTCCATAAGCACGACATCGGGCCGGTCCCTCGTCGCGATCGCGACGGCATCGCGCCCGTTGCTCGCGGCCTCGATCACCTCGATGTCATCCTCGCTGGCCAAGATCGAGCGAAAGCCGTGGCGGACGAGCGCGTGATCGTCGGCGACAAGGACCCTCAGCTTCGGGGAGCCGGTCACGGCGTTGCCATTCGTGCCGGCAGTCTTGCCCGGACTCGCCAGCCGCCGTCGAGCGAGACGCCGGCTTCGCAGTGGCCTCCGAGCGCGGCGGCCCGCTCAGTCATACCTTGCAATCCCTGGCCGTGAGCCCGTGAGTCACGAGGAGCCGCGTCGCCGTCGTCGAGAACTTCGACCGTGAGATGATCGTCAACGAGCGCAGCGCGGACAATCGCATGCTTGGCATTGGAATGACGCAGGATGTTGGTGAGGCTCTCTTGGACGATCCGGTACGCGCCGTGTGCGGTAGCCGGCGGAATATCCTGCGGCACGGCGTCGAGCTGCAGGTCGACGTCCACCCCCGCTCCTCGCACACCGTCAACGAGCTCGTGCAGATCGGCGAGGCTCTGTACTGGCCGTAGAGGAGCCTCGCCATCGTTAGGGCGGACGATCTTCAGCGTCGAACGCAGCTCAGCCAGCGCGTCGGCAGAGCTCCGCACGATGGCGTCAAGCGCCTCGAGGCTCTCATGCGGTTGCTTGCGCTGCAGATGGACGGCCGCGGCGGCTTGGGTATTGATCCCCACCAAGCTGTGCGCAATCGTGTCATGGAGCTCGTGCGCTAGACGGAGACGCTCCTCGTCGAAGCGGTGGACAGACGTTGCCTCGCGCTGTCGCTCGGTCTCCTCTGCCCTGGCTTGAACAAGGGCCAAGCGGCCACGCTGAGCATCACCAACCGCCAAAGCGGCCAGCAGCAGCGCGAGACGAGCCAGTGTCGCCCCTGCCTCCAGACCGGCTTTGCTCGTGATCGCCACCGCTGCGGCGACGACGGGGGCCATCGCTGCAGCGACGAGCAGCGAGCGCAAGCGGCGTCCCTGCAGTCCAACCGTGTACAGGACGAACATGATGATGCCCACCGCCGCGACGTTGGGATGGAACACGGCCAAGCACGCCAAGAGCCCGGCTGCGACTGCGACCAGTGCACCGAGTGGATAGCGCCGACGCACGACCAAGGGCACCGATGTTGCGCCAGCCAGAACAACGGCCGCTGCGCTCAGGTGACCGCCATCCCAGCCGAGGCCCGGATCCGCCATCAGGCTGACGAACGCGACTAGCGCCCACGCGACATCAACCTCTGGCGCCTCGCGCAGCGCTCGCGCTACCTCGGGCGCACGACCAAGCCACGCCGCCGCCTCGCTCACGGACGGCCGGTGGCGGGAGGGGTAGCCCCCATTCTCCGTGCCTACCCGGGGGCTCTCACCGGATTCTTTGCGAGCCGGCCCGGTGTCTGCACCGGTTGCAGGCGCCGGGGTGCTCACTGTGGGTCACCGGCGTGGGGGTCGACGCGGCCATGATCATCACGGGCAGCGCCACCGTCGCTAAAGCACGCGATCATCGCGTGTGGCACGTCCCGAGGGACCGCCCCGGCAAGATGAATAAAACCAGCCAACTGCTACTCCTTCATCGGCGGTGCACGCGCGTGCGGCGTGGTGCCAGCCCAACGACTGTACCGCCGGCATGGCGATTTGACATCGGCCCATGGGAGGCATCCCTCGTACACCTACAGGACTAGAGCGAGAATGTCATGGCCTGCCGCTCAGCGACCACGCTCTCGCCCCGCAACGCTCGAGCTGGACGGCACCGCGGCCTTCGGACGAAGGCTAGGGCGTCCCGGATGCCCGGCGGAGGCGCCCGGCAATGGGCTCACCGCGTCTCCTCGCCGCGGACGCGAGACCCTACTGCCCTCCGGGCGATGAGAGGCTGCAGCACGTGCGAACGAAGGCACAGGCTTCTCGGCCGCTTCCAGGCTGGCGGCTCGATGACGCAACCACGTCATCGAGTCCGGCTGGGGGCACACATCCTGCCAACCCCGCAGGACCTCCTCGAGTTGACTGCGCTCTCGAGCCCGACCCAACACGAGAACCTCACCGCTTCCATCTTGAAGTGGGCCGAGCCGTGTCACGTAGAGCTCGCCGGTCTCTCGTACCCATGCGGCGCGGTAGACGGGCCCATGGGCTCCGACGCGCCACCACAACCCGACGTCCTGCTCGCGAGAGGATCGCCGGCGGCTATCCGCCCGATAGAAGTTACTCAGCGACCCGTATCGGTTGGCTCGGTCGGCGAGCGCCCGGCTTAGACTCGTCATCTTCTCATCTCCTGAAATCGTCGTTGTCGGGGAACGCTTGGCACAAGCGTGCTGTGTGTGCCTAACGGGAAGGCAAAGA
>DATMQG010000004.1:0-63848 GCA_035566835.1 Solirubrobacteraceae bacterium
GCCGCCGCCACGGCAGCGGGCTTGTTCACGATCATCCTCATGTTCGGACCGGTCTCCGGTGGCCACTTCAACCCCGTCGTCTCGCTTGCCGACGCGAGCTTTGGCGGCATTCGTTGGCGCGACGCGCTCGCCTATCTGCCGGTCCAGGTGGCCGGGTGCGTGCTCGGGGCCGTCGCAGCCAACGGCATGTTCTCTCTGGCCGCCATCAGCATCTCCAGTCATCACCGCGCGTCGGCGCCACACCTCTTCTCCGAGGCGATCGCCACCGCTGGTCTGCTGCTTGTGATCTTCGCGCTCGTCCGCACCAAACGTGCCAATACGGCCCCCGCCGCCGTCGGCGCGTACATCGGCGCCGCCTACTTCTTCACGAGCTCCACCAGCTTCGCGAACCCCGCAATAAGCGTGGGGCGCATGTTCTCGAACAGCTTCGCTGGTATTGCGCCCGCATCGGTTCCGGGATTCGTCGCGGCGCAGCTCCTCGGCGGCGCCTGCGCGATCATTGCGGTCAGGGTCCTCTACCCGGAAGTGACGCCGGCCGAGGCGGCGCAGGTAGTCGTGCCGCACTACGAGGAACGTCCGGCCGCCGATGCTTCGATCAGCCGCCCCGCTCGGAGCTAGGGGAACGGCATACACCGAGCGGGATCGGTGTCACATACGCTGCTGCAGGTCATCCACGAAAGAGTCAAGGGTCTCCGTCGCGGCTGATAGGGCCCGAAGCTGTTCATCTGAGAGCTCCTGCAGGTCAGTTCTCATGGCCGCGAGGAACTGCGCGCGGAACTTCCGTTGTGCCGCGCGTCCCGCCGCGGTGAGGCTGATCATGACGACGCGTCCGTCGCCCGGCAGTCCCTCGCGCTGAGTCCAGCCCTGCTCCTCCAGGCGCTTGACGAGCAACGTCATGGTGGGCTGGGCGACCCCCTCGAGCTCGGCGAGCTCTGTGATCTTCCGCGGCCCTTCGCTGAGGATGCTCAGGACCTGCATTTCGGTGCGCGAGACCTCGCGGCTGCGGACTTGCTTGACGAGCAGCCGCACAAGGATCGCGGAGCGCGTGAGCAGATGCTCGGCGATGTAGTCGACCTGCTCCGCACGCTCTGACTGCGAAGGCCTCGTGGCCGTGGGCATATTGAAGACTATATAGTTTCATGATATAGATGTCAAACGTACAGGATCGAGAGAGGAGCACGCATGTTTCACAACATCCTCGTCGCGATCGACGGCTCACCGGACGCGGACGAGGCGCTCAAGCAAGCGATCGACCTAGCCGAGAGCGAGCACGCGCGGCTGACCCTCTTCAGCTCGCTCGTGACGCCGCCCGCGGCCGCCTACATCGGGGCAGGCGGTGGGATGGCGGCGACGATCGCCGTCGAAGCCGAGGCCGAGACGGAGGCGATCCTGCGGACAGCCGTCGAGGAGATTCCCGGCGGTGTGTCCGTGAGTAGCGTCCTGAGCAACGCTCCCGTGAGGCCCGCGCTAATCCGTCAGATCAAAGACGGAGCTCACGATCTCGTTGTCATGGGTTCCCGTGGACGCGGCGCGCTCGGCTCGGTGTTGCTGGGCAGTGTGAGCCACTACGTGCTGCACCACAGTCCCGTCCCCGTTCTCATCGTGCACTCGGGTCCAGGCCGAGGACTCGAGTCGTCCGCGACCGTCTCGCGCGGTCAACAGACAACAGAGCGGCGGCCCGTCAATGCGAGCGCATGACGTGCACAGTCAACTGGCCGCGAGAGCGCTTGCCAAGGAGAGCGCAGCCGATCCCTTCAGCGAAGCGGCCGGCGGGGGCACGCTTCCGCGTGTGACGGAGTTAGTCGGCCAGGCGCAGGAGGCGGCACGCGGCATGATCGAAGCCGAGGACGCGCTTCGCCTCGTGAGCGAGCATTTCGAGCGCACAGACGATCCGGAGGCTCGGGGAGAACTCGCGGCCGAGGCGCTCGACCATGTCGAACGCCAGCTGAGGCTCACACGCCAGCGCCGCCAAGGACTGGACAGCATCGAAGGGAAGCTGTGGTCGAGGCGAAACGCGCTCGAGCGGTTCCTCATACAGACGCGCGGACGCGCATGGTGGCGCGCGCGGGTCAGCCCCACGCGACCCGGAACGCGCACTGCCGAGCGAATCTGAATCGCCGTCGTTAGGGTGCAGCTCATCGCAGGTCGAGCGTCGAAATTACGCGCGGTCCGCCACAGCGGTTTGGCCGTATTCGCGCGGGGTAGGATACCCGCCGTGGACTCGCGTCGGAGGTAAACGGAAGTCTTGCGCGCGAACCTGATTCATGAGCAGCTCGTCAGGTATCTGACCGACGCTCACGCCATCGAGGAACAGTCGCTGGGGCTGCTGCGCAGGGCACGCCGCGGCTGTGCTCGACCGGATCTGCGCGAGCTCTACGAGCACCAGCTGCTGCGGGCGGAGGCACATCGAGAGTTGCTGGAGGCTCGTCTGCAAGCGCACGGAGCGAAGGCCTCGGCGCTCAAGGACGCCGCGATGCGACTGGGCGCGTTCAACTGGGGCTTGATCTTTCAGGCACAACCGGACACCGCTGGAAAGGCCACCACGTTCGCGTTCGCGTTGACGCATCTTAAGATCGCCGCCTACGAACTGCTCAAGCGTGTCGCCGCTCGCGCCGGAGACGAGGCGACCGTCGCGATGAGCGAGCACGTGCTGGGCGAAGAGCGTGACGGCGCGTCGCGCCTGAGCGCCAGCTTCGACACCGCGGTGGAGGCGTCGTTGCAAGCGCGCGAAGCTCCCGGTCGTCCCACCGAGCAGCTGCTGCGTTCGCTCGCGGCGGGCGAGCGGAAGGCCGCTCCGCTGCGGCCGATTTAGTCGCCAGTGCCGACGGCGCCCTACAGCGCTCCGTTCCTTCTGTCTCGGTCTTCGCTCTCGCCGACGAGCAGGAACACGAGCGCCACGAAAGCGATGCCGGCGAGGCCCAACAGCCCAGCCCCAACGGTGGTGGCGAGCGTTTCTTCACCGAGCGCGAGCAGCAGCACCCCCGCCATTAGCGCAAGGACGCCAACGCACGCGGCGAAGATGTCAGCCTTCGTGACAGCTCGCACGTTATTCCGACCTACCCGTTCGGGGTGGATCGAAACGGCCACGCCCACGGTCCCAATCGCGCGGTCCCGGAACGTCAGACGCGATGACCACGGCGCCCGGCACCGATAGCTGATGGGCTGGAAAAGCGATGCTGTACAATGTCGCGCGTAAGCGAATGCAGTCGAGGCTAGGGGAACCCGAGGGTGTCCCCACCTAGGAGGAGTGGATGACCACGACGGCTACAGACGCAGCAAGGCAGAAGCTCGCGCCGGCGAAGGTCGAGGATGTCGCCGAGCTCTTCGACCGCTGGCATCGCGACGAGGACACCATCGCCAGAGAGGCGCTGGTCCGCCGGTTCATGCCGCTCGCGCGACGTCTCGCGCGACGTTATGAACGATCCTCGGAGCCGTTCGAGGACCTCCTGCAGGTCGCGTCGCTGGGGCTTCTGAAGGCGCTGGATCGTTTCGACCCGACGCGGGGGCATCCATTCTCCTCGTTCGCAGTGCCGACGATTCTCGGCGAGATGCGCCGCTACTTCCGCGACTCGGGATGGTCTGTGCACGTCCCACGCGGCGAGCAGGAGCGGGCGCTCAAGGTCCGCGACGCACAGGAGACCTTCGCGAACGAGCACGGTCACGCGCCGACCGTGAACCAGCTCGCCGAGTACCTCGAGGTCGACACCGAGCACGTCATCGAAGCGCTCCAGGCGATCCAGGCCTACGAGGCGCTCTCGCTCGATGCTCCCCGTCCGGGCGCCGACGGCGATGCGATGACCTACGGTGAGGCGGTAGGTCACGAGGACGAGCGCTACGAGCTCGTCGAGCTCGACGCGACCGTCAGTGCCGTGCTCGAGCGCATCCCAAAGCGCGAGCGCATGATCCTACGCATGCGGTTCGTAGAAGACCTCACGCAGACGGAGATCGCCGCTCGCGTCGGGGTCTCACAGATGCAGGTCTCCCGCCTGTTGCGCCGTTCGCTGGACCAGCTGCGCGCGCTTACTCAGGACGCGAAGAAGGCGTTCTAAGCCGGCGGCCCTGCGGCCTGTATCTTTCGGTGCACACAGGCTGACCGAGTCGACTCGCGAGTCGACTGCTTGGATCGCCGCACCGCGATGGCCGCGCCACCGAACATCCGCCTAGATCTCTCCAACAGGCCGGAGAACGTCGTCCTTGTCCGCGAGACCCTGACGGGTGTGGCGGAGGCGATCGGGCTCGATGCCCACGATCTGGATGACATCCGTACCGCGGTCACCGAGGCGTGCAACAACGTGGCGCTGCATGCCTATGAGGGCGAGCAAGGTCCACTCGAGGTTGAGATCTACGCCGCGGGAGGCACGTTCGACGTTTTCGTGCGCGATCACGGCATCGGGATGCAACCGTCGATACGGGAGGACCAGTGGATAGTCGGCATCGGACTGCCCGTGATCGAAGCGCTTGTGCAGAGCGTCGACTTCGCCGACACGGCGGAAGGCGGAACCGAAGTGCGGATGAGCTTCGCCACTCCGGGTGCCAGGACGCTCGAGCCACCCGACGAGGCCCTCGGATCCGACGGCGCGCGGGGCGGAGACACGACCACGAGCGTCACGATCGCACCTGTCGCGCCGCTCGCCCGCACCGTGCTTCCCAGGTTGTTGGGAGTGCTTGCTGCCCGCGCGCACTTCTCCACCGATCGCATCTCCGATGCGCTCCTCGTCGCTGACGCGCTGGGCGCTCATGCCTCGCGTTCCACGAGCGCCGGCCACCTCACGATCAGGGTCACCATCGAGCCACGCAATCTCGAGTTGAGCCTCGGCCCGCTCGACCTGGGACGCGCGCGTGAACTCATGACCCACTCGACGGGCGAGGGCGTCGGGCGCGTGATCGAGAAGCTCAGCGATCACCACAGCGTGGCCGTCGACGGCTCATATGAGGTGCTCGATCTGCAGCTGATCGACCATCGATGATGGCGCCAGGCGCCGCGGGAGCGCCGTCGGAGAACGCAAGCTGGGGCGTCTGACCGACCAGGTGGGCTTGCGTGCGTTTGCGCCGAGGTCCGGCAGCAGCCGCCCGCAAGTGCTCGCAGGTTTCGACATCCTCGCGGCGGGGAAAGCATCAGGCGTGTGAAAAATAATGAGCCCGCCGCGGAGCTGCTGTGATAAAGACCCCCCGGCGGATGCTCAGTGGTCCCGGGCAGGGAACCAACGAGCCGAATGCCATATTTGAACTGTCCACGCTGCAACCTCTCGATCCTGATTCAGAGCGCCCGCCTCACGATCGAGCACTGTCCTCGCTGCCTGGCCCAGAGGCGGCCGTGTCGCGAATCTGCAACTCGCGGATCGGACTGTGAGGGCGAGACGGCGTGATTCCGCCCTGCCGCCGCAGCGAGAAAGGGAGGGAAGATGGCAACTGAGATGATCGGCTATCTGCAGGCCGCGTCGATTCACACTCCAATTTCGCTCCGGCTCGATCGACTGCTGCGGTCGCGCATTCAGTGACATCTCGTTCACTGAACTACCGCTGGGTCGTCTTCTTCTTATCCCAGCCGGGGTGAGCGGGGTCCAACGGCGCCTGAGCGCAAGTGCGCGTTTCAGCTGCCGGCCTGGCGTCGCAGTATTCCCGATTAGACGCGCTCGGAAGGGGTATATAGGAGAGAGCCGGCGCGAATTGTGTCGGCGCCAACGTTTGGAGGCTGTAATGGTTGCTTTAGTGGCGTTAATCCTGATTCTCGCCATATTTGGCGGGCTTGGGTTCGCAGCGCATGTTCTCTGGTATGTGCTGATCGCCGCTGTTTTGCTGTGGCTGATCGGCTTCTTCGTTGGAGGCGTCGCCGATGGCGGCGGTGGACGGCGCTGGTACGGGCGCTGGTAGCGCGCTCGGATCCGCAGTGTCTGTCGTTGCCGATCGTGTGTTGCCTTTGATGCGTCACACTGGTGGCGCTCCCGAGCCCTCCGCCCAAAAGGGTGAATTCGCTCGGGACCGGCGCTTTCACCACGAGACGCTCTTCTACTCTGGCGAGGACGGGTTTCTTAGCGGCACGCTTCCCTTCATCGTGGGGGCTTTGGCGGCTGATGAGCCCGTCCTCGTCGCTGTCAGCAAGGCCAGGATCGAGTTGCTCCGAGAGGCGCTTTCAGATGACGCCGCGCGAGTCGGGTTCACAGAGATGTGCGTCCTCGGCCGCAATCCAGCGCGCATCATTCCTGCCTGGCGCACGTTCCTTCAGCAGCAGGGGCTGGGCGGGCGTCCGGTCCGTGGCATAGGCGAACCGATCTGGGCGGGACGAAGCGACGCGGAGCTCAGTGAGTGCCAGCGCCACGAGGCGCTGCTCAACATCGCCTTCGACGACGGTCAGCGTTGGCGCCTGCTGTGCCCGTACGACGTCGAGGCGCTGGACGACCGCGTCATCGCGGCGGCGTGCGAAAGCCACCCGTTCATCGCCGAGGCAGGAGCGAGCCGGGCGAGCGACGACTACACGACGATATGGGACGGATGGAGTCCATTCGCGGGCACGCTGCCGGCCCCAGAGACCCGACCTGAGGAGCTCGAGTTCACCCGCGAGGATCTCGGGACAGTTCGCGGGGCGGTAGCCGCGTTCGCCGAGGATGCGCTCTTTCCGCGCGACCGCATCGACGACCTGGTTCTTGCGGTCGACGAGCTCGCGACCAACAGCGTCAGCCACGGCGGCGGCCGCGGAAGGCTGCGGATGTGGAGCGAGGGCGCGACGTTGCAATGCGAGGTAAGCGACCGGGGCAGGTTCGTTGAGCCACTGGTCGGGCGCGTCCAGCCGACACCCCAACAGGGGAGCGGCCGCGGCCTTTGGTTAGCCAACCAGCTCTGCGACCTTGTGCAAATCCGCTCCAACGACGCTGGGAGCCTGGTGCGTCTGCACATGCGCCCCACCTGATCAGGGTGGAGGTCGCGGACCGTCGAGCATGAGATCGCCGCGACCGAGCTCCGTTCCGGCGTGGGCTGGGATGCCTCGCCCGTGGCTCTCGGGAGTCCGCGCGTGCGGCTTCTCAGGCGGGCGCGCGACGGTAAGATCACGCTCATGACCGCAGACAAGCACCTTCGGATCGAGCTCCGCAGCGAGCAGGACAGGGTCGTGCTCGCGCTCCACGGCGAACTGGACCTGGTGGGCGCTCCGCTTCTCCAGGGCGAGGTGGAGAGCGCCGCGGTGGCGGGGGCGCCGCTGATCGTGCTCGACCTAGAGGACCTGCAGTTCATCGACTCCTCCGGCCTGCGGGTGATCCTTTCCGCCCACGAGCGGGCACGCGAGCGCGGCCAGACGTTCGCGCTGACGCGCGGCTCACAGCAGGTCCAGCGGCTGCTGTCGATCGCCGGCGTGACCGGCCACCTGAACATCATCGACTCGCCCGACGAGCTGACGGCGCCCGGCCAGAAGGGGTAACGCGCGCCACTGGTAATCGGGTCGACGAGCGTCCCATCGATGTCGAGAATGGGACCTCGTGATTGGCAACGTCTACTCGTTCGGATCCGGCCGCTCGACTTCGCCCGGTCCACTCGCCGTCAGTGCTCGCCCCGGAGCAGGATCTTGACGAGCATCGGCGTGGAGCTGTCGATTTCCGGCGACGCCGTTCGTCTATAGGCGACCATACATTTCAAAGGAGGAAACCAATGCAGTACATGCTTCAGATCTACAGCGGCGACGACACGTACGAGGGCCTCTCGGACGCCGAGAAACAGGCCGTCTCGGCGGAGTACTTCGCCATCTCGGGGATGCCGGGCGTCACGGGCGGGGCGCAGCTTCAGCCCGCCGGCACCGCCACAACGGTGCGGGTCGAGAACGGCGGCACGCTGACCACCGACGGGCCCTTCCCGGAGACGAAGGAGGCGCTCGGCGGCTATTACCTGCTCGAGGCCGACGATCTCGACGCGGCGATCGAGATCGCGGCGCGCATACCTGCGGCGCGGATGGGCGGCGCGATCGAGGTGCGTCCGGTGGTGGAGCGCTGATCGAGCAGGTCTTCCGCGAGGAGTGGGGGCGTGTCCTCGCCGCCCTGATCGGCTTCCTCGGCGACTTCGATCTCGCCGAGGAGGCCGTCCAGGAGGCATTCGCCGTCGCCTCGGAGCGGTGGCCGCGTGAAGGAACGCCCGCGCATCCCGCCGCATGGCTCGTTGCCACCGCGCGCAACCGTGCTATCGACCGGCTGCGACGTGAGCGTACGCTCGCGGAGAAGTCGAAGCTGCTCCAGGCGCCCGAGCCCGAGGAGGACGAGATGGAGGAGCTGACCTTTCGCGATGAGCGGCTAGAGCTGATCTTCACGTGCTGTCATCCGGCGCTCTCGCTGGACGCTCAGGTCGCGCTGACGCTGCGCACGCTGGGCGGCCTGAGCACGACTGAGATCGCGCGCGCCTTTCTCGTTCCCGAGCAGACGATGGCACAGCGGCTCGTGCGGGCCAAGCGCAAGATCCGGGATGCCGCGATTCCCTTCCGCGTCCCGCCGCCGCACCTCTTGCCCGACAGGCTGACGGCAGTGCTCGCGGTGCTGTACCTGATCTTCACGCGGGGCTACGACGGGCGGGGCGAGCTCACCGCGCAGGCAATTCGACTCGGAGCTGCCCTCGCCGATCTGATGCCCGACGAGCCCGAGGTGTACGGCCTCCTCGCGCTGATGCTGCTTCACGACTCGCGCCGCGCGGCCCGGGTGCGCGATGGCGAGCTGGTGCTGCTCTCCGAACAGGACACCTCGCTCTGGGACCACGGCCAGATACGGGCCGGCCGCGCATCGCTGGATCGTGCGCTCGCGCTGCGCGGCTCAGGCCCCTACGTCGTGCAGGCGGCGATCGCTTCGCTGCATGCCGAGGAGCAGACCGACTGGCCCCAGATCGCTGCGCTCTACGGCGAGCTCGCGCGGCTGACTGGCTCGCCCGTCGTAGAGCTGAATCGCGCGGTGGCGCTCGCGGAAGCCGAGGGCGTGCAGGCGGGGCTTGAGGCGATCGAAGAGCTCGACCTCGACAGCTACCACTACCTGCACGCCACGCGCGGCGACTTCCTGCGCCGCCTCGGCCGCGCAGCGGAGGCGCGGGTCGCATATCGGCGCGCGCTCGAGCTCGTGCGCTCCGAGCACGAGCGCCGCTTCCTGGAGCGCCGACTGTCAGAGCTGTAGGAGCGTGGCTCAAAGTGGGCCTCGCCGTCTCACTAGTGCTGATCCGACGCCTCGCAGGCATGAGCGGCGAACCAGTCGCGCCCGTGCGCCGAGCGGCGCTTAGCCGGCGGGAAGGCGCACCGTGAAGCTGGCGCCGTCGCCTGACGCTCCCACTTCCACCTCGCCGCCGGCGCCGCGAGCGAGGCGGCGAACCAGCGACAGGCCGAGGCCCGCGCCGGCGTGCAGCTCGCCGTTTGCCTGCTCGCCGCGGAAGCCCGGCTCGAAGATCCGCTCGCGCTCAAGCGGATCGACGCCCGGTCCGTCGTCGCGGATCTCATAGATCACCTCGCCATCGACTCCGCTTATTTCGAGCATGACGCGCTGGCGGGCGAAGCGAGCGGCGTTCTCGAGCAAAGGCGAGAGGATGCGCTCCACGACGTCTGTCTCGACGGCCACCTTCAGCGGCTGCTCGCACGCGAGCTCGATCGACTTGGCCTGCAACGCGAGAAGCTCGTGCACTCGCGCGGCGGCGCGATCGGCGGGCGCTCGCGCGTCACCGGCGCGCGAGCGCCCGGAGTCTCCCGCGCGAGCGGAGGCGAGCAGCGTCTCGAGCACCTGCTGAAGGTCATGCGCATGGCGTCTGATCAGCTGCAGGGAGGCACGGTACTCCGGTGAGCTCCGATCCCGACCGGCCGCGAGCTCGGCCTCGGCGACGATCTTCGCAAGTGGCGTGCGCAGCTCATGGGAGACCTCGGCTGTCAGGCGCTGCTCGCGCCTCAGGCTCTCGCCGAGGCGAGCGAGGAGGCCGTCGAGAACCGACGCTAGCCTGCTCAGCTCGTCGTGCGGCTCGCCGGCGAAGAACCGGCGCGAGAGGTCGTGCTCCCCCCAATCGGCCGCTTCGGCCGTCATCCGGGCTACCGGCCGCAGCGCGTGGCTGATGAGCCAGCGTGACAGCGCCGCGATCGCGGCGAGCATGATCACGCCGAGGATGACCGAGCCGAGCAGTGCGGAGGATGCGCTGCTCTCGTACGGCGCTACGGACGCGCCGACGACGACCGTGCCCAGGCGCCGCGCCTGTCGGACCGCGACGGCCAGCAGACGCGTGTCGGTCGAGTCGACCGTCTTGAAGCTCCTTCCTGCTCGTACGAGCATGAGGGCTGCCTGCTGGTTGCGCGGGTCGAGCAGCGCCGGCTGCTCGAGGGTCTGTTCGCCAGCGAAAATCCATGTCTGCGCGTCGATCGCGCCCAGGTCGGGAGCCTCGATCACCGACAGGCGCCCGTCGATCGTGCCGAGCCCGCGTAGCACCGTGGCCGCGCGCTCGCGCAGGACGTTGTCTGCGTCCGTGCGCAAGCGCGCGTCGAGGACCAGGTTGAAGGCGGTGATCAGCACGGTCAGGGCGATCGCCGCGCCCGCGACCGCGCTCGCGGTGAGCCGAGCGCGCAGGCCGAAGCGCGGGACCCTCATTGCAGGCGGTAGCCCACGCCGTGCACCGTCGTGATCGCGGGCGCGCCGGGCAGAGTACGCAGCTTGCGACGCAGGCGTGCGAGGTAGACGTCGATCGTGTTGTCGTGCACCACCGCGCCGGCCGGCCACGCCGCGCGCACGAGCTCACGGCGGGGAACCGCCCGCCCGGGTCCCGCGGCCAGCGCACCGAGCAGGCGGAACTCCGTTGGCGTGAGCCGGATGCTGGCCTCACCACACGAGGCCTCGAGTGTCGTCGGGTCGAGGCTCATGCCGGCGGCGGTCACGCTCCGGTCCACGCCCGCCCGGTTCAGAACGGCGCGCAGGCGAGCGCTGAGCTCGGCGAGCGAGAACGGCTTGGTCAGGTAGTCATCGCCCCCGGCGCCGAAGCCGGCGAGGCGGTCTGCGAGCGTGTCATGCGCGGTCAGAAACAGGACCGGAGCCTGGATCCCGCGGGCGCGCACCGCCTGGCACAGGTCACGCCCGTCTGCGTCTGGCAGCCCGACGTCGATAACGAGCGCATCGGGCGTGTCGGCCGAGATCTGCTCCATTGCATCCGCGCCGCTCCCGGCGCCGCTGACGCTGAAGCCCTCCTCCTCAAGACCGCGCCGTATCACCGCGAGCAGCTCCCGGTCATCCTCCACCAGCAGGATTTGAGCGGCGCTCATGAGGCAAGTATCACCGAGCAAGCCACCGAAAGGGTGAGCCCGTCCGCCTCGATCCTGCTACTGCTCGCGCAGGATCTCGCCGAGCCGCAGACGCCGTATCCCGCGGCCGGCGACCGCCGTCGCGACCAGCGTCGCGACGATCGCCGCGCCCGCCAGGCCGGCCAGGAACGCCCAAGGAACGGCCAGCGTGTCGGGCGGCGGGTCGAACACGTGCTGGAGGATCGCGACGAGCATCTCCGACAGCAGCCAGCCGAGGCCGACGGCGAGCGCGAGCCCGACAGCCAGGACGATCGCCGCCTCGGTCCACAGGAATGCTGCGATCCGCGAGAGCGGAGCTCCGATGGCGGCCATCGTCGCGAACTCCTGGCGGCGCTCGGAGATTCCCAGGGCGACGAAAAGGGCCATGGCGGCGGCGGCGAGGATGATCGCAAACGCCTGCTCGATGTGGCTTATGCCGGTCAAATCGACGGTCGTGATCGAACTGCTCGTGCGGCTGCTCTGGCTGTTGATGTTGTCGACCTTCGTCCCCAGCGAGCTCGTGGCAGCCGCCACGCGTCGAGCCACGTCGGGGGGATAGCCGCTTGCCTTGGCGAACACGACGTTGGGTCCGCCCGCGTGGGTCACCGACTCCAGGTAGCTCAGGTTCGCGACCATAAAGGAGTCCTTGGGCGCCGAGGGGAACTCCTGCACGATCCCGGCCACGTGGAATGGCACGACATGGAACTTGCCGGTTTGCTGGTCGAGCACCCGCAGCCGCAGGAGGTCGCCGTTCTTGAGTGAGAAGTCCGTGATTGTCTCTTTGCTCACGGCGACCCCGTCGGGGGTCGCGCGGAGCCGGTCGAGTACCTGCTGGGCGGTCGAGTGCAGGAAGTATGAGTCGCGCAGGGATGTCGCCTTCCCGAAGGATGCGGCGTCGATGCCGTAGGTGTCCTGGAGGTCCGGGCCGACGTAGGCGTAGGAGTGCTCGACGCCGGTCGCGGCCGCGACGCCTCCTACGGCGGCGATCTGCCGGGTCAGGCTCCGCTGGGCGGCGACACCGGGCGGCGCGGTTGCGATCACGTCGGCACCGAGCGTGAGCTGCGCGTCGGCCTTGACCTGCTGGTTGTAGGTGGCGGAGAAGATCCCGAGGTTCACGCCGAAGGCGAGCAGCAGCCCGACGACGACGAGCCCGCGGTTGATCGCCGCGCCGCGGCGTCCCGCGCTGACGAGCAGAAACGCCCGGCGCGTGGACGCGCGACCGCGGACGGCCCGTGCGATCAGCCACGAGAGCGCGCGCCCGCGCAGCCGCACGAGCAGCAGCGTCGCACCGATCCACAACAGCGCAGGAGCGAAGAACATGTACACCGACAGCGACAGCGTCGGGTTGGAGTCGGGGCTGACGACGGCGGAGAATCCGGTGCTGGCCGTCAGCCAATAGATGAGCCCGCTGACGAGGAGGCAGACGAGGTCGAGGTACAGCCGCTGCCACAGCGGCTTACCCTCTCGCCGCGTCCCTCGCCGGCCGGTGGCGACGCTGCTTCGCAACGAGGACAGACTCGCGCCGACCCGGGCCGCCCCGGCTCCGGCGCTGGCCAGCAGCACGCAGATCGCACCGATCACGAGCACCCTTCCGGTCGTCGCATGTGTGCCGCCGGTGACGAGGGCGGAGACCGCCGCGAACGCCGCAGCGGTGCCCAGGACGCCTGCGACGATCCCGAGGATCACGCTCTCCAGGCTGGCCAGAACGAGCAGGTCCCGCCGTCGCGCGCCGCGGGCACGCAGGAGGGCGAGGTCGCGGCGGTCCCGCTCGACGGTGCCCAGGGCGGCCAGATATGCGAGGCCAAGCGCGATCAGCGCACCGGGGACGGCGAGCATGATGTAGAGCGTCTCGGCGTAGAGCGCGTCCCCGGCCGCCGTGTTCAGCGAGTCGGAGAGGTTGTCTACGAACTGGACGCGTCCCGGCAGCGTGCGCTCGATCCGGTTGCGCGTCTGCGTCGCACGTTCGAGCGCCGTGCTCGGGCTGCCGCCGCTCAGGGCTGCGGGGTCGAGCTGTGTCTGTACCTGCCACTGCACTCCGGACTGTGCTCCGGGCTGTGCGCTCGCTCCGATGCTGGCGTTGGCGAGCGTGGGTATTCGCGTCGCGAGCGTCGAGGCGAGCGTGTCGAGCGGCATGATGGCGACGTTGGCGGGCGGCTGCGCGGGAGCGGGGCCGAGCTGAGGGTTCAGCGGCTGGAACAGCTTGTCCGGCGCCGTGATCAACGCGACGCCGGAGACCGGGTAGGTCTGCGGCGGCCCGCCGCCCGGCGCCTTCAACGTGACGCGGTCGCCGATGTGGGCCTGGAGGGTCGCCGCCATCTGCTGGTCGAGCACAACGGCGCCGGGGCGCAGGGCGCCCTGCAGGAAGCGGAAGGTGTGGATGTGGGCGCCGTAGTCAAGCGGCACGCCGAGCACGGCTCCGACCCCTGAGCTCGTGAGGCCGTTCGGACCCTGGTGTTCGCCTCCGGACAGCGGCGCCGTCGCCGCCGCCGAGGCCTGCAGCACGCCGCTCTGACGGGCGACTTCGGCTGCGACGGCGCGAGCATCGGCATACGAGGACACGGGAGCCTGGAGGTCGAGTGGCACGCTCCGCACGGCACTTCCGGCGACCGTGCGCATGGAGTTGCCGACGAACAGCAGCATCCCGCCGAGCAGCGCGACCGAGGCGCTCAGCACGAGGACGCGGATCAGCGAGCGGCCCGGTGCGCGCAGGAGCCATGAGACGGCCAGGCGGACGGCGCTGTTCATGACCTCGTCATACCGACGACGCGACCGTCGGTGAGCTCGACCACGCGTCCGGCGCGGGCGGCGACGCCGGCGTCGTGGGTGGCGGTCACCAGGGCGAAGGAGAACTCACGCTGGAGCGCCTCGATCAGGTCGAGCACGCGCTCGGCCGTGTCCGAGTCCAGATGACCGGTCGGCTCGTCACACAGCAGCAGCTCCGGGCTCTGGGCCAGCGCGCGTGCGATCGCAACTCGCTGCGCCTCACCCCCCGAGAGCTCGCCGGGAAGCGAGTCGAGCTTCGCCGAAAGGCCCACCAGCTCGAGCAGGTCCTCGGGCTCGTACTCAGCGGGGCCCTGGCGTCCGTCGGTCGACTCGGCGCTCGACTCGCGGGCGAAGGCGACGTTCTCGAAGGCGGTGAAATGGCTCAGCAGGTTAGAGCCCTGGAAGATGTAGGCGATGCCGCGCGCACGGGCGCGGCCGCGAGCCGCGTCGTCGAGTGAGGAGAGCTCCTGCGCCTTCCAGGTGACCCTGCCTTGATTCGGGACGACGAGGCCGCCGAGCACGTGCAGAACGGTTGTCTTGCCCGACCCGGATCGTCCCCACAGCGCCAGTCGCTCTCCTGGCGCCACCGCGAGGTCGACGGCGTGGAGCGCGGTCACGCGCGCATCTCCCTCGCCGTAGGCAACGGTGACCCCTTCGCAGGTGATCAATGAGGTTGTGGCGGTGATCGCTGCAGCCGCGCTCATGGCGCGAGCCTCCCGTCGCGCATCTCGATAACGCGCTCGGCGCGGGCGGCGACACGCTCGGAGTGGGTCACGACCACGACCGTGCTGTCGTACTCGAGACTGAGCTTCACGAGCGCCTCGAGCACGATCTCCTCGTTGTGCTGGTCGAGCTCCCCCGTCGGCTCGTCGGCGAGCACGAGCCGCGCCCGGCGCGCTGCGGCGGCGGCGATCGCCACCCGCTGCTGCTCACCGCCCGACAGCGCAGCCGCGCGGTGGGTGCGCCGCTGCGCCAACCCGAAGGCCGCGAGGCTCTGCGCGGCCGCCGCCTCGGCGTCGTCGTGTCCGGACAGCCGCAGCGAGATCGCAACGTTCTCCTGGGCGGAGAGCGCCGGCCAAAGGTTCTCGCTCTGAAAGACGATCGCGAGGTCCCGTGCCCGGTAGGCGGCAAGCTCGCCCTCTTCCAGGCGCCCGAGCGAGCGGCCCCACACGCGAAGCTCCCCCGCCGAGGGCTCATCGAGACCCGCAGCCAGGGTGAGCAGGGTGCTCTTTCCGCAGCCCGACGGGCCGAGGACGGCGACGAGCTCACCGGGCTCGACCTTCAGGTCAAGTCCGCGTAGCGCAACCGTCTCGACCGGTCCGGAGCGGTAGATCTTGAAGACGTCATGGCACTCGAGCGCGCCCCAGCGGACGTCCTGGGTCCTCATCGCGGGCTCTACATAGAGGCTCTTCACTGCCACCTGAAGCTCTCGATCATGCGCTTGTAGGCGTCGACGTTGTCGACTCCCACAGGTGTCCCGAGCTCGACGACCGCGACACGGCCGCCGTGCGAGAGCACGTAGCGATCGACCATCAGCGTGACCTGCTTGCCCGTCACGGGATTCGGAGCGCTTTGCGTCGTGTAGGTCGCCTTCACGGCGGGTCCGCTGTTCAGCGAGATCGGCTGAACGGAGCCGCTTGTCAGCGCCGGAGTCGAGCGCTTCAACGCGGCGAGCTGAGCCTGCACGCTGGCGCCCGTCGGCGCCGGACCGTTCGAAAGGGCGATGCGGACGAGGTTGTTCTTGTCCTTGATCGACACGCCCGAGGCGCCTTCCTGGACGGTCCATCCCTCCGGGTAGATCATCGCGAAGCGCAGATGCTGGTCGTTGAGCGTCAAGAAGTTCTGACTGTCGGGGATGTCGCCGGTCGCGGCCGATTTGGCGTCGGCCGCCAGAGCGGCTCCGCCTTCAGGTCCGGCCGTCCCGCCGGCGGCGGGGGAGGAGCTGGAAGCGGTGGTGCTGCTGGAGCTGCTGCCGCAGCCGCTCGCCAGCAGCAGCGTGGCGAGCAGCAGGAACGATGCTGTTCTCTTGAGCATGTCGGCAGACTGGCACAGCCGACCTGAACGTCTCCTGAACGAACCGCACGGGGCCCTTGGCGACGATGTCGCGAGTCGAGCGGTGCGCGTCTAGCACGCGGCGCGGTCTGCGGAGCCGGCCCGGGTCCGAGCCGCTGTGCTCGTGGATACAGGAGCGGCGCTCGGCGCGTGCGGTATCGAGAGCCAGACGTGAGCCCCACCGCCGTCGCCGCGAGCGACGTGGGCCTCGCCACCATGGGCGCGGGCGATCGTGCGCACGATCGACAGGCCGAGCCCGGCGCCAGGAGCGCTCCGTGACGGGTCACCCCTACTGAATCGCTCGAAGGCGACGTCGAGGAGGGCGGGCGGGAATCCGGGGCCGTCGTCGCTCACGTGCAGCTCGAGCCCATCGCGGTCGCGCTCAGCCTCGACGAGCACTGTGTGCGCGCCGTGGCGCAGCGCGTTTTCGAGCAGGTTCCCCAGCGCCTGCTCGAGGCGCAGCGCGTCGGCACTGACCTGAAGGTCAGGCGCAGCCGTGATCTCGACCGTGGCGCCGGTTTCGCGCGTTAGCTGCGTGAAGCGCTCGCCAAGCCGGCGGAGGCTCTCGGCCACGTCGATCGGCTCCCTTTTGAGGGGAAGCTGGCCCTGATCGGCCTCCGCGAGCATGAGCAGGTCTTCGGCGAGCGTGGAGAGGCGGTCCGCCTCCTCGGCCGCCGACGCCACGGCCCGCCGCAGCTCCTCGTATGAGCTCTCGCCCATCAGCGCGACCTCGAGCTCCGCCCTGAGGATCGCCAACGGCGAGCGAAGCTCGTGGCTCGCGTCACCGACGAACGCTCGCTCGCGTTGGAACGCGACCTCGTTACGCGCGAGCATGTCGTTGAGAGTTCGTGCGAGGCGCGCCAGCTCGTCGTTGGTGGGGGGAACGGGAAGCCGCTGCCCGGCGTCTGCAAGCGAGATGTGTTGGGCACGACGCCGCATCGACTCCACGCTTCGCAGTGACAGCGCCGCGACGCCGTAGCCAAGCAGGGACGCTAGCGCCAGCGCCACCGGACCTCCGAGGAGCAGCAGCGTGCGCAGGTCCGCGAGCGCGCCGTCGCGCTCGCGCAGCGAGGTTCCGACCACCACGACCATCGGCTGGTCCTGAGCCCGCACCGGGATCGCAAGCAGGCGCGAGCTGCCGGCCGCTCCAGGGATCGTCTTGCGCTCGATGAACGTTGGACCGACGTCGGCCCGCGACAGCTCGCCACGGCTCAGCAGCGAGCGCGAAGGAAGGGAGCGCGTCTCGTCGAGAACGCTCCCGTTGGGGCGCACGATCTGAGCGAAGCGTTCGCCCGGCGACGCAAGCGAGGTTCCCCCAGCCTGCCTGAGGCCCGAGTCCGCCTGCGTCACGAGCGCGCGGACGTCGTCGGCGCGCGAGCGCAGGCCTAGGTTGAGCGAGCCGTCCAGGCTGCTTTCGAAGCGGAGGTAGACGAACATCCCCAGCGCCCCGAGCAGCACCGCCGTGGCACCCGCGAACGCGAACGTCATCTTCAGGCGCAGGCCGAGCCGAGCGAGCCGTCGAACCCTCACGGCAACTCCTCGCGAAGGCGATACCCGGAGCCCCTCACCGTCTCGAGCGTGTCCGCCCCGAACGGGCGATCGACCTTCTGCCGCAGCCGACGCATGTAGGCGTCAACGATGTTGGAGCGGTTCTCATACGACTGGTCCCACGCGGCGTCAAGCAGATCCAGGCGCGAGAGCACGCAGCCGGCACGCCGCATGAGCGCCTCCAGGATCGCGAACTCCTTCTGCGAGAGCAAGATCTCCGTCTCCCTGCGCCAGACGCGGCGGGACGCCGGATCGAGCTGCAGGTCGCCTGCGCGGATCACTGCGGGTCGCTCCGCCGCGCCGCGTCGCATCAGCGCGCGCAAACGGGCCAGCAGCTCGCGCAGCGAAAAGGGCTTGGTGAGGTAGTCGTCGGCCCCGCTGTCCAGGCCCGTCACCCGGTCATCGATGCCATCTCGCGCAGTCAGCATCAGGATTGGAGCCCAGACCGCCTCGGAGCGAAGCCGCCTGCATGTCTCGAAGCCATCGATGCCGGGCAGCATCACGTCGAGGATCACCGCGTCATATGGAGTCGCCGCCGCCATCCAGATCGCGTCCTCACCCGTGACGGAGACATCTGCCGACAGCCCGGCCTTGCGCAGACCCCTGCTAAGGAGGGTGGCTAGCTTGACCTTATCCTCGACTACCAGAACTCGCACGGCGAGGACAGTTTCCGAGCGGAAGGTGAAGCCGACCTGAAGGCAGGTGGGAGCCGCGGCCCCCACCTGCCAGTGCTCATATGTCGCAGTTGGCTTCGAGTTCGTGCAGCGTCCTACTCTCCTCCTTCGAACTGGTGATCGAGTTCCGCCCCCGCTGCGTCTTCGTGACCCCCAGGGCCATCGTTGACCTCAGTCTCGCTGCTCGGCTCGGCGGCGGAGCCCTGCGAGGCCGCCGCGTCAGCGCTGCTCTGGTCGCCCGACTGGACGTTATCGGTGTCCACTCCCGCGACGTCACCGGCGTGCGAGACGCGGGTCGCGTGCTTGGCCTTGTGATGTTTGGCCGTGTGATGCGTGCTCTTCTTGTGGGCTGGGTTGCTGGTGCCCGCGAGCGCAACGCCACCGGCCGCCATCATGACGGCGGTGCTCAGAATCGCTGCGAACGTGCTGAAACGCTTGATCATCGAGCTTCCTTTCGTTGATTGGGAGTAAGCACCCGTCGAGACTTGCAAGCGCCGCATGAAACGACGATGAAAGCCTCACGGCAGAGGTCGTGAGGCGAGGGGACAGCCATCACGCCGCCGGCGATACTGGTCCTGATCGGCGCGCCACGTACGCTTAGCCCATGTCGAGCGAGAGCCCGGGGCGAGTGGCGGAGATCCTCAGCGGCCGCAGCGGCGAGGAGATGTCGCTGAACGAACGCTTCCTGAATCCCCAGATGGGGCGCATCCTGCGGACGCTCGGGTTCGACAAGGTGTGGAAGGGGGGAGAGGGCGCGCACCTGATCGACGCCGACGGCGAGCGCTATCTGGACCTGTTCGGCGGCTATGGCGTCTTCGCGATCGGCCGCAACCATCCCGGGGCGATAGCCGCGGTCGAGGAGGTGCTTGCGGCCCGCACCGGCAACCTCCCGCAGCTGGGCGTGACGCTGCTGAGCGGCGTGCTCGCCGAGCAGCTGCTCGCGCGCTCGCCCGCGAGCGTGGCCGCGATGGTGCCGGCCAACACGGGCACCGAGGCGGTCGAGGCGGCGATCAAGATCGCACGGGCAGCCACGTCGCGTCCGCGCGTGCTGTACGCCGAGCATGCCTTCCACGGGCTCACGCTCGGCGCGCTCTCGATCAACGGCAACGAGGAGTTTCGCGAGGGCTTCGGCCCGTTTTTGCCCGGCTGCGAAGCGGTCCGATTCGGCGACGAGGCGGCGCTCGAGCAGCAGCTCGCTGCCGGCGACGTCGCGGCTTTCGTGGTCGAGCCGATCCAGGGAAAGGGCGTGAAGCTTCCGCCCGACGGTTATCTCCAGGCCGCACAGCGGCTGTGCCGAGACGCCGGGACATTGTTCGTATGCGATGAGGTCCAGACGGGACTGGGACGCACCGGACTTTTTCTCGCGCTCGAGCACTGGGACCTCGAGCCGGACATGATCTGCCTCTCGAAGGCCCTCTCAGGCGGCCTCGTGCCGATTGGCGCCGTGCTCGTCTCGCGCGGGGCGTTCGACAGCGTGTTCGACGGCATGGAACGCGCCGTCCGGCACGGGTCGACATTCGGCGGCAACGACCTCGCGGCGGCGGCGGCGCTGGCGACGCTGCGCATTCTGGACGACGAGCAGCTCGTCGCTCGCGCGGCGCGCTCGGGTGAGCTCCTGCTTGAGCTGACGCGGCCGCTGGCGGAGCGCTTCGAGACGGTCCGTGAGGTTCGGGGCCTCGGGCTGATGTGGGCGATCGAATTCGGGCCGCCCGCCGGCGCGGCTGGGCGCAGGCTGTGGGAGTCGGTCGAGCGACGCCAGCCGGGGCTCTTCTCGCAGCTGATCACGGTCCCGCTCTTCCACGACCACCGGATCTTCTGTCAGGTCGCCGGGCACCACGTGAACGTGATCAAGGCGTTGCCGGCGCTCGCGATCGAAGAGCAGGAGATCAGGCGCTTCGCGGCGGCGCTGGAGGAGACGATCGCCGCGGCCGAGCGCTACCCGTCGGCGCTCGCGCGCTTCGGGTTTCGCACAGGCCTGAGGATGGCGGGCCTTCGACGCTAGCCTGTCGGGCCGTGCTCATAGCAAGGCATGACATACGCAACGTGGCGATCGTCGCGCACGTCGACCACGGCAAGACCACGCTGGTCGACGCGATGTTGTGGCAGTCGGGTGCCTTCCGGGTCGGCCAGGACGTCGCCACGCGGGTGCTCGATTCGATGGATCTGGAGCGCGAGAAGGGCATCACGATCCTCTCCAAGAACACCTCGCTGCGCTACCGGGGCGTCAAGCTGAACATCATCGACACCCCCGGACACGCCGACTTCGGCGGCGAGGTCGAGCGCGGGCTGACGATGGTCGACGGGGTGCTCCTGCTCGTCGACGCGTCCGAGGGTCCGCTCCCGCAGACGCGATTCGTGTTGCGCAAGGCGCTGGAGGCGAAGCTGCCCGTGATCCTCGTCGTCAACAAGGTGGACCGGCCGGACGCGCGTGTCGCCGAGGTCATCGACGAGGTCTATGAGCTGTTCCTCGACCTCGACGCCGACGAGCAGCAGATCGAGTTTCCGATCGTCTACTGCAACGCCAAGGCCGGCGTCGCCTCGCTGAGCTATGACCCGGGTCAACGGATCCAGGAGCCCGACCTCGCGGCGCTGATGGACCTTCTGCTCGAGCGGATCCCTGCGCCCACGCACGACCCCGAGCACCCGCTGCAGGCATACGTGACGAACCTCGACGCCTCGCCGTATGTCGGCCGCCTGGCGATCTGCCGCGTGCGCCATGGAACGATCCGGAAGGGCCAGCAGATCGCTTGGTGTCGCGCCGACGGCTCGATCCGCATGGCGCAGGTCGCCGAGCTCTACGTCACCGACGCGCTGGATCGTATCGACGCGCCCGACGCCGGACCCGGGGAAATCATCGCGGTGGCCGGGATCGCCGAGGTCACCATCGGCGAGACCCTCGCCGATCCCGCGGACCCCCGGCCGCTACCCGTGATCACCGTCGATGAGCCCGCGATGTCGATCACGATCGGCGTCAACACCTCGCCGCTCGCGAGCAAAGACGGCGACAAGCTCACCGCTCGCCAGATCAAGGGGCGGCTCGACCAGGAGCTCGTTGGCAACGTCTCGCTGCGCGTACGCGACACCGAGCGGCCGGATACCTACGAGGTCCAGGGTCGCGGGGAGCTGCAGTTGGCGATCCTGGTCGAGATGATGCGCCGCGAGGGCTTCGAGCTCACCGTCGGACAGCCGCACGTGGTCGAGCGGGAGATCGACGGCAGGCGCAACGAGCCCGTCGAGCGGTTGTCGGTGGACGTCCCCGAGGAGCATGTCGGCACCGTCACCCAGCTGCTGGCGGCGCGCAAGGGACGCATG
Organism: Solirubrobacteraceae bacterium; assembly: GCA_035566835.1. Lineage (GTDB taxonomy): Bacteria > Actinomycetota > Thermoleophilia > Solirubrobacterales > Solirubrobacteraceae > Palsa-744. Next base: position 21,604 of record DATMQG010000004.1, read on the forward strand.
GAGCACATGACCAATCACGGCACCGGTTGGGTGCGCATGGACTATCTGGTGCCGGCGCGCGGGCTGATCGGGTTCCGCACCGAGTTCCTCACCGAGACCCGCGGCACGGGGATCATGCATCACGTCTTCGACCGCTGGGAGCCGTGGGCGGGCGAGCTGCTCACGCGCCAGAGTGGCGCGCTCGTCGCGGACCGCCGTGGCGAGACCGCCACCTACTCGCTGATGACCCTGCAAGAGCGCGGCATCCTGTTCGTAGGGCCCGGCGAGGAGGTCTACGAGGGGATGATCATCGGCGAGAACGCCCGCTCGGAGGACCTCGACGTGAATCCGACGAAGGAAAAGCACCTCACGAACATGCGCTCCTCGACGGCCGACGTGCTCGTCCGCCTGGACACGCACAGCAAACCGACGCTCGACCAGGCGCTCGAGTTCGTCCGCGAGGACGAGTGCGTCGAGGTCACACCCGGATCCGTGCGGTTGCGCAAGGTCGTCGCGTCGAAGGTAGAGCGCCTGAAGGCCGTCAGGATTGCGCGTAAATGACCGTCGCCTCGCGACTGTAGGGTTCCGCGGATGATCCGACCTACCAGACCGTCTGCCGCCATCAAGACCGTCCTCTCCCTGGTTTGCATCGCCTTCGGGGCGCTGCTTGTCGCGGCCCCCTCGCCGCTCGCCGCGGAAACGACGGTGCACTACCAGAAGGAGAGCCTGCAGGAATACGAAAAACAGCTCGCCGGTGGCCAGATTCAGACCGCCAGGGTCAACAAGAAGGCTCGCTCGATTCGTCTGAGGCTCAAGGACGGGCGCCACGTGCTCGTCAAATACGGAGCGGGCCTGGAGCCGACGTACGTAGCGCAGCTTCAGGCGAAGGGCATCGCCGTGACGATCCTGCAGCCCGCGCAGGCGAGCAAGAAAGCCAAAAAACCGGTCAAACACAAACTGCGCTACATCGCGGGAGGGATCCTGGTCGCTGTCGTGATCGTCGTCGGCGCCGTGCTGCTGATCGATCGCAAACGCAAACTCGCCACCGAACAGCCGCCGCGCAGCGCCGGCGACGCTCAACAGTGAGGCCGGAGCCGCGTGCGAGGCGGCTGCGGGCCCGCCTGCGCTTCGTGGGCGAGGTCCTCAAAGGCGTTGCGCACGTCGGCGGCCAGCAGCTCCACCATGTCTCGTGAGACGTTCTCCTTGATGACTATTCGCAGCACGGTGATGTGATCGGCATTGGGCGGGAGGGTGTAGGCGGGGACGATCCACCCACGCTCTCGCAGCCGCCGTGAGAGCACCCTGAGATCGACGTTCGGGCCGCCTGGCTTAATGCGGGCGACGACGATTGGGAACCTGGAGCCGCCTTCGATCAGCTCCAGCCCCTCGATCGCCGCGAGCTTGGCAGCGAGCCTGCGGGCGTTGTCCAGCGCCGTCGTTATCACGCGTCGATAGCCCTCGTGCCCCAGCTGCAGAAACGAGAAGTACTGCAGGATCACGCCATAGGCGGGGCGCGAGAAGTTGAGCGTGTAGTTCGGCATGTCACCGCCGAGGTAGTTGATATGGAACACGAGCTCGTCGGGCAGGTCGGACGCGTCGCGAAAGACGACCGTCCCCATGCCCGGGTAGACGAGGCCGAACTTGTGGTTCGAGAGGTTTATCGAGCGCACCGAGGGCAGGCGAAAGTCCCATTCCTCTTCGGGCTCGGAGAAGGGCAGGACGAAGCCCCCCGAAGCGGCGTCGATGTGCAGCGGGATCTGCCAGCCGTGTTCGGAGGCGACCCTGGTGAGCACGCCGTCGATCGAGCGCAGATCGTCCATCTGGCCGGTGAAGGTCGTGCCGAGCAGGCCGGCGACCCCGATCGTGTTCTCGTCCAGCCGGGGCTCGATGTCCGCCCCGCCGATCGTGTAGCGGCCCTCCTCGATCGGCACGATCCGCGCCTCCACCTCGAAGTAGCGCGCGAACTTCTCCCAGCACGTGTGCACGTCCGCACCGAGCACCATGTTCGGCCGCTCCGCGGGCGCTCCCGTAGCTCTGCGCCGCAGCTGCCACGAGCGCTTGTGGGCAAGCATCGCCAGCATGATGGCCTCCGAGGAGCCGATCGTTGCGGTGCCGGTCGACTCCGAGCCGTCCGGGGCGTGCAGGAGACGTCCGATCATTGAGACGACCCGCCGGTGGATCACCTCCGTCTGGGGATACTCGTCCTGGTCGATCATGTTCTTGGCGATCGTCTCCTGGACGAGGCGGTCCGCCTGCGGCTCCATCCAGCTGGTCACGAACGAGGCCAGGTTGAGCGTCGGATTGCCGTCGAGGTCCAGCTCGTCGTGAACGAGCTGGTAGGCGGCGTCGGCGGCCATGCCACCCGCTGGCAGCCTGTACTTGGGGACGTCATGCGTGAACCACCTGCCCGCGTAGGTTGGCGTGAGCACGTCGTCTGAGTCGAGGTTGAGCTTGTGCACGTGTTCCCTTCCGGGTCGGTGGCGGATCGTGGTCGCTGCTCTGGTCTTTACCCGCAGGAGCGGACGCGACGTTCGGCGGTGCGTGAGGCTCTCGCGCTGACCGCACCGCATGAGAACGAGACTCAGTCTTATAATGGGCTGGTGAGCACGCATGACGCAGCGACCCCGGGCGTGCCGGCGATCGAGCTCGAGCGGGCGAGCGTACAGATCGGACGCCGCCCGATCTGGAGCGATGTCTCGATCAGGATGGAGCCGGGCGAGTTCGTGGCGCTGCTCGGCGGCAACGGTTCGGGCAAGTCGACGCTCCTGAAGGTCGTGCTCGGCGCGCTTCCGTTGTCCTCCGGAACGGTCTCGGTGCTCGGGCGCCCGGCCGGCGCCGCCAACAGAGCGATCGGCTACCTGCCGCAGCGGCGCTCGTTCGACGAGGGCACGCGCCTGCGCGGCAGCGACATCGTCCGGCTGGGGCTCGACGGCGACCGCTGGGGAGTGCCGCTGCCGCTGGCTTGGGGTCGGCCGGGCGCTCGCCGCCGGGCCGCGCGGACGCGCGTTGGAGAGGTCATCGAGCTGGTCGGCGCTCGCCCTTACGCCCAGCGACCGATCGGCGAGCTCTCCGGCGGCGAGCAACAGCGGCTGCTGATCGCCCAGGCGCTGGTCAGGCGTCCCGAGCTGCTGTTGCTGGACGAGCCGCTTGACAGCCTGGACCTGCCGACCCAGGCTGCCGTCGCGGCGCTGGTGCACGACGTCTGCCACCGCGAAGGGGTAGCGGTGCTGCTGGTCGCCCACGACGTCAACCCGCTGCTGCCCTACATCGACCGCGTCGTTTACCTGGCAGGCGGGCACGCCGTGGAGGGACCCGTCGAGCAGGTGATCACCAGCGAGACGCTGACCGAGCTGCACGGTCTTCCGGTCGAGGTTCTGAAGGCCAGCGACGGGCGCCTGGTGGTCGTCGGCCAGCCCGAGGCGCCGGCGCACCATCACGATCGCCACGAAGGTGCGCTGGCCGACGCCGGGATCCACGCTCATGTCCCCTGACAGCGCGAACCCGACCCTAGGCTGGAACCTCGCCCGCGACCTCGGCGAGGTCCTCGAATACCACTTCATGGTCAATGCGCTGCTGGCCGGCGCCATCGTGGCCGTGATGGCGGCAGTGGTCGGCTGGCTGATGGTCCTGCGGCGCGAGGCGTTCGCCGGCCATACGCTCTCGATGATGGCCTTCCCGGGTGCGAGCGGAGCGGCCTTGATCGGGATCCCGGCGGCGTGGGGATATTTCGCCTTCTGCGGCGTCGGCGCGCTCGCGATCGGACGCTTCTCCGGCACGAGACGCCGCTCGCTGCGTGAGCAGAGCGCGAGCATCGGCGCTGTCCAGGCGAGCGCTCTCGCGCTGGGCTTCCTGTTCGTGAGTCTCTACGGCGGCGTCCTCGGGGATTTGGAGAGCCTGCTGTTCGGAAACATCCTCGCAATCTCCGACGGACAGGTGCTGGTGCTCGCCGCCGCGGCGCTCGCGGTGATGGCGGCCCTCGCCCTGCTGGCTCGTCCGCTGCTCTTCGCCTCCGTGGACCCCGATGTGGCGAGTGCACGCGGCGTCCCGGCGAGGGCCCTCTCGACTGGCTTCCTGCTCCTGCTTGGACTCGCGGTCGCCGCCACGAGCCAGATCACCGGCCCCCTGCTCGTGTTCGCGCTGCTCGTTGCGCCCGCCGCGAGCGCCCAGCTGCTGACGGCACGCCCGATGCTGAGCCTCGCGCTGACCATCCTGCTCGGCCTGCTGATCGTGTGGCTCGGCATGGGGGTCGCCTACTTCTCGGTCTACCCGGCCGGCTTCTTCATCGCGGCGATCGCCTTCTCCGTTTACCTGCTCGCGCGGGTGCTCGCCGCACTGCACGGCCGGCGGGGCGCGCGAGCGCCCGCGGCCGGCACTCCACCACGCGTGCAGACGGTCGCCTGATGCTGTCACACGAATTCATGCGCAACGCTCTGCTCGCCGGCGGCTTCGTGGCGCTGGCGTGCGGGATGTGCGGCTGGTTCGTCGTGTTGCGCGGCCAGGTCTTCGCCGGGGACGCGCTGAGCCACGTGGCGTTCCCGGGAGCGCTCGCGGCCGCGGCGGCTGGCATCGACGAGCGCGTCGGGCTGTTCGTCGCCACGGTCGCCGTAGCTGTCGGAATCGCGGTGCTCGGCCGCGGTGTCCTCGTGGCTCGCGGCGGCGGAGCCGGCGCCAGGACGCCGGCCGACGATACGGCGATCGGCATCGTGTTCACGTTTGTCCTCGGCCTGGGGCTCTTCTTCCTGACGCTGTTCAGCATCAGCTCTGCCGGCGGAGCGGGTATCCAGGCCGCACACACGCTGTTCGGCTCGATCTTCGGACTTGGGGCCGGGGAAGCACGCGTCGCTGCCTTCGTCGGTCTTGCGATCGTCGTCGCGGTGCTCCTGATCGCGCGACCGCTGCTGTTCGCGACGCTCGCACCCGACGTGGCGGCCGCGCGTGGCGTGCCGACGCGCTTGCTTGGCGTGGGCTTCCTGGCGCTCGTCGGCCTGGTTGCCGCCGAGGCGACGCAGGCGGTCGGGGCGCTGCTGCTGCTCGGGCTGTTGGCCGCACCTGCGGCGGCCGCCCACCGCCTTACCGGCAGGCCATTCGCCGGCGTGGCGCTCGCCGGCCTGCTGGCCGTCGTCGCGATGGTCGCCGGGCTCGTTCTCGCCTATGCGCTTCCGTGGCTCCCGCCGAGCACCGCCGTGATCGCCATCGCCGTCGCGATCTACGGCGCAACCGCGCTCGCGCGATGAGCACGGTCGACTGGATCGACCGCGCGGAGGCGGCGCTGGCGGCGGACGGGCGCAAGCGGGGCGGAGCGCGCCGGGCGGTGCTCGAGCTGCTGGGCGGCGAGTGCTGTGCGCTGACGGCGGTCGAGATCGAGGATGCGCTGCGAAGTGAGAGTGCGAGGCGTGTGAGCAGGGCGAGCGTCTACCGGATCCTCGACGAGCTCGAGCGGCTCCATCTCGTCCAGCGGGTGGAGACCGGGCAGGCGATGGTCCGCTATGAGCGCGCGCACGACCGCGATCAGCATCACCACCATCTCGTGTGCGACGGCTGTGGCGTCGTGATGCCCTTCTCCGATCCGGGGCTGGAGCGTGCGATACGCACGCTCAGCGAGCGTGTTCCGTTGGTGGTGTCCGAGCATGAGATAGTGCTCCACGGTGCGTGCCCGGACTGCCGCGACGGCTGAGGGCGAGCAGAACATGAGCGAGGGCGAGCAAATCCAGCGGCAGGCGGAGCAGTCGGCGCTCGCCGCAAGCGCCTCGGGCGCCGCCGCGCCGCTCCAGAGCGGAACACTGGCCGAGCTCGAGCGGCGCGTCGCGGTTCAGCAGCGACATTTCGCCGACCCGGCACGCGAATGGAGGCGGCTGTTCGCGGAGCTGCTCGGGACCTTCCTGCTGGTCGAGGCCGGCGCGGGCGCGCCGGTCGTGAACGCGTTCACGCACGGGTCGATCGGGCGCGGCGCGGCTGTGACCGCGCCCGGGCTTGCCGTGATGGCGGTGATCCTCTTCATGGGGGCGGTCTCCGGCGCGCACCTGAACCCGGTCGTGAGCCTCGCCTTCGCCGCGCGGGGAGACTTCCCATGGCGACGCGTTCCGGGCTACGTCCTCGTGCAGCTGCTCGGAGCGACGCTCGCAGTGCTGTTCCTCGACGCGATCTTCGGCGAGGTGGGCATGCTCGGCGCCACCTTGCCGGGAGCGGGCATCGACGACGCTCAGGCGCTGTTGATGGAGCTCGTCCTCACCGCCGGGCTCGTAAGCACGATCCTCGGCACTGCGTCGAGGTCGCAGAACCTCGGCCCGCTATCGGCGGTCGCCGTGGGCGGCTACATCGTTCTCGCCGGCCTCTGGTCGAGTCCGATCACCGGCGCCTCGATGAACCCGGCGCGATCGTTCGGGCCCGCGCTCGTGCTCGGCGACTTCGCCCGCTACTGGATCTACGCGATCGGACCGCTTGCCGGGGCGCTCCTGGCGGTCGCGTTCGCCTTCATCCTGCGCGGTCACGGCGGCGGTCATCAGTCGGCCGCCGCGGCGCAGGGAACGCTCGGTCAGGAACGGCCCCCGGCGGCCAGGTAGGGCTCGGCCCGGACCCGCTTGCCGGGGCTAGCTTCGCGCGGCGCCGGCGGGCGCCCCCAGAGGTAGGTCGAGACGCACCCGAGGGCGAACACGGCGACGACGAGCAGGACGGGACCCGAGTCCTCGACCAGTGCCCCGACGACTCCGGCCGTGAGACCGCCGGCGAGCGCCGCCAGCCAGGCCGGGTCGAGCGCCACCGGCGCGAGCAGCTGCTCGCGGCGACGCAGGCCGATGGCCGCATACAGGAGCGCGACCGCCGTCGCTGCCGGCATCGCATGGTTCTTCAGCTCGTCCCACGCGGCCGTGTAGCGGCGGACGATCACGTCGCGCAACTCGCCCGCCGAGCGCGCGTGCAGGATGCTGCCCGTGTAATGGCCCGTCCCACGCGCCGTCGCTAGGTCGAGCAGCGCCAGCGCGACCAGCGCAGCGATCGGGCTGATGAGCACGATCAGCGCCCGCTTGCGAGTGACGCCGCGACCGTCCTGCGCCAGCCGGGCGACCATCACGCTCGCCACGGCGAACGACGCCCCTACGAGGACCACGCCGCCGACGCCCGCCCCGATCCGCGCCGAGCCCTCCACGAGCGCGAGCAGCACGCCGGCGAGGGCCATCGCCGTGACCGCGCGCCGGCCTCGAACGGCCGGATACAGTGCCGCCGCGACGGCTGCGAGCACGAGCACGGCGAGACCCGACTTCAGCTCGTTGCCGATGCCGTAGAAGCGGGCCCCGAGCGCCGGGTCCGGTCCGAGCAGCGCTCGCATCAAGAGCTGCGTGCCGGCGAGCGCATCGAGCACGAGGGCGATCACCGTGACGAGCGCCGGGGCGATCAGTGCACGCGGCCACGGCAGCAGGCGGTCGCTGAGCGCTCCGAGCGCAAGGCACGAGGCCGTGATCATCGCGTACTCGGCCGCGGCACCTGGCTCCACGGCCGCCGGCAGCAGCACGGCCGCGGGCGCCCAGAGCACGCCCAGCGCGCCGACGCGCATCGCGAGCGCACGGGCGCGCGGCGACGGGACCGAGAGCACGAGCAGCAGCGCCCAGGCGGCCAGCAGGACGCCGAGCGCCTTCAGCCGCCGCCCGCCGATCACGCGCAGGCGGCTCATCAGCGCACGCAGGCTTGCCGAGTCAAGCTTCGCGCCGGTTTCGATCGCCGCTCCGCGCACGCCGGCGGGAATCGGCCGCACGCCCAGTCGGGTCAGGATCGTCGGCGCGATGTCGATCGCGGCGATCAGACCCCGCTGCTTGGTGCTCCGCGAGGTCAACTCGCGACCGCCGCCCCCGGCGAGCCCGGCGATCGCCGACCACAGGAGCTCCCCATCGCGCCCGTCTGCGAGGCGCTGCACGACGATCAGCAGCTCACCCGCCGCGCGCTGGTCTGCGAGCGCACGAACGTCCGCGCCGCCTTCGGGGCCGGCGGGCAGATCCGCGACCACGAAGGGCGCGGCGCGGCGCAGCGCGGCGATGCGAGCGAGCAGCGACGCCGCCGGGCCGACCGAGAGCGTCGCGACATGGCCTTCGCGGTCGGCTGCAACGGCGGCGTCGGTGTGGTCGGCGCCGGCGATCGCGCCATAGCCGGCCGTGCCGCCGGCGATCCAGGTGGCGAGCAGCCCCGGACGCAGCAGCTGAGGTGCGTCTTCGGCACGCCTGCGCGCGGCGTTCCAGCCCTCGAGGACCGCACCAGAGCCCGCGGGCTTCAGCGACAGCGCCGGCGGGCGAGGGCTCGAGTAGGCGGAGGAGGCGATTCTCGCGCCCTGGGTGATATCGAGCGCGAGCTGGGCCCTGGAGTAAGTGCCCTGCGCGGCAGACAGGATCCCCACCGAGAAGCCCTTCAGGGCCGCAAGCTGGGCCTGGAAGGCGCCTTCCGCGGAGCCCGCCGCCCCGCCTTGTGCGCCGGAGCTCGAGGGCAGGAAGACGAGCAGCACGCCACCAGGTGTTTCTCGAGGCTGCGCGCCCGAGGCGCTCGCGGGCAGGCCGGCGGCGATCCAGGCGCCGAGGAGAAGGGCGAGAATCGCTGCCACGACTGCCGGGCCGAGCCGTCCGCTGCCCCGGTCTGACGATGTGTGGTCGAGCAGCAAGCGGGTCAGTTGACGCTCGGATTGGGCGGCATCCGCGCGATCAGCGCGTAGCTTCCGCCCTTTCGGGTCAGAACCGAGCTCCAGAGCTCCTCGGGCAGCTCGGTGAACACATCCTCGGGAACCGGGGTGTGGGCGATCCAGTCGCCGTGCTCGACCTCGGCATCGAGCTGACCCTCGCCCCAGCCGGCGTAGCCGGCGAACACGCGCCGGCGGCCGGTCGCCTCAACCAGCTCCTCGATGCCGGCGTCGGGGGCGGGAAAGCCGATCCGCCCAAGCACCAAGAGACCGGCCGGCGAGGGGTCCAGGAACTCGGCCAGGAAGACGACCGAGGTCGGCTGCACGGGGCCCCCGACGTACACATGCTCGGCGTCTGTTACGGCTTGCTCGAGCTGCGGGACGGCCTCGCTCACCGTCACCGAGGAGGGGCGGTTGAGCACGAGCCCCATCGCGCCCTCGTCGCTGTGCAGGCCGACGAGCACCACGGTGCGCACGAAGTTGGGGTCCTGCAGCGCCGGGGACGCGAGCAGGAGCTGGCCGGCTAGCGATTCCTCCATGACGAGCCCAGGCTACCGTTCAGCGGCCCACGAGGATCAGGACGATCAGCAGCAAGCCGCCGATCGCGGCGAGCCCGGCGAGCACCGCCAGCACGCGGTCATCCGCGCGCTGGAAGCGGCCTTCGGAGATGGCCTCGTCGACCTCCCGGCCGCGCCTGTGGCCGTAGAGGATCACGAGGATCCCGACCACGGCGAACAGTACCCCCGTGACGCTGTAGAGGGCCTGCGGCCCACCCGCCACGGCCGGGACGAGACGGCCGGCGCCGATGCTGACCGCGAAGGCGGCGAGGCCCGTTCGCCACCACGCCAGGTACGTGCGCTCGTTCGCCAGCCGCGTGCGTCGCGTCGCGTCCACGCGCTCGTCGAAGCGACGGCCACCGGGAGGCTCCTCGTCGCGGCCGCTCGGCGTCATCGCTTGAACAGCTCGAGCGTGCCAGCGAGCCTGTGGTCGTTTGCGTTCCCCTCCGGCTCGACGATGTGGCCGTCGACGACGATCGGGCTGTTCCAGTGCCCGGAGGAGCCGTCCAGCTTGGCGATCGGTCGCGGCGAGCCGGGCTGGTAGACATAGATGCCTCCGCCCGATGGTTCGTACACGTACAGCAGGCCGCCGGCCATCACTGGGCTCGTGCCCGCCGTCGAGTTCTGCCAGGCCCGCAGCAGCCGTCCACCGCGCAGCACATATGCAGCGGTCCCACCTTCGTCGGCGACGAACACCGTCGTCACCGCGCCTCTTCGCCAGACCGCGGGTGCCGTGAAGAGCTCGCCGCCTCCGGGAACGCCGAGGCGCTGCAGTTCCCCGCCGAGCCGGTGATGGCGCCCGACCCCGCCGGCCACGGAATGGCCGTCGAGCGGCGACAGCGCGAGCACACGCATGATCCCATCCTTGCCGGCGATCACGACGCGGTCTGCGCCGAGCAGCGCCGGCGCGCTCGAGCCGAGGTCGGTGTCGGTGTCGTTCAGGTGTTCCTGGTTGACCGGTGTGAAGGACTGTCTCAGGTTCAAGCCGGGGAACGTGAGCTCCAGCACGCTGTCACCAAAGTTCGTGCTGCCGTTCCAGGGGCCGTTGCCGGTGGAGATCAGGATTCGCCCGCCGCCCGGCTCCACCACGGCTCCGCCTCGCGACAGGATCGCCGAGTCGCTCGCGCCGCAGCTGCTCGGAGTGATCAGGAGACGCCGGTTGGCGCAGAGCGTGTTGAACACGCCCCGCACCCGACCGCTCGAGCGGTCGATGAGGATCACGTGGCCCTGGTAGGGAGGCGCGTCGCCGAAGTAGCCGCCGGTTGCCGCCAGCACGTCGGGACCGTCGATGTTGAGCGCCGCGGCGAGCTTCTCGTGGCCGGCATCATGCGTCACGCTCACCGGCCACGACCCCGAGTGATCCTCACTGCCGTCGGTGAGCGCAAGCTTGTGGATCAGCCCGTTCGGTGAGGCGGCAAAGACGAAGCGCCGGTTGGGATCGGCAATAGGACTCGTCGTCGTAATCTGCGAGCTGCCGGCCCAGCCGCGGTAGCCGGGAGGCGTGAACGTCCACAGCACGCGCCCGCTGTCCGCATCGATGGCGACGGTCTTGCCGTAGCTGGTAGTGACGACGGTGACGTTGTGCGCGGCGCCCGCGACGAGCGCCCCGTGCAGGTAGATCGGCGAGGAGTCGACGGTTCCCCCCACCTGCACGGTGCTCCGACGCAGGCCGGCCAAGCTCGCGGCGGTGATTCCCGTCGCGCGTTCGCTTGCGTCGCTGCGCTGCGGATCGAGCCCGAACTCGGGCCAGTCGAGCAGCTGCTGGGCTGACGCCGTGGCCGGCGTCGGGATCGCCGACTGGTACGCGGTCGGGGTGGAGACGACCGCGGGGGCATTGCTCCCACAGGCCCCCACGGCGAGGCAGGCCACGCACACCAACCCCAAACACGTGAGATGACGGGCGCCCATGCCCGATTTCTAGCGCATCGGTCGAATGCGCTGCCCCGGGCCCTTGCGCGAACCTCAAACGATATCGTGGGCTCCCGGGGGGATTCACTCACGAACAGAAGGGCACGAACAATGGCGAAGACCCCGCGGGTCGGCGAGCAGGCACCAGACTTCGAGCTGGAGGGAACCGAGGGGTCGTTCCGGCTCTCAGATCATCGCGGTGAGCGCGTCGTGCTGCTCTTCTATCCCGGCGATAACACGACCGTGTGCACGAAACAGTTCTGCTCCTATCGGGACCGCGCCGAGGACTTCGCATCCCTGAACGCCACGGTCGTCGGCATCTCCTCCCAGGATCTCGCCTCACACGAGGGTTTCACGGCCAAGTACTCGCTCAACGTGCCGCTTCTCGCCGACGTGGACAGTGCGGTTGCAAAGGACTACAGCGCGTTCTCACCACGCCTGGGCACCAAGCGGGCGGTGATCGTGATCGACGAGCTGGGTATCGTCCGTCACCGCCACGATCACCTGCTGGGGCTCGACTACCAGTCGGTGGACGAGCTCAAGCGGGCTCTGGACGCGCTTCCCGCCGCGGCGACCGGCTGAGCGGTCGCGGCGACGACGCGCTCGCGCGCGTCCGGCGCCTGCGCGCCACGCTCACCCGCAGGCCGGCCGGTGGCGGCGCGCGCCGCATTCAGCTCGGCGAGCTCCTGCTGCACGCTGCGCGGTTCTTCGCCGGCGCCCGGCGCGCGCCGCGCCCAGGTCCCGTTGCTGTCGAGGTCCCAAGAGTTCTGGTTGTCGGCGAAGCACCGTTCCAGGACGTCAAGCAACTCAGCGCGCAACTCCTCGGCTTCGATTGGCACGGCAAGCTCGACCCGGTGGTCGAGGTTGCGCGGCATCAGGTCCGCCGAGGCGATGTAGACCTTGTGCTCGCTGTGGCGCTCGAATGCGTACACGCGCGAGTGCTCGAGCAGTCGCCCGACGATCGAGACGACGCGGATGTTCTCCGAGATCCCCTCGATCCCCGGCCGTAGGCAGCAAATGCCGCGAACGTTCAAGTCCACCCTCACGCCCGCCTGCGACGCTCGATACAGAGCGCGGATGCAGCGCCCGTCCACGAGCGAGTTCATCTTCATCGCGATGCGCGCCGGCGAGCTCTCGGAGTGGGCCGCGATCGTCTGCTCGATCTCGTCGATGATGCCCTCTCGGAGGTGGTTGGGCGCGATCAGCACCTTGCGGTAGCGCAGCGGGCGCCCGTACCCGGTCAGGTAGTTGAACATGTCCGCGACGTCGGCGCCGATCTGCTCGTCGGTCGTGAAGAGGCCGAAGTCGGTGTAGAGGCGCGCCGTTGCCGAGTTGTAGTTGCCCGTGCCGATGTGCACGTAGTTGCGCACGCCGTCACCCTCGCGGCGCACGACCAGCACGCACTTGGCGTGGGTCTTCAGCGCGGGCTGGCCGTAGACGACGTGCACGCCGGCCTCCTCGAGCGCCTTGGCCCACTGAATGTTCATGCGCTCGTCGAAGCGGGCCTGCAGCTCGACGAGCGCGACCGCCTGCTTGCCCCGCTCGGTCGCATCGATCAGCGCCGGGACCAGCGGCGAGTCGTCGCTGGTGCGGTAGACGGTCTGCTTGATCGCGAGCACGTTCGGGTCGGCCACCGCCTGCTCGACGAAGCGCTCGACAGAGGTGGCGAAGGACACGTAGGGGTGGTGCACGAGCAGGTCGCCTTCGCGCATCGCCCCCATCACGTCCGGGCGCTCTCCCTCGTGGCGCAGCAGCCGTGGGTGGGTGATGCCGACGAGCGGCTCGTCGCGCAGCTCGGCGTGACCCGGGAGTTTCACGATCTGCCAGAGCGAGCCCATGTCGAGCAGGCCGTCGACGGGATAGACCTCGTCCTCCTCGACCCCCAGCAGCCCCGTGAGCTCGTCGCGCAGCTGCTTGGAACAGTGCGCGCCGAGCTCGACGCGAACGAGCTCCCCGAAGCGCCGCCGGCGCAGCTCGTCCTCGACCGCCTGCAGCAGGTCGGCGGCGTCGTCGGAGACCTCCAGGTCGGCGTCGCGCGTGACCCTGAAGACGTCGTAGTCGGCGATTTCCATACCCGGGAACAGCGCGTCGAGGTGATGCGCGATCACGTCCTCGAGCGCCACCAGCAGCGTCGGCTCGGTTGCCGGCGTCCTCAGGGTGACGAAGCGGGGCAGGATTTCGGTCGGAACCTTGACCCGCGCGAACACCGTCTGGTCGGTGACCGGGTCGCGCACCAGCACGGCCAGGCTGAGCGAGAGGTTGGAGATGTAGGGGAACGGCCTGCCCGGGGCGACCGCGAGCGGGGTGAGAGCGGGGAAGATCGTCTTCTGAAAGTGGCGCGCAAGCTCGGCCCGCCGCTCCCCGTCGAGCTCTTCGACGTTCACGATCCGGATCCCGTTCTCGGCGAGGGCGGGACGCAGCTGTCCTTCGAAGGCGCCGGTCAGTCGCCGGCTCTGCTGCAGCACCTCCTCGCGGATCAGCGCGATCGTCTCTGAGGGGCTGCGACCGTCCTGACTCGGATTCTCGACGCCGGCGTCGATCTGGTCGCGTAGCCCGGCGACGCGCACCATGTAGTACTCGTCCAGGTTCGTCGTGTATATGGCACAGAACTTGACCCGCTCGAGCAGCGGCACCCGCTGGTCCTCGGCGAGCTGCAGCACGCGGTCGTTGAAGTCCAGCCAGGAAACCTCACGGTTGAGGTAGAGAGACGGGTCTTCAAGCTCGTTGTCGAGTGCGAGGACGAGATTCTGCGATCGGGCCTGCCTATGCTCCTCATCGCCGATCATCGTGTCCTTCAAGCTAACACCCTCGCGCCGCCTGCGGCGAGCAGCGGCACTACGCGGGGCGCCGCGCCCGCTAGGGTGCAGGGGATCGGTATGGCTCGTCAGCTCTGGCTACTTCGTCACGCCGAGGCTGAGGCTCACGGCACGCGCCGCGATTCCGAGCGGCGGCTGACCGAGCGCGGCGAACGCCAGGCACGCATCGCCGGGATCGCGCTCTCGCGGATCGGCGTCAAATTCGAGGCCGTTCTCTTCAGCCCCAAGGTGAGGGCGCGCGATACGGCTGAGCTTGCCGCCGAGGCCTGGAGCCCGCAGCAGCGCAAGCGCCTGCGTGAGTACACGGCGCTCGCGAGCGGCTTCGACGCGGCGCAGGCGCTCGACGCGCTGGGGAGCGTGGCCGCCGACGGCTGCCTGCTGTTGGTCGGCCATGAGCCGGACCTCTCGAGCGCAGCCGGAGATCTGACGGGCGGCCGCCTGGACCTGAAGAAGGGCGGTGTTGCGGCCGTGCGCCTAGAGGGGTCCGGCGGTCAGCTGCTCGTCCTCATGCGGCCCCGCGAGCTTGCCCTGATCGCCGCTGTCCCAGCCGACGGGGAGTGACGAGGGCACGTCGTTCGGGTCGACGATCTCGAGCGATTCGGCGGCGAACCTGTAACCGATACCGAAGTGGGTGTGGATGTAGCGCCAGCGCGGTGATGCCTTCTCGAGCTTCTGGCGAAGCTTGCGCACAAACACGTCGACCGAGCGATCGCCGCGCACCATCGTGTAGCCCCACAGGCGAGAGTAGATCTCCTCGCGCTCCAGCACCCGGCCCTCGGCGGCGGCGAGCAGCTCGATTAGCTCGAACTCCCGCCGCGTCAGGTCGATGCTCAGCTCGCCGACGAAAGCCTGGAAGCGGTCCGAGCGGATCTCGACCTCGCCGGCGACGATCGGTTTGACCTCGGCCCTGCTCGCGCTGCGGCGGCGGCGGCGGACAACGCTCTGCACGCGGGCGATCACCTCCTCCGGATGGCAGGGCTTTGTGATCCAGTCATCGGCGCCCACTCGCAGGCCGCGGACGCGCTGGGCGACGGTGGACGGACCGGTGCAGATCACGATGCCCAGCTCCGGCAACGCGTCGCACAGCCGCTCGAGCCAGGACCAAGCCTGGGGGCCGAGGACCGCCAGGTCGACGACTAGGGCGCTAAGGCGCATCGAGACGACCGCGTCGGTCGGCACCGGGCTCGCGAGCACCCGATGCTCCCAGCCCAGGCGGTCCAGCCGCTTGCTGAGCACCTGAATGAAGCCGCTGTCCCGGTCCAGGACGGCGATTCTGAGCGAAGCCGACCCCGAGGGCGCACGATCGGCGCTTGAAGATGACACCCCCCGGTCCTCCGCGCGAACGCTTGTCGTCATCGCGGGGCAGTCTAGGTCATCGCACCGACGCGTGTCGGCTTTGCATCGCGGCGATCACACGACGTTTACGTTGTAAACGTCCGTCCTTTTCGCAAATTGCGGGGCCACTCAGGGTTCCCAGAAGGGTTCCGGGCGCTGAGTGCGTCGGGCGCCCGTGGGATGGGAGGAGTCCGAGAACTCCCGGAACAGCCCCGTGACCACGAACGCGACCTGCTCGCCGATGTCGACCGCGTTGTCGCCGATCCGCTCGAGTGCACGCGCCACGAGGATCATGTGCATCGCCCACTCGCGCGTGTCCGGGTCGTCGCCGATCTCGATCGCAGTGCGGAAGATCTCGCGATTGAGACGGTTGATCTCCCGGTCCTGACGGACGAGATCTTCGGCGAGGTTCGCGTCGCGCCCGGCGAATGCGGCCTTGGCCTGCACGACCTCTGAGCGCGCGAACGCGCCCATCTTGGCGAGCGCCTCGAGCACCTCGGCGCGCACCGGCGGCTCGTGCCCCGAGAGCGGGATCAGCTTGGCGATGTTGACGCACTGGTCGCCCATGCGCTCGATGTGCTTGATCATGTGAAGCAGCGCGGCGACCAGCCGCAGGTCGCCTGCGACGGGGGCCTGCAGCGCGAGCAGCGAGAGGATGCCCTGGTGGACCTCCAGATAGCGCCCGTCGACACGATCGTCGTCCGCGATCACCATCTGGGCCAGCTCGACGTCTTGATGGCTGAGGGCCTCGAGCACCCGGTCGAGCTGCTCCACGATAAGGTCGAGGCCGCCCAGCGCATGAAACTCGAGCTCGCTCAACTGCTGCTGGAAATGCGCCCTGCCGGGCTGGCCGCCGACGCCCACCCTCGCTGCTCCGTGGCCGTCGGCTAGGCGTGCTCCGGGCGCGCCGTCATCGTTGCTAGCCGAACTTTCCCGTGACATATTCCTCGGTTCGGGGGTCGGTGGGTTTGGTGAAGATGTCCTTAGTCGGTCCCACCTCGACGAGCCGGCCGTCGAGCATGAACGCGGTCCGGTCGGCCACACGGCCCGCCTGCTGCATGTTGTGGGTGACGATCACGATCGTCACCCGCTGCTTGAGCTGATCGATCAGCTCCTCGATCCGCAGCGTCGCGATCGGGTCCAAAGCCGAACATGGCTCGTCCATCAGGATCACGTCGGGGTCGACCGCCAGCGAGCGCGCGATACACAGCCTCTGCTGCTGCCCTCCCGACAGCCCGGCACCGGGCTCGTCGAGGCGATCTGAGACCTCGTCCCACAGTCCCGCGCTGCGCAGCGCCGACTCGACCGCTTCGTGGAGGTCCTTGTGGCGGCCCGCGCTCAGCCGCGGCCCCGCGGCGACGTTGTCGAAGATCGACATCGTCGGGAACGGGTTCGGCTTCTGGAAGACCATCCCGATCGCTCGGCGCACGGCGACGACGTCCACCGAGGCGTCGTAGACATCAAGACCCTCGAGCATCACCCTGCCCTCTGCGCGAGCGCCCGGGATCTCCTCGTGCATGCGGTTGATGCAGCGGATCATCGTCGACTTTCCACTGCCCGAGGGACCGATGATCGCCGTGACCTCGTTGGCGCGAAACTCGAGATCGAGGCCCCTGACGGATTCCGCGCCGCCGTAGAACGCGCGCAACTGCTCCAGCGTGATGCTCAGCCCGGGAGCGTGCTCGACCGCCCCAGCGTTGGCTCCGTTCGGGGAGGACGCGACGCGACCCGACGCCGGAGGCGAGCTGATCGGCGTGCCCCCGGCCTGCAGACCAGCGCTCTCGGCGAGCGGTTCGCCGACCCCGGGGCGGGCGTCATGCTCGCGCTCAGCCACCCGCTGACCCGATCCTTCCGGCGTCATCCAAGGCGACTCCTGCGCGACACGAAGCGTGCGAGGACATTGAGCAGCAGAATCATGGACACCAGCGTCAGGGCCGCTCCCCAGGCGCGGTGTTCGACCGAGGTGGTGGGCGAGATGACGTCGTTGTAGATCTGCACGGGCAGCGAGTTCGTGAACTGGTTGACGTTGAAGTTCGTCTTCAGCGTAGCCCCTGCGGTGAAGAGCAGCGGCGCGGTCTCGCCGGCGGCACGCGCGACGGCCAACAGCACTCCGGTGAGCATGCCGGGCAGCGCTGTCGGTAGGACAATCCTGAACGTCACCCGCCAGCGGGGCGCGCCGAGCGCGAGGGCCGACTCGCGCAGTTCGCCGGGCACGAGCCGCAGGATGACCTCGGCCGCGCGGATCACGACCGGCAGCATCAGCAGGGCGAGGGCGAGCGAACCCTTGTAACCGGCGTAGGTGCTGCCCGTGCCAACCACCAGCGCGATGTAGATGAAGAGGCCGAAGATGATCGAGGGCACGCCGGTCATGACGTCGACGGCGAAACGGACCGTGTTGGCGAAGCGGCTCTGCCGTCCGTACTCGACGAGCCAGATGGCCATGCAGATCCCGATCGGGATGGCGATCGCGGACGCCAGTGCGACGATCTCGAGCGTGCCCAGGATCGCGCTCTTGATGCCGCCGATCTGTGAGTTCTTGAAGAACGTATTGCCCGTCGGGTCGGTCGTGAAGAAGTCCACGCTCCACGAGCCCAGGCCCTTTCGCAGCAGGTAGTAGATGATCAGCACCAGGGGGATCAGCGCGATCACGGTGGCGGCGAGAATGGCCGTGCGCGCGGCTTTGTCCCTTCGCCTGCGCGTCGGGCTGACGGCGAAGCGCTCGAGCGGACCCTCCGATGCCCCGTGTGCGCTCATGGGCCGGCAGTCTCAGGGTGCCGCGCTGCTTCGTCTGTGGCAGCGTCTTGCCGGCGGGTGGGGCGTGCGGCTCGCAGCACGAACCCCCGCGCCACCGCGTTGACGAGCAGCGTCAGCACGAACAGGACAAGGCCCGCGGCGAAGAGCGCCGAGCGGTGCAGTCCCTGTGCCTCGCCGAACTCGTTCGCGATCACCGCAGCGAGGCTATAGCCCTGTTCGAAGAGGTGGCCGCTCAGCTTCGGCGCGTCGCCGATCAGGATCGTCACGGCGATCGTCTCTCCGATCGCGCGGCCGAGGCCCAGCATCGCCCCCCCGACGATGCCGGCTCGCGAGAAGGGCAGCACCGCCGTGCGGATCATCTCCCAGCGCGTCGCCCCGAGCCCGAGCGCCGCTTCCTTCTGATCGGACGGGACGGTGGCCATCACCTCGCGGCTGATCGCGCTGACGATCGGAAGGATCATGATCGCGAGCACGAGACCGGTGACGAAGTAGTTCGGGATCGTCACGAGACCGCCGCCGATGAAGGGGATGAACGACACCCGGTCCGCCAGCCACTGCTCGGCCGGCTGCAGCTTGGGAGCGAGAAAGAAGATGCCCCACAGCCCGTAGACGACCGACGGCACCGCCGCCAGCAGCTCCACGAGCACG
The DNA here is from genome assembly GCA_035566835.1 of Solirubrobacteraceae bacterium. GTDB lineage: Bacteria > Actinomycetota > Thermoleophilia > Solirubrobacterales > Solirubrobacteraceae > Palsa-744. The sequence goes on from DATMQG010000004.1 coordinate 40,251, forward strand.
GTGAGTGGTGAACGCAGGCGTTGCGGGCACAGCTCGGTCGCATAGATCGCCGTCGCGACGGCGACGGGGACGCCGATCAGCAGCGCGAGCGCGGACGTGATGAGCGTCCCCACGAGCAGCGGAAGAGCGCCGAACTGTTCGGCGCTGACGTTCCAATTGCGGCCGAAGGTGAAACCGAAGATCCCGAACTTTTCGAAGGCGGGGCTCGCCTCACCGACGAGACGGACGAAGAAGTAGGCGATCAGCGCCAGGAACGCCGCCGCCAGGGCCGTCAGCGCATAGCGCAGTGCCCTGTCGGGCAGGCGCGCCAGCGGCGAGCGCTCGAGAACCGCGCGCCCGCCGCCTGGGACAGGTGCCGCCTCCACGGCCCCTTATGTACCCGCTCGCAGGCCGCTATGTCCGATCGTCAGCCGCCGATCGACGATCCGTTGCACTGCAGCCCGGCCGCCGCTTCCTTGGACTTCGCAAGGATCGCGGCCGGCAGCTGCGCGTAGTCGGCCTGCGAGAGGATCGACTGGCCTTCGCCGAGCCCGTAGGCGAGGAACTTCCCCATGCCCTTGGCTGCGGCTTCGCCGCCGGGCACGCCCGCCTTGCAGAGGTCCTTGTTGACCATGATGAACGTCTGGGAGGTGATCGGGTAGGCCTTCGGCGAGCCCGGGTTTTTGATTTGGATCCCGAGGTTCGCCGGGACGGTTATGCCTTCGCCGGCTGCGGTCGTCGATGCCAGCGTCGGCAGCACGTAGACGCCTGCCTTGTTCTTCACGGAGGCGTATGTGAACTGGTGCTGCAGGGCGTAGGCCTGCTCTACGTAGCCGACGGCGCCGACGGTCTGCTGGATCGATCCGGCAACCCCGGCGTTGCCCTTCGCGCCCGTGCCGGTAGGCCACGGCACGACCTTGCCTTCGCCGACCTTGCTCTTGAACTCTGGGTTGACCGCCGCCAGGAAGCCCGTGAAGCCGGCCGTCGTGCCGGAGGAGTCCGAGCGGTGGATCACGGTGATCGCCGTGCTTGGAAGCGTCAGCGTCGGATTCAGCGCCTTGATCTGCGAGGCGTTCCACGTCTTGATATTGCCGAGGAAGATTTCGCCGAGCGCCGCGCCATCCAGCTTCATGCCGGTCGGGACCCCGGGCAGGTTGTAGGACACCGTGATCGCGCCGAGGAACATGGGGATCTGTACCGCGGGGCTGCCGTTCTTTGCGATCGCAGCTTCGTCGGCCGGTTTCAGCGGCGGGTCGCTCGCTCCAAAGTCGACTGTCTTGCTTGCGATCGCGGTGATGCCCGCCCCCGAGCCGACGGCCTGGTAGTTGACGGTGAGACCCGGCAGCGACGAGGCCCATTGCTGGTACACGGGAGCGGCGAACGACGAGCCTGCCCCGGAGACCGTGGCCGATCCGCCACTCGCGGCGGTCGTGCCGCTCGAGCTGCTGGAGGAACTGGAGCTGCCACATGCAGCGAGGCCCAACGCGAGCATCGCGCAGCCTGCGAGCGCGCCCATCCTGTTCTTGGTCACTGCGTCTCCTCTGGCTGGGATTGTCTGTTGGCGGCGTCGAGGGCGCACAGTCCTGCTGCGAACGGCGTGCAAGTGCAGTCTGTTAACCGCCGGCGTGCTCCATGTGAACATCTCGTGAAAGCTCGGGTTGGAATCTGTAGCCAAAACCGGGGTGCGTATGGATGAACCGGCGGTCGGGGAGCACCGCCTCGAGCTTGCCGCGCAGCTTGCTGACGTACACGTCCACCGAGCGGTCTCCCTGGCGCAGGTCGCTGCCCCACACGGTCCTGTAGAGCTCCTCGCGCGTGATAATGGCCCCCAGACGCCTCACCATTGCCACGAGCAGTTCGAACTCCCGCACCGACAGCGCCAGCGCGCGACCGTTTGCGAGCACAAGGCCCTCGTCGGGCCTGATCTCGAGCTCACCCGCATAGAGGATGCCCGGCAGGTCCGCGCTCTCAGGGAAAGCTGCCACGACGCGCAAGCGTCGCAGTCGCCAGCGCCCGCGGCGTTGCAAACTCGTGATCTACTCGTGAAAAATCCGTGAAAAGGGAGAGGCGACCGCCGGCGGGAGAATACGCTGGCGCAATGAGCTTCCTGGCCCGTCCCGCTGACGGCACGCTGATGACTCTCGTCGAGGAGTCCGGACGCAACGTGCAGCGCTGCGGCCTGCTGCTGCGCGAGCTTCTCAGGGACTATCCGGAGCGCAGCACGCTCGCCCAGGACCTGAAGGTGTGCGAGCAGGAAGGCGATCGCATCACCCACGACATCATCCACCGCCTGGCCGGACGCGGCCGTGTGCGGGCGCCGTTCGACGCCGGCGACGGCTACGCGCTGGCTACGGCGCTCGACGACATCGTCGACCATTCGGAGCAGGCTGCAGCCCAGCTCGGGCTCTATGGCGTCGAAGCGCCGATGGAGCAGGCGGTCGAGTTCACGGAGGTTCTGGTCGGCGCCGGTGAGCAGATCGCCCAGGCGCTGCGCTCGCTGCGCACGGGCACCGAGCTGGGTCCGCATCTGGTCGAGATACATCGGCTGGAGAATGAGGGGGACCGTCTGCAGCGCGATGGCGTCGCCTCGCTGTTCGCGGGCGGAATCGACCCCATGGTCGTGATCCGTTGGAAGGACATCTTCGAGTCGCTCGAGGCTGCCGTGGACGCCTGCGAGACGGTGGCCCACGTGCTCGAGGGCATCACGCTCAAGCAGCGTCGCCGGCGTCGCTGAGCGCCGCGGCGCGGGCGTCCCGCGCTGTGGAATCTCTACAATGGCCTCATCCGCAAGGCCGAGCACGCACGAGTCTTTTCGATCTCCAAGTGGACCGAGCTCGACGCCTGGCGCTACATCGCGGACGGGTGCTCCTGATGGACGGGCTTCCCGCGCCGTCTGGGATCCTGGCCGAGGGCAACGGCGAGCCGGCCGAGCCGGACGAGCGCGCCGCGCCGCAGTCGGGTGACGGTGCGGTGGCGATCTTTCGCCGTCTCACCGAGCGCAGCCCGAACGTCCGCTGGCAGCGCACCCGGCTGACCCGCAGGCGACGCTGGGAGACGCTCGGACACGGCGGCGCGACGGTCTGGTTCACCGGCCTGCCCGGGGCAGGCAAGTCATCCGTCGCCGCGGCCGTCGAGGAGCGCCTCATCGCCGCCGGGCGACCGGCGTTCGTGCTCGACGGTGACAACCTGCGCCACGGCCTGAACGGCGATCTCGGCTTCGACGAAAGCGCCCGCAGCGAGAACGTCAGGCGAACTGCCCACGTGGCCAAGCTGCTGGCGGAGTCGGGCACGATCGCCCTCGTCAGCCTCGTCAGCCCGTACACGTCCGATCGTCAAGCGGCGGCGGCGCTGCACGCGTCCCACGACCTGCATTTCATCGAGGTCTACGTCAACGCTCCGCTCGAGCTGTGCGAGGAGCGCGACCCGAAGGGCCTCTACGCGCGGGCGCGCGCGGGCGAGCTCGCCGGCCTGACGGGCGTCGGGGCACCGTACGAGCCGCCGCCCGAGCCCGACCTGGTTCTCGTCGCAGGGGAGGAAACGATCGACGGCGAGGTCGGGCGCGTGCTCGCGGTGCTCATCGACCGTGGGCTGATCGCCGGCGGGTCCTGACGCAGGCTTGCGCGCGGGCCGGCCGCGTGCATTTCGTGCGGTCGGCGGGCGCGGCGTGCAACACGATCGTCGCCGCGCTCGCGCCGGACACCACAAGGCCGGGCGGCACCTTGACGAACGCACGGTAGCGGCCGCTTTTGCGCACCCTGACGAGCAGGCTGAAGCGCGAGAACTTCCGGTTTCCGTCTTTGACCGGCGTGACGAACTCGGAGACATAGCTCCTCGCTCGTTCGGTCTCGCGCGCCCTGACGGGCTGTAGCACCTGGAAGTACACCTTGGCCCCCCTGACCGCCGGCGTGACCGTGCCGTGGAGGAGCACGAGCCCGCGTCCTGCGCTCGAGCGCGCGCCGAAGCTGACGCGGACCGCGACGTCCAGCATCACGACGCGACTGTAGACGGGGACCGGGTCGACCGTCGCCATCCGCAGCTGCGTGTTCGCGGTGATCTTGGAGATGCGGAACGAGAAGCGGCCGAGGCGACCGGTGACGCCTGGAGTGCCGATGTTCGCGAACGGCGCCAGGAACGGATATGGGCTCGCCTGCATCACCACGCCGTGGTTGGCCGCGCCGGTCCCGGAGAGGATCCCGCTGAAGATGACCGGGCTCCCGAAGACGTCCAAAACCGCCTTCGGGATCATGAATTCGAGCCCCTGGCTGCTCGCGCCGACCGCGCGCTCGCGGCCAGGCCTTGCGGTGGCGGCGGGAGCCTTGGGTCTCGGCGCATCTGCCGCCTGCGAGCCGAGCGGAAGGGGCAGGGCGGCGAGCGCCGGCACACAAGCGCCCATCGCGGTCCGTGGGCCGAGACGGAAGCCTCTCATCTCGAGTCGCTGCATGTTCGCATCGCCTTGGCCAATGGTGCTGGTTCCGTCTCGATCCGCGCGAGCACGACTCGCGTCGGCGGCCCCTGGGGAAACCCGCAGCGCGCCCGGTCGATGCGGCGGCTTGTGCGCACGATCGGGACCGGCGCGGGCCCGGTCGCTCAGTGTACGCGAGAGCCTCGACCGTGGGCTTGCTCGAACCTGCGCAGCTCGACGCCTGCGTCCGCCACCGAGTCCGCTGCCGGCGCGTGCGAGCCCGCGAGCTCCTCGTAGGTGACCGCCGTGCGTCGCGAGCCGGTCTGTCTGAGAACCCACTCGAGCGCCAGCATGTGGCGGGCGTGGCGCAGGTCTGCGGGATGCAGGTCCAGTCGCAGCGTCCGTGTCGGCAGCAGCGACCCGGCCCGCACGAGCGGGGGCGAGAGCGCTCTGCTGAACGGGCCCGGCGCCGCGAGCATCCAGACCGGGGCGAGCGGCTGGCGCCTGGCGGTCCCGTTCTGTGCGGCCGCCGTGTGCACGCGCAGCAGGCCCGCCCACCAGCGGAACTTGATGCTGAGCGCATCACGCAGCGCCGTCGTATAGGCGTATGCGGGCGCGACGAAGCCGTCGGGCTCGATGCCCGCGAGCTTCAGCACGCGCCAGCCGGCGTGCACCGCGCGCCGCGTCTCGTCGTCGTCGAGCCCGACGAACTCGCCGCCGCGCAGATGGCGGGGATGGGCGAGCATCGGGTGCGCCGCGCCGCGCGAGCGCACGTGCTGAAAGCCATGCTGCGCGATCGAGTCGCCGAGCCGCCTGCGCTCGCTCAGCCAGCGGACCGTCTCGGGCGAGCGCTCGCCCACCGGGTGCAGATCTCGTGCCGGGATCACCAGCAGCGTGACGCGATCGACGCCGTGATCGTCGAGCCAGTCGCGGATCAGCGCGCAGCGCTCGAATGTCGAGGGCTCGATCCCGTGCAGCGCGACGGCGATCGTGTGGCCGCTCCGGGACGATGGCCTGCCGAGCACGGCTATGCCACCCGGTCGCTCGCTCCGGTGTTCAACCCGGCGTGCGGCTGATGTTCTGCCAGTGCGCGTCGGTAGCCGCCCGCGAGCAGCTCCAGCGTGCGCTCCCAGGTCCGCGCACGCGCCGAGCGAAGCCCGCCACGACCCAGGTGCTCGCGCAGAACCGGCGAGCGGGAGCACTCGAGCACGGCCCCTGCAAGCGCCCGTGGCTCGGGCTCGCGCAGCAGCCCGCTCGTGCGATCCTCGATCAGTGAAAGCGGACCCCCCGCGGCGACCGCGACGACCGGCAGTCCACTCGCCTGCGCCTCGAGGATCACCTGCCCGAAGGTGTCGGTGGCGCTCGGGAACAGGAAGATGTCGCAGCTGGCGTAGACGCGCGCAAGCTCGGCGCCCTCGAGCCAGCCGAGGAAGCTCGCCGACTCGCCGAGGCGCTCGCGCAGATCCGTTTCCTCCGGCCCTCCGCCCGCGAGCACCAGGTGCAGACCTGGCTCGCTCTCGCGTGCCAGCTCGAACGCGTCGGCCAGCAGCTCGGCACCCTTCTCATGCGTTATCCGTCCGCAGTACAGGACGTTGACCTGGCCCGGAAACAGCGAGAGCTCGCGCATGGCGGGGTCGAAGCGTGAGGTGTCCACGCCGCGGTCCCAGCGCACGACACGGGCGGATCCTACGCCGATCGCCGCCAGCGCCTCGTCGGCGGCGGGGCTGGGGGAGAGGACCAGGTCGCAGCCGCCGTAGAGAGCGCTGACGGCCATCGCCATCGCGTCGGCTACCCGCCGCTCGCCCGAGCGCAGGCCGGCGTAGGCGGTGAGCTCGGTGTGGTAGCTGCCAACGAGCGGCAGTCCGAGCGCCCGCCCGAGGAGCGCGCCGGCGACGCCCGCGGGGCCGGGCGAGCACACGTGGATCGCATCGAAGCCACCTTCGGCGAGGGCCTCCACGGCGACCGGGAGACTGGGAATGCCGATCCGTAGACCGGGATAGAACGGCACCTCGATCTCGGCGACCGCCGACAGGCGGCGGTCGACCTCTGGATCGGTGCCGACGACCTCGATCTCGAACCCGGGCACGCCGCGAAGGCGTATCTCCTCGATCGTTCGCGTCACGCCGTGCGTTGAGCCGATCCCGTCGGCCAGGATCGCCACGCGCGGGCGCTCGCCGTCATCGCGAAGCGGGCTTCCGCCGCCGCGTGCGCTCGCGTACGGGATCGCTGCGAGCTTGGCCTGCTCATTCGCCAGGAAGGCTCTCGCCGGCGCGTAGGGAATCGCCGCGATGCACGCCTCGAAGAGGCCCTCCGCGGCCGCCGCCACGTCTGTCCGGCCGGCGGCCGCTCCGACCGCGACGCCGACGGCTGCCCGCAGCTTGCGCTCGTGCGCACGGCAGGCGCGACGGTAGAGGTCCGCGTGGCTGAAGTCGTCGCGCTGCATGTAGGAGATCAGCTCCCGCTCCTCGCCGTCGGCGATCTCCAGCGAGACGAGCCACGCCCGCAGCAGGCAGCGGGCGTCGGCAGGGGTGAGGTCGCTGCCCGCGGCGCCGTGCCGCGCGTCACCCTCGCGCAGCAGACGCAGCACCATCGTCATCACGCGCCGGGGGTCGGGGCGCGCATCGAGCTCGCCTGCGTCGTGGAGGCCGAGCGCGCGGGCCGCGATCGCGATCGCGGCATGCGCCCACTTGGCGGCGCTCCCCTGCGCTCCGCGCGCGAGCACGTTCCCCTCGCGCATGTGCGCCAGGAACTGCTCCGGGGTGTCCGCGGGCGGGGCTTCCGTGAACGTGCGCCCGATATCCACGCCCGCGTGGTCATCGCTGCCGCCGATCCCAATGCCGTCGAGCGTGGCGACGTACGTGGCCGCAGGCCGGTTCAGCTCGCGCGCTCGCGCCCCGTTGCGGATCTCCCAGACTCCGAACAGCTCGGCCAGGCGGCGGCGGTGGCGCGAGGTCAGGGGGGCCGCGACCGTGTAGTAGGGGTGGGCGAGCGCGCACGCGATCTCCCGCTCGCACAGGTACGCCGCACACAGCTCGACGTCGCCCGCGTGAGCCTGAAGCCACTCGTGGTCTCCGGCGTTGATCCCGTAGCAGAGCACGTGCACCGCCTGGGGCTCGCTGCGGAAGTGCGCGGTCAGCTCCTCGGAGACGAACACGTCGCGACGCTCGGCGATCTCGAGGACTCCCGTGATCGTGTCGTGGTCAGTGATCGTCACGAAGTCCATGCCGCGCCGCTTGGCCAGCTCGTAGACCTCCTGCGGCGGCGTGGCGCACTCCGGGAGCCCCAGCGCTCGCTGCACGCCAAGGCGTGAATGCTGTGACGCAGTCGAGTGGCAATGCATGTCGACCCTGGTCGCGCCTGCCGTCGCCTCGTCGCGCGTCATTCCATGGCTCGTCATCACAACGACAGAATTCTCCGCAAAATGCGAATTTTTGTGACCAAGCGGGAACGATCTTGTGAACGCATTGTGAACTTTCGCGGAGGGCGCACCAGCGCAGAGCCGTCCTCGGCGTCGATCAGTGGGGGATCGGCGCGCCCAGAAGCGCCGCCGCAACGCCGGCGCAGCCCGCGAGCAGGAGCGTCTGGACGACGCCACGGCGGAGCGCCAGGAGGGCGACCGCCGCCGCGGCAAGTACGGCGTACTGCCACGTCTCAGCGAGCGCTGCGGCGAGTGGAGCGGCAGATCCGATGATCGCCCCGGCGGCCGCGGGCGTCGCGCCGCCGAGGAAGGCGAGCACCCCCTCGTTGACCAGCAGCCGCTGCAAGCGCGTTGCGCCGAGCAGGACGAGGGAGAAAGAGGGGGCGAATGCCACAAGCGCGGCGAGCAGGGCGCCCGGAAACCCTCCTGCGGCGTAGCCGACCGCGGCGACGGTCTGCGTGACGGGGCCGGGTGTCACCTGACCGAGCGCCACGGCGTTCAGAAACTGGCCGTGGGTCATCCAGTGATAGGTGCTGACGGCGTCGGCCTGCATCAGGGGCACGATCACGAAGCCTCCACCGAAGGCGAGCGCGCCGACCTTGAACGCCGTCCAAACCAGCGCACCCGCACCGCCCTCGTGGGCGCTCGCCGCGAGCAGGGGCCAGCGTCCGAGGGCGTCGGCGAGACGGCCGCCCACGCGCTGGCCGAGCCCCGGCCAGGCCGCCAGCGAGAGGAGCCCGACGCCCGCCATGCGGCCGGCGAGCCGTGTGCGGGCGAGCTCGATCGCGCCGCAGGCGAGCAGCACGAGCACCAGCCACGCTCCGGTGAATGCTGCCGCGATCCCCCCGGCCAGCCCGTATGCGAGCACGCGCGCACGCCGCCCGCCCTGCACGCGCCGCCGGATCGGGGCCGCGACCGAGAGACCTGCGCGCACCGCGACGGCCGCGACCGCCGCGCCGGCTCCCATCCCCGCCCCACGCAACCAGACCGGAGGGGAGCCGGACAGGAACAGCGCCGAGAGCGCGAGGATCATGATGAGGCCCGGCAGGATGAAGCAGAGTCCGCCCACAAGCGCTCCGCCCGTGCCGCGCAGCCGCCAGGCGCAGTAGATCGCCAGCTGGGTGGAGGCCGGGCCGGGGAGTAGGTTGACCGCGGCCAGCGCCCGCTCGAATTCCGTCTCGGTCAGCGACCTGCGCCGCTCGACGCACAGCTCGCGCAGCAGCGCGATGTGCGCCGGCGGTCCGCCGAAGCCGATGCAGCCGATGCGCCCCCACTGCCGGGCGATCTCGCCGAAGGAGGCGTCCGCGGGCGAGCCGCCGGTTCCCATCGGCCGAGCGTATTACTCCCGCTGCGCGCCCCTCCGCGGCCATCGGCGCGCCGGGTCCGGGCCGATCCCTAAGCTGTCCCGCCGTGCAGCCGATCTCCTACTTCCAGGCCGTGATCCTTGGCCTCACCCAGGGGATCGCCGAGCCTTTCCCGATCTCGAGCCTCGGCCACGGCGTCGTGCTGCCCCGGCTGGCCGGCTGGCACATCCACCAGAACGACAAGTTCTTCCTCACCTTCCTGGTCGCCACGCACCTGGGCACCGCGATCGTGCTGCTGCTGTTGTTCCTGAAGGACTGGCGGAGGATCGTCGGTGGTCTCTGGCGGTCGCTACAGATGCGCGAGATCCGCGCTGAGGATACTTACGCGCGGCTGGGCTGGCTGCTCGTCGCCGGCACGATCCCGGTCGGCATCATCGGGCTGCTCCTGCAGGAGCCGCTGCGGAAACTGTTCGCCTCGGCAGAAATCGCAGCAGCCTTCCTGATCGTCAACGGCGTCGCACTGTTGCTGTTCGAGCGGCTGCGCCGTCGCCCGCCGCGTCCCGGCGATTACCTGGGCGACTCCGACGCGCGCCTGGCCAAGCTCACATGGCGCCAGACGATCGGGGTCGGCACCTCGCAGGCGTTTGCGCTGGTCCCCGGCATATCCCGGAGCGGGTTCACGATGGGAGGGGGGCTGATCGTGGGGCTCTCCAACGAGGACGCCGCCCGCTTCGCCTTCCTGCTTGCAACGCCAGTGATCTTCGCCGCTGCCGCGCTCAAGCTCCCCGAACTGTTCGGGTCGGCCGGAAACGGTGTGCGCGGACCGGCCCTAGTCGCCGGCCTGTGCGCAGCGGCGACCACGTTCGTGGCCGTCAGGTTTCTGCTGCGCTACTTCCAGACCAACCGCCTCACCCCGTTCGGCGTCTACTGCGTCGCGGTCGGCACGATCTGCACCCTCGTGTTCGCGCTGGGCGGGTAGCGGAGGCGCGACTGGCCGAGGCCCGCCCGGATGCTAGGTCTGTGAGGCCGCGCTGGCTTTCGGGCCGGTCTGAAACCACGCGAACGCGAACAGCGCGAGTGCGACCACGAGCGCGGCGATGCCGTGCTTGGTGTGGTGGTGGTTGGCTTCAGCGCTGCTTGCCGAGCTGTGGCCAGGGAAGAACGACGGCAGCGAGTGCTCGGGCGTGACGAAGTAGACGATCGCCACGACGATCAGCAGGATGCCGAGCACGACCGCCGGGATTACGAGTTTGCGAAATGCGGGGTTCATTGCGCTGGCATGGTAAAGCACGATTGCGCCCACCCGGCGGCTCGTGACCCGATGCCGCCATCATTGATGCCGATGCCCGCCCCACGACCCCCCTCGAGAATGTTCGAGACGCGCAGCTACGCCTGGAAGGAGGTCGGGCTTCTGCGACAGATCAGCCCCCGCGTGGTCAAGCGCGCACGCGTCGAGGCGCTGCTGCTCGTGCCGCTGTTCGTCGGCGTCGTGGTCCTCTTCGAACACCGCGTCAGCCTGCTCGGCCCCGCCGAAGCTCACGAAAGGCATCCGTCGCTCGGGTCCCTCGAAGCGCCGGTGCAGATCGCGACGGTGCTCGTGCTCGTGATCCTGGGCTGGGCGATCGCGCGCGACGTCGGCCGTGCGCTCGGCCCGCCGCTGTTCCGCCGCTTGGACCCCGCCACGGCCGGGACCGTGGGCTTTCTGATCCGCCTGGGCACGATCGTGGTGGCGCTCGTGGTCGCGCTGAACGTCGCCGGCGTGAGAGCGCAGACGCTCGCCCTCGGGGGGGCCTTCACCGCCGTGATCTTTGGGCTCGCCGCCCAGCAGACGCTCGGGAACGTGATCGCCGGCACCGTGCTGCTCAGCGCGCGGCCGTTCCGGGTCGGTGAGCGCGTGCGCCTGCAGGGGGGCGGCATTGCGGGGCAGATCGAGGGGACGGTCAGCTCGCTGGGGCTCCTCTACACGACGTTTGCGAGGGGCGATGACTCGATCATGGTTCCCAACAGCGTCGTGCTGAACGTCGCGGTGCTGCCGTTGCGTGAGCCCGACGCGGTCAACCTGCGCGCGCGCCTGCGCGCCGGCATGACGCCCGGGGATCTGCAGGAGGAGCTCGAGAAGTCGCTGCAAACGCCCCTGCGTGGCAGTCCACGTATCACCCTCGAGGAGCTCGACGGTGACGAAGTGGTCGTCAACATCGCCGCCACGCCCCGCCGGGCGGCCGAAGGGCGTCAGCTCGCGAGCGAACTGCTCGACGTCGTCTCGCGGGAGACCCGCTCGCGCGCGGAGACGCCGTAGCGCAGGAACAGGTGGGAGTCGTGCTCGAGCACTCCCAGCAGGTCCAGCCCGAGGGGCTCCGGGAACTCCTCGCCGGCGAGGATCCTCAATGCCTCGCTCTCGAGCGGATCGCCGCCTGCCAGCTTGGGAGCCAGCGACAGGAACAGCTCGTCGACGAGCCCGTTGGCGAGCAGCTGGGAGTTCAGGTGCGGTCCGCCCTCGCACAGCAGCTCCTCGACGGCGAAGCGATCTCGCAGCTCCGAGAGGGCGCCGGCAAGGTCGAGCTCCTCGCCCCGACTCTTCCTCACGTAGTCGATCCGGGCCGCGCTGTCCGGGAGCGTGGCGTCGGCGGGAGTCAGCACGACGACGTGCGCTTTCGGCTGCGCGAGCAGCGGCAGATCCGGGGGCAGCGCGAGGCTCGCTGACACGATGCACGCCAGCGGCTCCTCGCGCAGGCCGCGCTCGCGGCGCATCCGCCGCCGCGACTCGTCGGGGGTGATCCTGCCATAGCGCTCCACGCGCATCGTGCCCGCGCCCGCCATGACCGCGTCGACCGGGCCGCGCAACGCGTGGAACAGCTCTCGGTCGGCGGCGCCGGCGATCGGCCCCGAGCGTCCTGCGATCGAGGCGCGGCCGTCCACCGTGCTGACCATGTTGACCATCACGTGCGGTCGCTCGGGCGGCCCGGCGGGCCGGTCCCAGAGACCGAGCGTCTCGATGATCTCCGGCGCGGTCATGGGCGCGTCCGGGGGAAGCAGGCGCCTGATCCTGAGCGGCTCCGGCGCCGCCCGTGGGGCCTGCGGGTCGGCAGCGCGGTCCACGGGTCAACCCTAGCTGCATCCGCTCCGCCCGAGGGCCCCGCACCCGGCGAAATGGGCGTAAACAACTCCATAACACGGGGTCATGGCGACCTGCTACCGTCGTGGGGTCTGGCCGGTCAATAAAGACCGGCAAAAGCAGTGCACGCGCTCGCAGGTCGAAGCTCTGAGTGGCATCCTCCGCGGAGCAGCACGCACAAACCGTGGAGGAAACACCACATGCCAACTGGCACAGTCAAGTGGTTCAGTGACGACAAGGGGTTCGGCTTCATCACTCCGGATGACGGCGAGAAGGACCTCTTTGTCCACCACACCGGCATCAACGGTGAGGGCTACCGGTCGCTGCAAGAGGGTGCGAAGGTGTCCTACGACCCTGAGCAGGGCGACAAGGGCCCCAAGGCCGTAAACGTTCAGACGATCTGATCCTGGACATAGGCTGACTTTCGGGGGCCCGCTTCGGCGGGCCCTCTGCGTTCCGCGCAAGCTATCGTGGCGCCCGCGGAACGCATGTCGAGCGACGCTTCAACACTCCCTCTCCGGGACGCCCCGTTCGAGGGACGCGATGCCGGTCGCGGTTGGCCGCGCGGACGCGTCGGCGCCCTCGCCCGCTCACAGGCGGGAACGCGCGCGGGAGCCGCGGCGCTGCTGTTCGTCGTCGCCGGAAGCCTGCTGCTCGTGCTCGTCACGGCGGACCGCCCCAGCCTGCTCTCGCCGACCAGCCACGCGAACTTCTTCCCCCATTGGATGGCAGGGCCGCTGGGCGGGCTGCTGCCCGGGCTGACGGGCAACGGGACGGCGCTCAGGTACATCTTCACCGGGGCGATATTCGCCATGTATGGGGCGTACGTGGTGGCCCTGATCTACGCCCGCCGCCTGCCCGCCCGCTGGGTGATCGCGGCGATTCTCGCGGTGCACGTGATCTTCTTGGTGGCTCCGCCGATGGCGCTGACGGACGTCTTCAACTACATCAACTACGGGCGGATGGAGATCGTGCACCACCTCAACCCGTACACGACGATCCCGATCGCCGAGCCGCACAGCGATCCCAGCTTCGCCCTCAGCAACTGGCATCAGTTGCTGAGCCCGTACGGTCCGCTCTTCACGCTGTTCACCTTCGCCGTCGTTCCCCTCGGTGTGGCCGGCTCTTTCTGGGCGCTCAAGTGCACGCTCGCGCTGGCGAGCCTGGCGACGATCTATCTCGTGTGGCGGTGCGCCCGCCTGCTCGGCCGCGATCCCGTCGTTGCGATCGTGCTGGTGGGACTCAACCCGATCGTGCTCGTGTGGGGGCTGGGGGGCGACCACAACGACTTCCTGACGGTCTTCCTGATCGTGCTCGGCTTCTACCTGCTTCTGCGCAGCCGGGCCGACGCTGCGCTGCGGTCCGCCGGTGGGCTCCGAACGGGGGCCGAGCGCCCCTCGCAGGCACGCCGCGTGCGGGCGTGGCTGCTGCCGCTATCAGCGGCGGAGGTTGGCGCGGGCATCGCGTTCGCGACGGCCGCCGGGATCAAGGCGTCGGCCGGGATCCTGATCCCCGTGGTGCTCGCGGGACTCCTGCGCTCGCCACGGCGGCTGACGCAGGTGGTGATCGGGATGGTCGCGGCTGGCGCGCTGATCGGCGTCGTCAGCTTGATCGCCTTCGGCCTGCACATCCCGGACCTCAACACGCAGAGCCGGCTCGTCACGAACGAGAGCGTGCCGAACCTGATCGGGCTTCTGATCGGGGTCGGCGGCGAGAACGAAACCGTACGGGTGGTGATGAGCACCCTGCTGGGCGGCTCGCTGCTGCTGTGCTGCGCCATGGCCTGGCGCGCACGGGACTCGCTGGCGCCGTCCGGCTGGGCGAGCGTCGCGCTCCTGGTCACGCTCAGCTGGGTGCTGCCCTGGTACGTGCTGTGGGTGCTGCCACTGGCGGCGCTCGCGGGCTCGCGACGGCTGCGCCGCGTCACCCTGCTGCTCGGCGTGTACCTGATCATCGCGTGGGCCCCGGCGTCGACCCTGCTGTGGAACGCGATCGGCTTCCGACCCGAAAGGACGCCGCTCGGGCGGCTGCACCAGCGCTACGTCAAGGAGCTCTTGAACTAAGCCTCGTCGGCCGCGGAGGGACGCCGGCGCTCCGCCTTGCGGCGGGCCGCACGCCGCTTGGCCTCCAGGCGACGGACGCGCGAGGCCGACGTGGGCGCGGTCGCGCGGCGCTTGCGCGGGACGGCGAGAGCGTGGCGCAGCCGTTCGGCGAGCCTTCGCTGCGCGAGCTCGCGGTTGCGTGCCTGCGAGCGCGCGTCCTGGGCGACGGCGACGACCCGAGGGCCCGCCCGCGCGAGGATGCGCTCGCGCTGGTTCTCGCTCAGCGAGCTCGAGCCGAGCACGTCGAAGACAGCTTCGACGCGGGAGGCCGTGACGTTGGCATGCTGGCCGCCGGGCCCGGAGGAGCGGCTCGTCCGCAGCGCGACCTCGGAGAGCGGGATCGCGAGCTCCGTGTTGATGCGCAACTGCCGGGGCGAGCGCTCAGGATCGGCCATGGACGCTGCCGCGGGCGCGGCTCACTGCGGCTGCTCGGAGGAGAGGTCGTGGACCGCTTTGACCCGCTGCTCCTCGCCCTCGGGAACCTGCCCGTCGCGCCCGATGTAGCCGTCCTTGCCCCCCACGATCACGTAGACAGCCTCGATATCGCCGCCATTTCGGATCTTGCGCGCGGTCGAGGCATCGACGCGGGCGAAGCCGCCCTCCCGCAGCGGCTCGACCGAGCCGTCGGCGAACTCGATCTCGATTGCGCCGCGGTGGACGAAATAGAGCTCCTCCTGAAGGTCGTGGTAGTGCAACCCGGTTTCGATGCCGGGCGGGAGCACGATCGCGTTGACCCCGAACGCCGTCACCCCAAACGCCTTGCGCACCTTGCGAAAGCCGGGGCCGTCACCGAGATCGTCGAGGTGGCCGACGGCGTAGCCGTCGCCGGTCCTCACCTGCGGGTAGTCGCTGGAAGCCTCCACGTGCATCGCCCTCCTGTCTCGAGTTGGGGCTCAGTGCTCGGCAACGTAGCCGTCCTCCGGTTCGATCGCCCGCTGCTCGCGCGCCCACCGAAGCAGCCCGCCTCGCATCGAGAATGCCTCGAAGCCGGCGGCCCGCAAGGCCTGGGCCGCCATCTCCGAGCGCGCGCCGACGCGGCAGTAAAACACCACCGGCCGTTCACGCTGCAGCGTGGCCGCCTGCGAGGAGAGCTTCATCAGCTCGATGTGACGCGAACCGGCGATGTACCCGGCCTGGCGCTCGTAGGGCTCGCGCACGTCGATGAGCTGCAGGTCGGGCTCCTCCTGGAGCCACGCCTGCACTCGCTCGGGCTCGACCTCGATCGTCGCTGTCTCATCCACGTCCGCTCACCTTCGGTATGAGCGTAGCGTTGGACGTCGGGTGGTGCCCTCGCTGCGGCGAACTCGCGGCCCTTTCATGAACAACGGCGCGACGAGCACTTCCCATCACTAGGATCCGGGCTATGGAGGCCGTCAGCGAGATCTACACGGTCCCGCAGGAGAATCTCGACTTCTGCGCCACGATCGCGCAGATCGCCCGCGAGAAGATCGCGCCGCGCTCATCCGAGATCGACGAGCGCGCCGAATACCCGTGGGACGTGCGCCGTCTGCTGGCCGAGCAGGACATCCTCGGGCTGCCGTTCGGAACCGAGTACGGCGGCACGGGAACGGGAACGCTAATGCTGAACATGGCGGTCGAGGAGCTCGCCAAGGTCGACGCCTCGTGCGCGCTGATCCTGATGGTCCAGGAGCTCGGCACGCTTCCGATCCAGCTGTTCGGCTCCGATGAGCTGAAGGAGCGCTTCCTGCCGAGGTGCGCCAGCGGTGAGTGGTCGCCGGCCTTCGCACTCTCCGAGCCCGAGGCCGGTTCGGACCCAGCCGGGATGAAGACGATGGCGATCAAGGATGGCGAGGAATGGGTGATCAATGGAACCAAGAACTGGATCTCGAACCTCGGCATCGCCGACTTCTACATCTGCTTCGCCGTCAGCGACCGTGAGAGCCGGCGCATGACCGCCTTCGTGGTCGAGGCCGACCGTCCCGGCTTCAGCGTCGGCAAGCTGGAGCACAAGCTCGGCATTCGCGCCTCGCCCACCGGTCAGCCGATCTTCGAGGACGTGCGCGTGCCCGAGCAGAACGTGATCGGCGAGGTGGGCAAGGGTCTCTCGGTCGCACTCGCCACGCTCGAGCGCACCCGGCTGGGAGCCGCCGCGCAGGCGGTCGGCATCGCGCAGGGAGCGACCGACTATGCCGTCGGCTATGCGCGCGAGCGCAGGCAGTTCGGGAAGGCGATCAACGAGTTCCAGGGGATCCAGTTCAAGCTTGCCGACATGGAAACCCGCACGGCCGCCGCCCGCGAGCTCCTCTACAAGGCCTGTGCGATGGCCGACCAGCGTCATCCCGACCGCGCGAAGTACTCCTCGATGGCGAAGGTCTTCTGCTCCGATACGGCGATGGCGGTGACGGTTGAGGCGGTTCAGGTGCTGGGCGGCTACGGTTATGTCAAGGAGTACCCGGTCGAGCGCATGATGCGAGACGCCAAGATCACACAGATCTACGAGGGCACGAACGAGATCCAGCGTCTCGTCATCGCCCGCACGCTCAAATAGGGCTGAGCTGTGAGTGGGTCGTCCAGGCCAGGCTCCTCCAATCAGCTCCGGCGCGTGGGGCTGGCCGCGTTGATTGCCCTCTCGCTCGGCCTCGTCGTGATCGTCGTGGGCCAGGGCTTCAGCACGATCGGTGCGGTGCGCGCGCTCGAGGATGTCGCGCTCGGCGTGATCGTCGCCGCGCTGCTGATGGGCGCCGTCGCGTTCGTGGCCGTGCGCATGGCGGGGTGGCGGGATCCCGAGTCCGAGACGGAGTTCGAAGAGATCGTGCGCAACGCCGAGACGCTCGCGCGCGAAGGGCTCGCCGTACCGCCGGACGAAAACGAGTTCATGGAGCTCGACCCGCTCGACGACCACGACTTCGAAGAGCTCGTGCGGGATGCCCTCGACGACCTGCCCGATCTGCTCCAGAACGCCCTCTCGCACGTCGCGGTCGTGATCTCCGACGGCGGACGCCGCCGCGGCGCGTACGGGCTCTACCAGGGAGACGGTGCAGTCCACGACACGACCCACGACCGCATCGTGATCTTCCGCGACACGTTGCGGCGCGACTTCGGCCACGACCCGGACCTGCTGCGGGACCAGGTCACGCGCACGCTGCGCCACGAGCTCGCCCACCACGTCGGCTTCGACGAGCTGGGCGTGAGCCGCCTCGACCTGTGATCTGGCGTCCGTGGACGCGGCGCCGGCCTGTGTCCTCGTCGCGGGCGGCGGCCAACGAGTCGGGCCGGCTCAGCGCGCAGCGCGCTTGATACGGAGCGCCAGCGTCCGCAGATGCTCGATCAGCTCGGGCGGCTCGCGCACCTCGAAGTCGACGCCGAGCATCGCGATACGCAGCGCCAGCCATCCGAGGTCGTCGTCGCCAGTCCTGTACTCGCAAGTCTGCGCGTCGATCGGCTCGATCGCTCCCCAATAGCCCGGGATGCGGCCGGTAATCTCCTCGGCGCCGGCGTGCAGAGTGACCACCGCCTCGAATCGGTTTGGCGCTCCGGCGATGCTCTGCTCGACGTACGCGGCCGCATCCTTCGCCGGCAGCGTGCGCGAGCTGAACCGTACGCCAGTCGCGGCCGGCTTGGCCAGGCGGTCGAGGCGGAACGTACGCCAGTCGTCGCGGCGAGGATCCCAGGCGACGAGATACCAACGGCGACCATGATTGACGAGCGAGTGGGGCTCGACCTCGCGGCGGCTGTCGATGCCAGCTCGGCTGCGGTAGCCGAAGCGCAGGCGCTCCGAGTCGCGGCATGCCGCGGCGATCACGCTCAGATGCTGCGGGTCGACCGTCGGCCCCGCGGCCGGGAGCGTGAACGTCGCCGAGCTCAGCGCGCCGACGCGGCGGCGCAGGTGCGCCGGCAACACCTGCTCGAGCTTGACGAGAGCTCGCACGGCCGTTTCCTCGATGCCGGTCACGGAAGCGCGGGCGGCGGTGCGTAGGCCGACCGCGATCGCAATCGCCTCCTCGTCATCGAGGAGCAGCGGCGGCATCGCGGTTCCGGCCCGAAGCCGGTATCCGCCGGCGGGGCCCGAGAGCGACTCCACGGGATAGCCCAGCTGGCGCAACCGGTCGATGTCGCGCCGGATCGTCCGTCCGGACACTTCGAGCCGGTCGGCCAGCTCGTTGCCCGGCCAGTCACGCCGGCCCTGAAGCAGCGACAACAGTTCCAGAAGTCGGCTCGAGGTCTGGCTCATGACCTTCATCGTCCTCTCCTTTGAGGACGGATCCTGGCCTAAATCGACCGTAGGGTGCGTCGCGGTGTCAAACAAGTCAGAAGGGAGCACAAATGCCTGAACGAAACGGATACTTGGCCGGCGTTCCATGCTGGGTCGACACGAGCCAGCCTGATCCGGAGGCCGCCGTCGCCTTCTACAGCGGACTCTTCGGGTGGGACTTCGAGGACGCGATGCCGCCCGGGTCCCCCGGCAAGTACTTCATCGCTCGCCTCCGCGGCCGCGACGTAGCCGCGGTCGGGTCGCAGCCCGAGGGTGGGCCGCCGACGGCGACGTGGAACACGTACGTCTGGGTTGACAGCGCCGACGAGAGCGCTGCGAAGGTGCTGGATGCCGGCGGGCGCGTGCTGATGGACCCGTTCAACGTTATGAACGCCGGCCGTATGGCGGTAGTCGCGGATCGCGAGGGGGCGGCGTTCTGCGTCTGGCAGGCGAGGGAGCACAGGGGCTCGCAGATCGTCAACGAGTCCGGCTCGTTGAACTTCAATGGCCTCAATACTCGTGACCCGGATGGCGCCAAGGCCTTCTACGCCTCGGTGTTCGGATGGCAGACGCTCGAGCTCGGCGGCGCCGAGATGTGGCGGTTGCCGGGCTATGGCGAGTTCCTGGAAGAGACTGATCCCGGGCTCCGCGAGCGGATGGCGCAGAGCGGCGCTCCCGAGGGCTTCGAGGATGTCGTGGCGACGCTCAATCCGATCGCGGACGACCAGCCCGCGCATTGGAGCGTGACGTTCGCGGTCGACGATGCCGACGCGACGGCCGCAAGGGCGAGTGAGCTCGGCGGCGAGGTGCTCGTCGCGCCGTTCGACGCTCCCTGGGTCAGGATGACCGTCATCTCCGATCCGCAGGGGGCAACGCTCATCGCGAGCAAGTTCGTCCCGGAGAACAAGGACCTCGCCAGCCGCGTCGACTCGGCGGTCGAGGCCGCTTAGTAACGGCTGGGCGACGGTCGCATAGGATTCGGGCCAGGCGCCGGCAGGATCGGACTCCTCGCCGGCGCTCGCCGTCATCAACCCAAGGAGAGATCAGATGCCCGAAGCCGTAATCGTCGACGCCATCAGAACACCCATCGGCCGGGCGGTCAAGGGGTCGCTCAAATCCGTCCGCGCCGATGATCTGGCGGCGATCCCGCTGAAGGCCCTGATCGAGCGCAATCCCCAGCTCGAGCAGAGGTCGATCGGCGACGTGATGATGGGCTGCGGCAACGCGGAAGGCGAGGCCGGCTACAACGTCGGGCGCAACGCGACCCTGCTGGCAGGCATCGACCATCACGTGCCGGGCACGACCGTGAACAGGTTCTGCGCCTCCTCGCTGCAGACGACCCGCATGGCCTTCCACGCGATCAGGGCGGGCGAGGGCGACACGTACATCGCCGCTGGCGTCGAGGCGGTCTCTCGCTCCGGAGGAGGAGCGCCGTTCGAGCTCCATCCAAAGCTCGACGGGTCCGAGGGATCCCTTTATAACGCCTACATCTCGATGGGCATGACGGCCGAGAACGTGGCGGAGCGCTGCAAGGTCAGCCGCGAGGCGCAGGACGAGTGGGCGCTGATCTCCCAGACTCGAGCGGTCGCCGCCCAGGAATCCGGCCACTACGAGACGGAAATCGTGCCCGTCACCGCACCCGCGCACAAAGAGACCGACAAGGAAGGCAACGAGATCGAGGTGCCGGAGAAGATCGTCACGAAGGACGACGGCCCGCGCCCCGGTACGACGATCGAGGCGCTCGCCGCCCTGAGGCCCGTCTTCAAGGAGGGAGGGACCGTGACGGCGGGGAACGCCTGCCCGCTCAACGACGGCGCAGCGGCTCTGCTCGTGATGAGCGCCGAGAAGGCGGGCGAGCTGGGCCTGAAGCCGAAAGCGCGCATAATCGCCTCCACCGTCGCGGCGATCCGCCCCGAGATCATGGGCCTCGGGCCGATCCCGGCGATCCAGCAGCTGCTGGAGAACACGGGCATGGCGATCGACGACATCGACGTGGTGGAGATCAACGAGGCGTTCGCCGCGCAGATCGTGCCGTGCAAGGAGGAACTCGGCATTGACGACGAGAAGCTGAACCCCTTCGGCGGGGCGATCGCACTCGGCCATCCCTTCGGGATGACGGGCGCGCGCATCATGACCACGCTGCTCAACGACCTCGAGACGCTCGACGTGACCTACGGCGTCGAGTCGATGTGCGTCGCCGGGGGCATGGGCATGGCGATGCTCGTGGAACGGCTCTAGCCGCTGCACACCGAATGGGCGCCACGCGCTCGCGTCGCCGAGCGGCGCGGGAGCGCTCGTCGCGCCCCTCGGCGGCGGGCGGCGCAGAGCTCTACCGGGGTGGCATCCTCAACGCGCCGTCGAGTCGGATCGTCTCGCCGTTGAGCATCCGGTTCTCGATGATCTGGCAAGCCAGCTGCGCGTACTCCTCGGGGCGGCCCAAGCGCTGCGGGAAGGGGACGCCGGCGCCGAGCTTGTGGCGCCCCTCCTCGGGCAGCGCTGCCAGCAACGGCGTGTCGAACAGGCCAGGCGCGATCGTGTTGACCCGGATCCCGTATTGGGCCAGGTCTCGCGCAGCGGGCAGCGTCATGCCCACCACGCCCGCCTTCGACGCCGAGTAGGCGATTTGGCCGACCTGCCCGTCGAAGGCAGCGATCGAGGCGGTGTTGACGCAGACGCCGCGTTCGCCGTCCTCGTGTTGGCCGGTCTCTGATCGGTCGTTCGCGATCATCGCCGCGGCCGCGTAGCGCAGCACGTTGAACGTTCCGATCAGGTTGATCGCGATGATCGTCTCGAATGGAAGCAGCGGGTGCGGTCCTCGCGAGCCGGCGACCTTCTGCGCCCACCCCGTCCCGGCGCAGCAGACGGCTATCCGCAGCCCCCCCTCGCCCGACGCGGCCTGTTGGACCGCAGCCTCGACCTGCTTCTCCTCGCGCACGTCGCAGGGGACGAACTCGAGCCCCAGCTCCGACGCCAGCGCCGCGCCCTTCTCCGCGTTGACGTCGGCGACCGTCACGCGCGCGCCCCGTGCGTGAAGCGTGCGGACCGTCGCCTCGCCGAGCCCGGAGGCACCGCCGACGACGATCGCTGAGCTCCCGTCTGGCCTCATGGCGCGGGAGAGCCTACCTGAGCTGTGACAGCGTCAGCGCGAACAGCTGCTCCGGGTCCGTCAGCCAGCGCACGAGCCGCAGGCCCGCCGCCGAGAGGTCCCGCCCCACGCGCGCCGGGGTGAACTTGGCGCTGATCTCGGTCCGCAGCTCCTCGCCCGCGTCGAAATGCACGGACAGCTCGAGGTCCCGCACGAGCGTCGTGTGCTCGCGGCGCGCTCGCAGCCGCATCTCGATCCACTCGTTCTCGCGGTCAAACAACGCGACGTGCTCGAAGTCATCGGGGTCGAAGTCCGCCTGCAGCTCGCGGTTGAGCACGCGCAGCACGTTGCGATTGAACTCGGCCGTGACGCCTTGCGCGTCGTCATAGGCGGCCTCGAGCACCTCCGGGTCCTTGACGAGGTCTGTCCCCATCAGCAGGTAGTCCTCCGGGCCGAGCAGCCGCGCGATCTCGCGCAGGAAGCGGCGGCGGCTGCCCGGGGGGAAGTTGCCGATCGTGCCGCCGAGAAACGCGACGATGCGTGGGCCCGCCGACGGCGGCACGCGGTCGAGATGGCGCTCGAAATCGCCGATCACCCCGTGCACGCGCAGCCCGGGGTACTCGCGCGCGAGCTCCTCGGCGCAGTCGCGCACCATTCGCTCCGTGACATCTACGGGCACGTAGCGCTCGAGCGTCCCGGCGGCGTACAGCGCGTCCAGCAGGACCCGCGTCTTGGCCGCAGTGCCCGAGCCGAGCTCCACCAGCTCGACCGCCCCGGTCAAGCGCGCGAGCTCCTCGGCGCTCCGCTCGAGGATCGCACGCTCGGCCCGCGTCGGGTAGTACTCGGGCAGATCGCAAATGCGGTCGAACAGCTCCGCCCCGCGAGCGTCGTAGAAGTGCTTGGGGGGCAGCTCCTTGAACGGGCGCGTGAGTCCGTCGAGGACATCCTCGGCGAGCGAGCGTTCCTCCGAGCCGTCCAGATGCGAGTCGATCTGGATGATCTCATCGGCGCCGGTGAGTGGCTCCATCACACGTCACCTGCCAGGCGAACTCCCGCGAAGATCTGCCGCCGCTGCGGCAGATCCCAGTTGCGGAAGGTGGGGGTTGCGACGCGGGCGCTCGTAGCCCACGAGCCGCCGCGGAGAACCCGGTAGTCCGCTCCGAAGAACACCTCAGAGTACTCCCGGTACGGGCGGGCCACGAAGCCCGGATAGCCTGCGAAGCGACTCTCGGTCCATTCCCACACCCGCCAGACTCCGGCCAGCGCTCCGGCCTTCCCGGAGGCGACCGTGTCGGCCTTCCCGGAGACGAGCGTGCCGGTGCCATCCTCGGCCGGCCGACGGCTCCGCTGCTCACCGCTTGCCTGGGTCCAGGTCGCCGCCTTCTCCCACTCAGCCTCGCTCGGAAGGCGAGCTTCGTGGGCTCTGGCAAAGGCATCGGCCTCGAACCAGGAGACGTGGCAGGCCGCCGCTTGCGGGTGACCGGCCGCCATGCCCGCATGATGGGTGATGTCGAACTCCTCCTTCCAGGCCCAGCCCTCATCCGACCACCACTCCCTGCGCTCGTATCCGCCGCCCTCGCTGAAGTGCATCCAGCTCGCATTCGTCACCGGGCGGCGCGCGATCCGGAACGCGGGCACATCGACAGTGTGGCGCGGACGCTCGTTGTCGTACGCGAAGCCCGTTGGCCCGGATCCGATCGCAAACGGCCCCGCCGGAATCTCGACCCACTCCTGCGCCAGCGGCGGCTCGAGCGGCCGGTCGAGGATCGACACCTCATCGGTGGGCAGGAGTCCGGCGATCGCCATCGTCTGGCGCATCGTCTCCGCGTGCTGGAGCTCGTGACGCAGCACCATCTCGCACACCACCCCGTCGCCGACACCGCGCCGCGCGATCAGCTCGGCGGTGCGCTCGCGCACGGAGCTCATGTAGTCGCGTGCCTGCGCTCCTCGCAGCACGTCGATCTCGCCGCGCACGGAGCGAGG
>DATMQG010000005.1:0-20545 GCA_035566835.1 Solirubrobacteraceae bacterium
CACGGGGCGGTGCTCTTCCGCGACCACTGCTCCGGCTGCCACACGCTCGGCGTCGTCGGCGCGCAGGGCTCGGCGACGAGCATCGGCAACCGCATCAAACAGAACGGCCCGAACTTCAACATCCGCAAGGAGAACCCGGAACAGGTGCTCTACGCGATCCATAACGGTGGCTTCTCCGGCGCGATCATGCCGGAGAACATCGTCGTCGGCGGAGATGCGCAGGCCGTGGCAGCCTTCCTCGCGAGGTATTCCGGGCTCCACGCGCAGCAGGCGCCGTCCACGAACATCACCCTGTCGACCAAATAGGACGGCCGCGGGGAACCGAGCCCGCCCACCCGTGCTCGACCTGAAGCGCATCCGCGATGAACCCGAGGCCGTCCGCGCGGCGCTGCGGCGGCGCGACGAGCGCCTTGCCGGCGCCGTGGACCGCGTGCTGGAGCTGGACCAGCGCCGACGGGCGCTGCTGCCCGGGCTCGAGGGCCTGCGCGCCGAGCAGAACGACGCCAGCGCGCGGATTCGTGCCGCGAGCGACACGGCGGAGCGTGAGCGCGAGATCGAGGCGATGCGATCGGTCGCAGCGCGCGTCAAGGAGCTCGAGCAGGAGCTGGTCGTTATCGAGCGCGACCTGCACGAGGCGCTCGCGCCGCTCCCCAACCTGCCCGATCCGACTGCTGCCGCGGGGCCAGAGGATGAGCTCGTGCGGGAGGTCGGCGCCGTCCCCGAGCTCGACTTCGAGCCCCGCGACCACCTCGAGTTGGCCGGAGCGATGATCGACATGGACCACGCCGCGATCGTGTCGGGATCGCGCTTCGCCTACCTGAAAGGGGAGCTCGTGATGCTCGAGCTCGCCCTCGTACGCTGGGCGATCCAGAAGCTCTGCGGACATGGATTCGAACCCGTGATCCCACCCGTGCTCGTGCGCGAGCGGGCGCTCTACGGGACCGGTTTCCTGCCCGACACCGAGCAGCAGATCTACCAGCTGCCGGAGGATGAGCTGTACCTCGTCGGCACCTCAGAGGTGGCGCTCGCCTCGCTTCACGACGGCGAGATCATCGAGGCAGGGCGCCTGCCGCTTCGCTACGCCGGCTTCTCGTCGTGCTTCCGACGCGAGGCGGGCGCGGCGGGCAAGGACACGCGCGGGATCTTCCGCGTGCACCAGTTCGACAAGGTCGAGATGTTCAGCTTCGTCGCCCCCGAGGAGGCGAGGGCCGAGCACGAACGGATCCTCTCGATCGAGGAGGAAATCCTCGGCGAGCTAGGCCTCCCGTATCGGGTGATGAACATCGCGGTGGCCGAGCTCGGCAGCTCGGCCGCCAAGAAGTACGACTGCGAGGTGTGGCTTGCGAGCCAGAGCCGCTACCGCGAGCTGACCTCGTGCTCGGACACGACCGACTATCAGGCGCGGCGCCTGAACATCCGTATGCGTCGCGACAAGCGCACGCTGACGCCGCACACGCTCAACGGCACTGCGGTGGCGGTGGGGCGCACGATCGTCGCCCTGCTGGAGAACGGCCAGCGTGCGGATGGGTCGGTGCAGCTGCCCGAGGTACTCGTGCCGTACGGCGCTCCGTCGCGCCTCCCGCCGGCGCCCGGCGGCTGACCCTGAGCGCCCTCAGCGCGAGCGCTTGACGTGCTGCTCGAGCAGCTTGGCGGAGGCTGCCTCGACCTCTGCGCTCATCCGCTGCTTGAAGATCGCGAGCAGCGCCTCAGATGCGATCGCGCGCAGCGCTCGAATCGCCTCGGTCACCTCGTCCCATCGCTCCTCGGGCTGGCCGCCCTCGATGAAGGGCTCCCAGAGCTCCTTCAGGTAGAGCCTCACGAACGCGCGAGAGATCGACTCGCAGTCGCGGCTCACCCGCTCGACCAGGGACAGGGCCGCGTGCAGCGAGATCCCGAGCTCCGTCACCTGCTCGGCAGCTTTCATCAGCGCCGGGCTGGGGACCTCGAAGCGGTCGTCGCCGAGTGGGACCAGGAGCTTGAGCTTGCGGATCCGCTCGACGTCCCTGGCGTCGACGACGCCGAAGCGCTGCAGGAGCTCCTCGCCGGTCACGACTTCGGGAGTCTCGCTCTCGAACGGCGCGGTCATCGCGTTGCGCAGCCCGAGCAGGCGCGCGGCCGAGCCGCCCGAGGCGCTCATCAGGCGCTCGATCGCGGCGAGGTTGAAGCCGTCGGCCTGCAGGTCGAGGATCAGCCGCAGGCGCGCGACGTGCTCCGCTCCGTAGTAGCCGACCCGTGCCCGGACCTCGGGCGCCGGCAGCAGGCCGCGAGAGTGGTGGTTGCGGATGTTGCGCACCGACATGCCGACCTCGGCCGCCAGCTGCTCGATCGTCAGGTCGGCGCCGGCGCTCGCCTCCCGGTCTCCGGCCGCTGCGGTCTTTGTGTCCGAGCTCACACTTGCCATCACGATCCGAGGATACCGTGTTTCATGTAACCTCATTTGAGGTAACATCATCTCAGGACGTAATGCGGATCTTCATCACTCCACTTCAAGTCCCCTCCGAGCAGCGGGCCGGCGAGCGTGGCTGAGCGCGGCGCGACCCCCCGCGTGTCTGGAGTCCGGCGGCGAGCGTTGCGCGTGGTCGGGTCGTTCACGTCGCCGCTGCTGCCGGACGACTACCTCGAGCTCGTCAACCCGTTGTGGTCGACGCGGGAGATGCGCGGCAGGGTCGAGCGCGTGGAGCGCGCCAGCGCAAACGCAGTCACGGTGACGATCAAGCCGGGCTGGGAATGGGAGGGTCACCAGCCGGGTCAGTACCTGCGGCTCGGAATCGAGGTCGACGGGATCCACCAGTGGCGCGCCTACTCGCTGACGTCCGACCCCGAATGCCGCGACGGGCGCATCGCCATCACGCCGAAGCTGGTGGAGGGCGGCAAGGTCTCGCCCTATCTGTTCAACCGCGTGCGCCTTGGCACGATCGTGCGTCTCGGCGGAGTCGAAGGAACCTTCGTGCTCGGGGATCCGCTGCCGCCGCGCCTGCTGTTCGTGAGCGCCGGGAGCGGGATCACCCCGATCATGAGCATGCTGCGCAGCCTCGCCGGGCGGCGGCGGCTTGAGGACGTCGTACACATTCACAGTGCCCGCAGCGCCGAGCAGGTCATCTTCCGCGAGGAGCTGCTCGAGCTCGACCGGCGACATCGCGGATATCGGCTGCAGGAGCGGCTGACCGGCGTGCAGGGACGACTGACCCCCAAGGCACTCGACACGGTCTGTCCCGACTGGCGCGAGCGCGAGGCGTTCGTGTGCGGGCCGAGCGGCCTGCTTCAGGCGCTGGGCGAGCGCTGGCGCACCGACGGGGACCCCGCACGGATGCACGTCGAGCACTTCCAGCCGGAAGGACGGATCGGAGGCGGCGAACGCGGCGCGGGCGGCACGATCGACTTCTGCGCCAGCGGCGTGCGGGCGAGCAGCGATGGAGAGCAGCCGATCCTGCTCGCCGGCGAGGAGGCCGGGATCGAGCTGCCGCACGGCTGCCGCATGGGGATCTGCCACAGCTGCGTCGGCCGTCTGCGCTCGGGACAGGTGCGCGACCTGCGCACCGGCCGCGTACATGGTCAGCGCGGCGAGCTGCTGCGCACGTGCATCAACGCGCCCGAGGGCGCGGTCGAGATCGAGCTCTGAAAGCCACCACCACCGGAGGTACCCCTATGTCCGCCGCCCAGATCGACACTCCACCAGTCTCGCCGCGACAAACAGGACGGGCGGACCCGCCGTCCTTCGAGCAGGATGAGACCCCGCTGAGGCACCTCACGCCGAAGCAGGTCGAGCGGCTCGGCCGCGAGTTCGACGCGATTCACGACGAGGTCTATGCGGACCTCGGCGAGCGCGACGCACGCTACATCCGCTCGGTCATCACGCTACACCGCCGGCTTGTGCTCGCCGCTCGCGCGCTCCTCATCGGCTCGCGCAGCACGCCGCTGTGGCTGCTGGGCACCTCCGCCCTCTCGCTCGCAAAGATCCTCGAGAACATGGAGATCGGCCACAACGTGATGCACGGACAGTGGGACTGGATGAACGATCCGGACATCAACTCGCGCAACTGGGACTGGGACACCGCCTCGCCCGCGGACGCGTGGCGGCACTCGCACAACTACGAGCACCACACCTTCGCGAACATCCGCGGCAAGGACCGCGACCTCGGCTACGAGATCATGCGGATCGATCCGCACCAGCGCTGGCACCCGATCTACCTGGCGCAACCGCTCTACAACCTCGTGCTGATGGGCTTCTTCGAGTGGGGCGTCGCCTTGCACGACCTCAATTTCGACGCGATCCGCTCGGGTGAGAAGCCGAAGTCAAAGGCGCTGGCCGAGCTGAAGGCGATCGGCGTCAAGGCGCGGCGCCAGATCGTGAAGGATTACATCGCCTTCCCACTGCTCTCCGGCCGCGCGTTCAAATCGACGCTCGCGGCGAACTTCACGGCGAACATCGTGCGCAACGTGTGGGCGCACTCGATCATCTTCTGCGGGCATTTCCCCGACCAGACGTACACCTTCAGCGAGGAGGTCCTCGCCGAGGAGACGCGCGGCGGCTGGTACGTCCGCCAGCTGCTCGGATCGGCGAACATCGACGGCCGCCCGCTGTTTCACCTGCTCTCGGGCAACCTCAGCTTTCAGGTCGAGCACCACCTGTTCCCCGACGTGCCCTCCAGCCGCTACGCCGAGATCGCCCCCCGCGTACGGGACATCTGCCGCCGCTACGGCCTGCCCTACAACACAGGCCCGCTCCACAAGCAGCTCGGAACCGTGCATCGCACGATCCTGCGGTTGGCGTTCCCCGGCGGCCGGCCGCGGCCGAAGTAGGGCCCGGACATGTCGGCGTGAGCCGGCTTTAGGAGGCTCGCCCGACGGCGACGAACGACCCGGGCGACGAGATCACGAGATCGTTACGCGGGCCGCGCCCACCTGGCCGATCATATGCGGCGCGACGGGATAGGAGGAGCCGGGGCCGGTGGCCAAGCCAAGACCCGTCGCGTAGGGCGCAGCGAACGGGGCGGGAATGGAACTCCCGCCCCGTTCCGCACTACGCTGGTCTGCGGTGTCGCCGCCATTTGGCTTTCTGCTCGCCCCGGAGCCGCCCTCGCGGCGGGTCGGCGTCCTCGTCGCGGTGGGCGCGGTGGCGCTCTGCACGCTGATCGTCTACCCGCTGAAGCACGTCGCGCCCGTGGTGTCGCTCAGCGTGCTCTACATCCCCGCTGTGCTGGTGGTGTCGATCACGTGGGGCGTGTGGTTCGGCGTCGCGACGGGCGTGCTCAGCGCCGCGGCCTTCAACTTCTTCCACCTCCCTCCCGTCGGTGGCTTTGAGATCAGGGACTCGACCAACTGGGTTGCGCTGGTGGTCTTCCTCGTCGTCGCCGCCATCGCAAGCTCGGTTGCAGCGATCACGCGCGCGCGCACGCGTGACGCGCAGGAGCGACGGCGCGAGGCCGACCTCGCCGCCGAGATGGCTCGCCTGCTACTGCGCGGCAACAGCCTCGCCGTGGCGCTGCCGACCGCCGCGGCTCGCCTCGCGCAGACGCTGGAGCTGAAGTCGGCCGCGATCGAGATGGAGGCGGTGGAGGGGGACGAGCGCACCGTCGCCTTCCCGCTGCGCGAAGGCAGCCGTCGGCTGGGCACCCTGCTGGTGGGAGCCGACAGCTCCGAGGCGAGCCTGCGCAGGCTGCAGGAGCGGGTCGTGCCCGCGCTCGAGTCGTTGCTGAGCGCCGCGCTGGAGCGCGAGACGCTCCTCGGCGGGGTCGTCGAGACGGCGGCGCTGCGACGCGCCGACACCGTCAAGACGGCGCTGCTGCGCGCAGTCTCGCACGATCTGCGCTCGCCGCTGACGGCCATCTCGGCGGCCGGCGACGCGATCGGATCCCCGTCGCTTTCATCCCAAGAGCGCGAGGAGATGGTGGCGGTGATCCGGGAGGAGACGAGAAGGCTCTCGCGGCTCGTCGACAACCTGCTCGATCTCTCGCGTCTGGAAGCCGACGCGGCCGAGCCGCGCATGCAATGGACCTCGATCGAGGAGCTGCTGCGCGCGGCGATCGACGAGCTGGCCGCTGCACCGCAGGAGTTTGCGCTCTCGATCGACCGCAACCTGCCGCTCGTCAGGCTCGACGCGGTGCAGATGGAGCGCGCGTTCGTGAACGTTCTGGAGAACGCGCGGCGGCACTCGGGCGGACATCCGGTGTCGGTGCGGGCACGCGCCGTTCTCAGCCTCGCTGGCGCAATGCGTACTGGCGCGACGGATCGAGAGCTCTCAGACGGGCAGAGACGGCGGGGCGACCGCATCATCGTACGCATCGTCGATCGTGGCCCCGGCATCCCGCCGGCCCAACTGGAGCGCGTCTTCGAGCCGTTCTACCGTGCCGGCACACCCGGCAGCGAACACCGTGGCTCCGGTTTGGGCCTCGCCATCGCTCGTGGCTTCGCAGAGGCGAATGCCGGGTCGCTGCACGTGGAGTCCCTGCCCGGCCAGGGTGCCACCTTCGTGTTCGAATTCCCGCTCGAGGAGTCCCCGGAGCAGCCGCCGGCCGTAGCTCCCCCCGAGGCAGCCGGCAACGGTGAGCGAGGGCGGCCCGTCGCGCCGGCCCACGGGCGAGAGCCCGCGCCGTGACCCGTCAGGAGTCGACGGCGGCAGCGAAGCCCCCACGCGTGCTGGTGGTCGACGATGAGCCCCAGATAGTACGCGCGCTGAAGGTCGTGCTGCGCGAGGCGGGATTCGACGCCGTCCCTGCAGAAACCGCCTCAGAGGCGCTCGACGTGGCCGCTGTGCGCCCGCCGGACGCGGCGATCGTGGACCTGGTACTTCCGGACCTCGATGGCGTCGAGGTGACGCGCCGGCTGCGCGAGTGGAGCGAGATGCCGATCCTCGTGCTATCCGCCGTCGGCGAGGAGGACCAGAAGGTGAGGGCACTCGAGGCGGGCGCCGACGACTACATCACGAAGCCGTTCGGCACCCGCGAGCTCGTGGCCCGTCTGCAGGCAGCGCTGCGCCGCGCAGGTCGGGCGGAGGGCGAGCCGAGCATCGAAAGGGACGGCCTCGAGATCGATCTCGCGGCGCGCATCGTACGCCGTGACGGCGAGCCAGTCCATCTCACCCCGATCGAGTTCGACCTGCTGCGGGCGCTCGCGCGCAACCGCGGGCGCCTGATGACACACCGCAAGCTGCTCGCCGAGGTGTGGGGTCCCGAGTACGTCGACGACATCCAGCCGCTGCGAACGCACATCGCCCGATTGCGCGCCAAGATCGAGCCGCATGACGCCGAGACGCCTCGCTACATCGTCACCGACCCAGGCGTCGGCTACCGATTCACTGACTGACTCTTCGCGCGGCGCGCCGGTTTGGCAGCACCGTCACGAAATCGTTATGCCGCAGCGAACATTCGTTATGCGGCCGTGACGATTTCGCACGCATAGTGGCGGCGTGGACGTCGTCGCAATAGTTCTCGGGATCGTAATGTTTGCGATCCTGCTGCTCATCATCGAGGGCATCGACCGGGTATGAGCGTGTCGGTTCCCCTCGGGTTCTTCATCGCGCACATGAGCGGGGCCGACTTCTTCGGCCTCGTCGTCTCCGTGATTGTGATCGTCTACCTCTTCTACGCGCTGATCCGCGGGGAGAAGCTCTAGCCGATGACGTTCCTCGGCTGGCTCACAATAGTTCTGTTCGCGGTCATCCTGACCGCGCTCGCGATCCCGTTCGGCGGCTACCTCGCGAGCGTGTACACCGGCAAGAGGGTGTTCCTCACGCCGATCTTCGGAGGGCCCGAACGCTTTCTCTACAAAGTGGTTCGCGTCGATCCGAACCGTGAGCAGGACTGGAAGGCCTATGCGAAAAGCCTGATCATCTTCTCGCTCGCGGGGTGGCTGCTGCTGTACCTCATATTGCGCACGCAGGAGTGGTTCTACGTGCCGCACGCGCTGAACCCGCTCGGCTTCGAGGCGGCGCCGTGGAACGTCACGTTCAACACCGCGTCGTCGTTCATGACGAACACCAACTGGCAGTACTACAGCGGCGAGACGACGATGAGCTACCTCAGCCAGATGATCGGGCTGACGGTTCAGAACTGGCTGTCAGCCGGCGTCGGGATCGTCGTCGCCGTCGCGCTCATCCGGGGGATCATCGGGCGCACCGGCAAGAGCCTCGGCAACTTCTGGCAGGACCTCGTGCGCACGATCCTCTACGTGCTCGCGCCGCTGTCGGTCATCGCCGCGATCGTGCTCGTCTCGCAGGGCGTGATCGCGAACTTCAGCAATTACCTGACGGTCCACACGATCACCGGCCTCACACAATCGATCGCGATGGGACCGGTCGCCTCACAGGAGGCGATCAAGATGCTGGGCACCAACGGCGGTGGCTTCTTCAATACGAACTCCGCCCACCCGTTCGAGAACCCGACGGCCTTCACCAACTTCTTCGAGATGCTCTTGGTGTTGATAATCCCGGCGGCGCTCGTGTTCGCGTACGGACGCATGACGGGCAACCGCCGTCAGGGCTACGCCATCTACGCCACGATGATTGTGATGTTCCTCGGCGCGGCCGCGGTCGCCTACATCGCCGAGGCGCACGGTTCACCTGCACAGCACGCCGCCGGCCTTCACACCCACGTGCTCGCGGGCTCGAGCGGCGGAAATCTCGAAGGCAAGGAGCAGCGGTTCGGGATCGCGGGATCGGCGCTGTTCGACGTCGTCACGACCGTCACCTCTTGCGGCGCCGTAAACAGCGCCATCGAGTCCTTCACCGGCATCGGCGGAGCGGTGCCCTTCGCCAACCTGTCGGCCAGCGAGGTGATCTTCGGTGGCGTCGGCACGGGCCTCTACTCGATCCTCCTGTACGTCCTGCTCGCTGTGTTCATCGGTGGGCTGATGGTCGGGCGGACACCCGAGTGGCTGGGCAAGAAGCTCGAGGCGAGGGAGATAAAGCTCGCGGGGCTGGGCATCCTGATCACGCCGCTGGCCGCGCTCTTCTGCACGGCGCTGGCCACCGCCAGTCACGCCGGGCGCGAATCGATCTCGAAAGCCGCAGCCGGCGGCCCGCAGGGCTTCTCGGAGTCCTTCTACGCCTACCTCTCCCAGGCCAACAACAACGGCTCGGCGTTCGCGGGCTACGGCGGGTTCATCCAGCCGAGCGCGGGCAGCGTCGGCTCGCACGGCATCACCTTCGCCGACCTGCTCGGGGGCTTTGACATGCTGTTCGCGCGCTACGCACCGATCCTGTTCGCACTCGCAGTGGCGGGCGCCCTGGCGGGCAAGCGCGTCACGCCGGCTGGGCTCGGCACGATGCGCACCGACAACCCGACCTTCGTGGTGCTGTTGATCGGCGTGATCATCCTCGTCGGCGCGCTCACGTTCTTCCCCGCCCTGCTGCTCGGACCGATCGTCCAGGGCCTGACGCCTCACCTCTACTGACATGCGCCGCGACATCATCACCTCCGCCATCGCCATCATCGTCTTCACGATCCTCCTGGGACTCGTCTATCCGCTCTTCATCACGGGCGTCGGTCAGGTCGCGTTTCCGGGAAACGCGAACGGGCAGCAGGTGCACGTGAACGGCAAGCTCGTCGGCTCGAAGATCATCGGCCAAGCGTTTGCGGACCCGAAGCTGAAGAACGGCAAGGTGGTCGAAGAAAAAGGCGCGGTCGTCACCGAACCGGACCCGCGTTACTTCCAGACGCGTCCGTCGGCCACCGAAGGTGGAGCCGACAACGCCGCAGCATCGACGTTCTCGAACCTCGGCCCCAACAGCAAAGCGACCGAGGAAGCGATTGCCGAACACGTCAAGGGATACATCGAACTGGAGGGTCCATACAACCCCGGGCTCGGCGCCGCGCGGGTACCGGTCGACGCCGCCAACAGCTCCGGGTCGGGCCTTGACCCCGAAATCTCGCAGGCGAACGCCCGCATTCAAGCTCACCGCATAGCGTCCGTGCGACACCTCTCACTTGCAACCGTGGACGCGCTGATCTCCAAGTACACAGACGCACGCGGGATCGGGTTCTCCGGTGAGCCCGGAGTGAATGCGCTCGAACTCAACCTCGCACTCGATCGCCTGACGGGAGTAACGCACTAGATGTCGACCCAGATGCCCCCAGCCCCCGAACGGCAGCAGGTGCCGGCAGCCCACGAACGACAGGCCATCTCGCTGTTCCAGCGCGACATCGTCGTGCGCGCGCTGATCGACAGCTTCAAGAAGCTCGACCCGCGCGTGCAGATCCACAACCCGGTCATGTTCGTCGTCGAGATCGGGTCGGTCATCACGACCGTCACGTGGCTGATCCAGGTGTTCGGCGGCAACCCGCTCGGCGGCGGTCACGAGCCGGCCTGGTACACGTTCGTGATCTCGTTCTGGCTGTGGCTGACGGTCGTGTTCGCCAACATGGCGGAGGCCTTCGCCGAGGGACGTGGCCGCGCTCAGGCTGACACGCTGCGAGCGATGCGCAAGGAGACCGTCGCGAAAATGCGAGACGGTTCGACGAGGGCGGCAGCGGAGCTCACGCGCGGCGACATCGTGATCGTGCCGGCCGGCGAGCTGATTCCCGGCGATGGCACCGTGATCGAGGGAATCGCCACGGTGGACGAGTCGGCGATCACCGGCGAGTCCGCGCCGGTGATCCGGGAGTCCGGCGGCGACCGCAGCGCGGTGACAGGAGGCACGCGTGTCACCTCTGACCGGATTGAAGTCGAAATCACACAAGAGCCCGGCAAGTCGTTCCTCGACCGGATGATCACCCTCGTCGAGGGCGCACAGCGACGCAAGACGCCCAACGAGATCGCACTCAACATCCTGCTCGCGGCGCTGACGCTTATCTTCATGATCGTCGTCGCGACGCTGCGTCCCTTCGGCCTGTTCGCGGGCACCTCGATCTCCGAGACGACGCTGATCGCGCTGCTCGTGGCGCTGATCCCGACTACGATCGGCGCGCTGCTGTCGGCGATCGGAATCGCCGGAATCGACCGGCTCGTGCGCCGCAACGTGCTCGCGCTCTCCGGACGTGCCGTCGAGGCTTCGGGCGACGTGGACGTGCTGCTGCTCGACAAGACCGGGACGATCACGATCGGCAACCGGTTGGCGTCGGAGTTCGTGCCGATGCCGGGGGTGCCCGAGTCCG
The DNA here is from genome assembly GCA_035566835.1 of Solirubrobacteraceae bacterium. Taxonomy (GTDB): domain Bacteria; phylum Actinomycetota; class Thermoleophilia; order Solirubrobacterales; family Solirubrobacteraceae; genus Palsa-744. The sequence continues at coordinate 11,091 of DATMQG010000005.1, forward strand.
AGCTGGCTGAGGTCGCGCAGCTCTCCTCGCTCGCCGACGAGACGCCCGAGGGTCGCTCGATCGTGGTGCTCGCCAAGCAGTACGGCATCCGCGAGCACGACATGTCCACGCTGAACGCCAACTTCGTTCCCTTCACCGCGCAGACGAGGATGAGCGGCGTCGACCTCGACGGCAGGCGGCTGCGCAAGGGCGCAGGTGACGCGATCGTCCAGCTGGTAGAGCGTGAAGGAGGCTCCCCACCTGCTGAGCTGCAGGCGCAGCTCGACCGCATTGGTCGCGAGGGCGGCACGCCGCTGGCCGTTGCGCGCGACAACCAGGTGCTCGGCGTGATCTACCTCAAGGACACGATCAAGGAGGGCATGGGCGTCCGCTTCGACCACCTGCGCGCGATGGGCATCAAGACGATCATGGTCACGGGCGACAACCGGCTCACGGCCGCCAAGATCGCCGAGGAGTCGGGCGTCGACGACTTCCTCTCCGAAGCCACCCCTGAGGCCAAGCTCGAGCTGATCCGCGAACAGCAGCGGGACGGGCGGCTGGTCGCGATGACCGGAGACGGGACGAACGACGCGCCCGCGCTGGCCCAGGCCGACGTTGGCGTTGCGATGAACACGGGCACGCAGGCCGCCCGCGAGGCCGGCAACATGGTCGACCTCGACTCCAACCCGACGAAGCTGATCGAGATCGTCGAGGTGGGAAAGCAGCTGCTCATCACTCGCGGCGCACTCACGACCTTCTCGATCGCCAACGACGTCGCCAAGTACTTCGCGATCCTGCCCGCCATATTCGTAACGACGTGGGCGGCGACTCCGGGCGGCAAAAGCCCCCTGCATGTGCTCAACGTGATGGGCCTCGGCTCACCTCGCAGCGCGATCGTCTCCGCGATCATCTTCAACGCGATCATCATCCCGCTGTTGATCCCGCTGTCGTTGCGGGGAGTACGCTACCGGCCGATCGGCGCAAGCGCCCTGCTGCGGCGCAACCTCTGGATCTATGGTCTCGGCGGGATCATCGCGCCGTTCATCGGCATCAAGCTGATCGACCTGATCGTCCATAACCTCCTCGGGGGGTAGCACGTCAGCGGCTTCGCGCTCACTGCGGGTCCTCGTGTGCGACGACGAGCCGCAGATCGTCAGGGCACTGCGCGTGATCCTGCGCGAGGCGGGCTACGAGGTGAGCGTGGCCGCGACGCTTGCCCAGGGGCTCGACCTCGCCGCCCGCGAACCGCCCGACGCTGCGATCATCGACGTGATGCTCCCGGACGGCAGCGGCATCGAGCTCTGCGCAGAGCTGCGGTCGTGGAGCACGATGCCGATCCTCGTGCTCTCCGCGCTCGACGAGGAGGAGCAGAAGGTCCTCGCGTTGCGGGCGGGCGCCGACGACTACATCACAAAGCCCTTCTCGGCCCGCGAGCTCCTGGCCCGTCTGGAGGCGGTCTTCCGCCGCGTCGCCTCCTCCGAGGAGGAGGCGAGCCTCACGGTGAAGGGCCTCGAGATCAACTTGGCCGCGCACACCGTCCGGCGCGACGGCCGTGAGGTTAAGCTGACACCGATCGAGTTCAAGCTGCTGTCAGCGCTGGCCCGCAACCGGGGCCGCCTCATGACCAGCCGGGCGCTGCTCAGCGAGGTGTGGGGCTCTGCCTATGCGAGCGACGCGCCCCTGCTGCGAACGCACATAGCCAACCTGCGTCACAAGATCGAGGGACCGGATGCGAGCGCGTGGCTCTACATCAAGACCGAGCCGGGCGTCGGCTATCGCTTCTGTGACTGATCGCGTGCCCTAACTATCAGCGCCGGCTTCACAGAATCGTGTCCGACCGGCGTCTTACTGAGCGGCGTCGATAGCGGCGTCTCGACGGGCCGTTTCCGTTGCGGGGGAGTCGGGGCAGTATCTTTCAGATCGGTGAGCCGGGAAGACTGGTCGGCGCCGCTCGCTTCTGCCCGAACCACCATGCGCCCCCATCTTCGCTCTCTTCACGCTCCCGCTCGCGGACGCTGTTCAGCTAACGAAATGTCTCCGCTTTGATGCGCGCCCTGCCAGGGCTCTCGGCGTGGCGTCGCGAAGCGCTGCGCACGAACCTGTGGCTGGTACCGACGCTTGAGATCGCGCTCGCGGCGGGACTGTTCGCGGGGACCTACGCGTTGGACCGAGCGGCCTACGACGGCTCGCTCCACCTCCCGTCGTTCCTGAACAGCGGCAGCGCCGATGCCGCCCGCCAGATCCTGACCACGATCGCGGCGGCGGTGATCACGGTCGTGACGCTCGTCTTCTCGATCACGATCGTCACCCTGACGCTCGCCTCGACGCAGTTCGGGCCGCGCATGCTGCGCAACTTCATCCGCGACCAGATCACGCAGGTCACGCTCGGGACGTTCGTTGCGACCTTCGTGTACGCGATCCTCACGCTCGTCTCGATCGGGCCCGACAGTCACGGGGAATTCGTTCCCCACCTGTCGATCACCGTGACGCTCGCGCTCGTGCTTCTCGACGTGGCCGTGCTGGTCCTCTTCATCGACCACATCGCCAAGTCGATCCAGCTGCCACAGGTCATCGCGAGCATCGCCGGCGACCTCTCGGGGGCGATCGACGCGGACGTCGGAACACCCGCCTCGGAGCAGCGCAAGGCCGGGCCGTCGCTCTCGGAGCTGGTCGTTCGGCTCGACGAGGACAGCGGCGTCGTGCGCGCGCCTGCAAGTGGCTACCTCCAGTTCGTGCGTGTCGACAGGCTGATCGGGATAGCGATACGGAGCCGCGCCGTGATCCGCCTGCTGCATCGGCCCGGCCATTTCGTCGTCGAGGGCCAGCCTCTCGCTGACGTCTGGCCGGCCGACGCCGCGGCGGGCGTGGCACGTGCTCTTGGCGGCGCGCATGCGACGGGCTCCTACCGGACCCTCACCCAGGATCTCTCTTTCGCGGTCGATCAGCTCGTGGAGATCGCGATCCGCGCGCTGTCGCCGGCCGTCAACGACACCTTCACGGCGCTCGCCTGCATCGACTGGCTCGGCGACGCCCTCTGCAAGGTCGCGGTTCACTGGCAGCCGAACGCCGTGCATCGCGACGCGACCGGCCGTGTGCGCGTGATCACCGTCACCGTCGGCTTTCGCCGCCTGGTCGAGCGCGCGCACGAGAAGATCCGCCAGGCCAGCCGGGGAATGCCAGCCGTGATGATCCGCCAGCTCGAAGCGCTGGCCAAGGTGATGGACTACGCGACGTCCACCGCCGAGCGCCAAGTGCTGATCGCGCAGGCCGACATGATCCTCCGCTCGAGCGAGGAATCGGTGCCGGAGGAGGCCGATCGCGCCGACGTGCGCGAGCGTTTTGAGACGGTGCGGAGCGCCGCGGGCCGCGCCGGGCTCTAGGACGAGCGTGCCAGGGAGATGCGACCGTCGAGCGCGGCGAGGGCATCGCGCGCCGCGTGCCAGAGCTCGTCATCGCGCCCGTACAGATACAGCGGACCCGTGCCGTCAGTGAGCAGCCGCTGCGTGAGTGCCACGCCACTCGCGTAGACGTCCCTGTTCTCGCGCAGAACCTGAGCGAGCTGGATCAGCTCCGAGCGCGAGGCCCGGACGTCGCGCGTCGCCAGCGGCGGGCAAGCGGTGCGCCAGCGCCGCTCTCCCTGCGCGACGCTGAGCGCCTCCTCGAGGCTCTTGGCGAGCGCGCGCCGATGCCGTGCGCGGGTGAGCTGCATCGCTCGGTGTGCGAGCTCGGGGCTCTCAGCGGGGGTCACGCCCTCCGCCAGGAGCTCGTCCAGGCTCGCCCGGCGGAACCAAACGCGGATGCGCGCCCGGATGCCGGGCCTTCTTTGCGGTTGCTCGCTCCACCGTTCACCACGATCGGTGGAGAGCTGTCGGGCAAGCGAGGACACTCGTTCCCTTCGTGTGAAACCTGCAGAAGCATCGATTGTGCGTCCCTCGCCGTTAAGTTCGCGTGACGATTCCCGTCCTCGCCATGACGATGTTGTGACGTTGGGCGAAACGCGGCCGTCCTCACCGAGGAAGTGCACGACAATGTTCCGATGGAAGCTGTACGCGGAAGTGGCGGCGGGGGAACGCCCGCGACGTGGCTGGCTCCGGACGAACCCACCTCACCCTCACCGGACCGCCGCCGTGGAAGCCACAAGATCTTTCTCGGGATGGCCGCAGGCGTCGGCAAGACCTTCCGCATGCTGATCGAGGCTCGCGCGGAGCTTGAGGCGGGGAGGGATGTGGTGATCGGGCTGCTCGAGACACACGGCCGGGCCGAGACCGCCCAGCTGGCGGAGGGCCTGCCGATCCTGCCTCGCATGCGGGTCAGCTACCGCCAGGCCGAACTGGAGGAGATGGACCTGCGCGGGGTCCTGAATCGCAGGCCTGAGCTATGTCTGATCGATGAGCTCGCCCACACCAACGCCCCGGGGACCGAGCACACCAAGCGCTATGAAGACGTCGAAGAGATCCTCGCCACCGGGATCGATGTCATCTCCACGCTCAACGTGCAGCACCTCGAGTCTCTGAATGACCACATCACCGAGCTGAGCGGCGTCCGCGTGCGCGAGACGATCCCCGACGCGATCCTCGGGCGCGCCGACGAAGTCGTGCTCATCGACCTCACCCCCGAGGCGCTGCTGGAGCGGCTGCGAGCGGGCAAGATCTACCCCGCCGAGCGGATCGACGCCGCGCTGAACAACTTCTTCCGCATCGAGAATCTCGCGGCCCTGCGTGAGGTTGCGCTGCGCCAGGTCGCAGAGGAGGTGGGCGCCAGGCGCTTGACCACTGAGCTGGTGGGCTCGCGCGAGGAGAGCCTCGCGGCCGATGCGCCCCAGGCGGTGGGCGAGCGCCTGCTCGCCCTCGTCGAGCCGTACCCCGGCTCCCAGCGCCTCGTGCGCCGAGCGTGGCGCTCCGCGCAGCGCCTGGGCGCCGAACTCGACCTGCTGTGGGTGCGCACGCCGGGTCAGCGCCTCTCCGAGGAGGACGAGCGCGCGCTCGCGGCGCTGCGACAGCTCGCCTCGGTGCTGGGCGCGAAGATGTATGAGGAGGAATCCGACGACGTCGCCGCAGCTGTCGTCCAGGTCGCCTCAAGGCGCGGGACGACGTATATCCTGCTCGGCCGCTCGCGGCCCTCGCGCGGCCTCGCCCGGCTCCGGGTTCCGCTGCCCCAGCGCCTGATGCAGCGTCTCCCCGGCGTGGACGTGCGGATCGTCGCAGACCGCTCCGCGCGAGCGACCGTGGAGAGCGCATGACGGTGATCGTGATCCTGCTCGTCGCCGCCGGCGGGATCCTGCTCGGGATCGCCGCGGGTTACTGGCTGCCACCCAACGGACGGCGAGCCAGGCGTGACCGTCCACGCGCGGTCCGCCGCATCCTGCTCCCGTTCAGCGGCGAGGCCATCTCAAGACGCTCCTTCGAGGCCGCCGTGCGGCTCGCGAAGGCCGAGAACGCGACCGTGATGCCCGCGTTGCTCGCGGTTGTGCCCATGAACCTCCCGCTCGGAACGCCGCTTCCCGTCCAGTGTGCTCGCGGGATGCCTTTGCTCGAGTCGATCGAGCAGAAGCTGGCCGCGCAGGGCGTGTCCGTGGACTCGCGCATCGGCCGCGGGCGCACCGCCCGCGACGCGTTGCGCCAGCTGCTCGAGGCGGAGAGCTTCGACCGCATCATCGTGTCGGCCGACGAAGATCCACATTCGGGCCTCGGCTACGACGATCTGAGATGGCTGCTCGAGCGAGCGCCGGCGGAGATCCTGATCCTGCGAACCGCCCCCCAGGACACGCGCGAGATCTCCGCGGACGCGGTGCCCGGACACTTCTGATCCGTTATGGCGCACGAGGCTCGGAGGGCACCCCGAGCGCGAGCCGGCCCACGAGCGGCGCTTGCACCCGTCTCAAAGGAGCTCACACCGGTAGCGTCCCCGTGCTCGACCATGTCCAGCGAACGGGGACACCTGAAGGTCTTCATCGGTATGGCCCCGGGTGTGGGGAAGACATACCGCATGCTGCAGGAGGGCCGGTCCGAAGCCGAAAGCGGACGCGACGTCGCGATCGGTTACCTCGAGCCGCACGGACGCGCAGACACGATCGCGCAGGCCGAGGGACTGGAGACGATCCCCCGCCGCACCGTTATCTATCGTGGCAGGGCGCTGGAGGAGATGGACCTGCCCGCCGTGCTCGCCCGCAGACCCGAGCTGTGCCTGATCGACGAGCTCGCCCACACCAACGCCCCGGGCGTCGAGCACGAGAAGCGCTACGAGGACGTGCGCGACGTGCTCGACGCGGGCATAGACGTCTTCTCCTCGGTGAACGTGCAACACCTGGAGAGCCTCAAAGACCAGGTCAGCCAGCTCACCGGAGCGCGCGTGCGCGAGACGATCCCCGACGAGGTGCTCTCCTCCGCGGATGAAGTCGTGCTGGTCGACCTGACCCCCGAGGAACTGATCGCTCGACTGCGGGCGGGAAAGGTCTACCGCCCCGAGCGCGTGCCGGCTGCGCTGAACCACTTCTTCAAGATCGAGAACCTCTCGGCGTTGCGCGAGACGGCGCTGCGCCAGGTGGCCGAGGACGTCGAGGTCAAGCGCCTGGTGCGTCGGCCGATCTCCGATCGGTCCAGCGTGAGCGTTCGCCGGGACGAGGACGGCCTCTCGGCGACCGGCGAGGCCGGCCCTCAGCCGATCACCCAGCGGTTGCTCGCGCTCGCGACGCTCGCGCCGGAGTCCGAGCATGTCGTGCGGCGCGCGTGGCGGTCGGCCCAGCGCCTGGACGCCGGGCTCGACGTGCTGGTGGTGCGCCCGCCCGCTCGTGTGCCGAGTGCCGAGGATCGCAAGCGGCTCGAGGAGCTCAGGCGCATGACGTCGATGCTGGGGGCCCGGCTGCACGTCGAGCAGGCTGAGGACGTGGCCGACGTCGCGATCGCAACCGCACGGTCCCTCCGGAGCACGTACGTGTTCATGGGCACCCCGAGCTCGCGCCGCGGGATCGGCCGCCTGTTCAGCTCAAACGACGGACGCCGGCTGCTCGGACGCCTGCTCGACGAGCTCCCCGGCGTCGACGTGCGCATCGTCGCGGACCCCTCGCTGCGCGGTTCGCCGGATGGCCGCGAAGAGCCAGAGGCCATGAGCGAATAGGCACCCGCCGGTCAGGCCGACAGTGCCTGACGCGGCACCGGCGCGGCGCCTCGCTCGGGCACCGCTCGCGGAGGACCGGGCTCGTGCCGCAGCAGGGCCATTGCCCCCAGCGCCAGCAGCCCGAGCGCGGCCGCGATTGGCGCAAGCGTCCGCAGCGGGTAGTCGCCGAAGCCCTTGTGCAGAGCCGTTTGGTCGCCGGCTTTGACGATGCTGAGCAGGCCACGGTGGTCGATGCCGAGCACCGTCGGCGCCAGCGCGGCGAACAGAGCCCAGGCGAGCAGGGCGAGCGCGCCCGCGAGCAGCGTCTCGCGCGAGAGGCGCATGCGCGGCATCGCCCGAACCGCCAGCACGAGGCCGGCCGCCGCGGCGAGCAAGAACGGCCAGATCGCGCCCCAGCCGCGGCCGAGGCCGAAGGCTGAGGCGATCGTCGGCTGGAAGGAGCCCTGGGCCACCAGGCGCGCCCAGATCACCGTCTCGGTCTCATAGCCGACGAGCGGATGCGTGATCGCGGCCGCCACGGTCGTAGCGACGGAGACGGCGGCGAGCGCGATCGTCGGCCCCGGGAAGCGCTTGAAGGCGATCGCCAGCGGCACGGCGAGGAACGGGAGCATCGTGATCAGGAAACGCGGACCGGGCGAGCCGCCTCCGAACGGCAGGTAGTAGCCGGAGTTGTAGGCGAGGTAAGAGACGCAGACGCCGGCAATCGTGAGAGCCTCGGCGCGCTGGCCGCGGCGATAGAGCAGGGTCGTTCCCACGGCGCCCATCGCCAGCACGGGCGAGAGCGTCAGCAGGCCGCGCGAGTCGAACAACAGCGTGCCCAGCACGGGCAGGCTCGGGGCCGAGATCCCGAAGAAGCCCTTCTGCTGCTGGGGGATGTTGGAGTAGGCCAGGTGCGTCCAGGAGTTGAAGGCGGCGTGGTTGTAGAGCAGCAGCGGCACGATCCCCACGACGCCGCCGAGCACGTAGGCGCCGGCGCGCGTCGCGAGCAGCCTGGGCGCCAGGGCACCAGGACGCGAGAGCGCATACAGGCCGAGCACCACGGCAACGAGCGCCAGCGGATACTCGGAGGTGATCGCGTATCCCATCAGCAGGCCGGCCGCCGCGAGGAGCGCCGGTCGGGGCGGCCCGGCGCGCTCGCGCATCATGAGCACGAACGCGGCGAAGCCGAGCGTCGCCGCGAGCACGTGCGAGAACAGCAGCGTCGAGAAGGGGAGCACCATCGTGCCAAGGCCGAGCACGACCGCGGTGGGTCCTCCGTAGCCCGGCTCAAAGCGCTCGGCGACGCGCCATACGAGCAGCAGCATCGCGAGCCCGGGGAGCACGCTGCCCCAGAGCCCGACGAAGTAGATCATCTCGTCTTCGCCGCGCAGCGCCCGCGACGCGCGCGCCACCGCGGGTGCGTCGACCGCATGGAGCAGCTCGTAGAAGGGCAGCGAGTACATCGCGAGGCCGGGCGCCCGTGCCGAGTACCAGTGACCGTTGTAGTAGGCCTTGTCTTTGGTGCGATACGGGCCGGAGTCAATGTTCGTGCGGCCCGCGTCGAGCGCGCGGATCAGGTCGTAGTGCGAGCTCTGGTTGTCCGACCAGTTCTGGATCACCGAAGCGAACGCCAGCCCGACGAGCAGCACCGCCCACAGCGCTGTACGACGCCGCCGGACGCCTGCGCCGCGACCGCGCCCGGTCCGCGGCGCAGCCGAGGAATCGGGAGCTCCGGTCATGCGCGTCGCCGATCCACTCTCCGCCGCGCTCATCAGTGCGGGTGCAGCGCCTTCGGGCCCGGGCCGATCGTGTAGATCACGAGCGAGCCGATCCGTCTCTGCGTCACGCCAAGCCCGGCGATCGGCTTCGCGGCGGCGGCGGCGGCGTTCGGCGGCTCGGCGGTCGCGTAGCCAACGATCCCAGGAAGGCGAGGCATGCGCAGATGCAGGACCACGGTGCGGATGCCGTAGAAGCGCAGCTTCTCGATGCTCGCCTCGTCGGGGAAGCCGTTCATGCCGCCGCGCAGGTCGTCGACGCTGTAGATGTCGAACGTGCTGTTGCCACCGGGGATCTTGTAGAAGCCGTCCGTCGAGAAGTACTGCCACAGGCGGTCGTTCGGTCCGTCCGTCGGCAGGTCGAGAACCGGCCCGGCCAGGCCGATCTCCGCGCGCGCCGGCTGGGGAACGAGCGGATGCGCGAGGTGCCCCGCCCCTTCGCCGACCACAGCGAGGACGAGCGCGACGCCGAGCAGCGCCGGGAGCCCCCGCAGCGAGTGTCGCTCGCCCCAGGGCCCTATGCGGCGCACGAGCAGCTGGGCTCCGGCGCCGGCGAGCAGCGCCCAGAAGAGCGTGCCCAGCGTGAATACTCGCCCGGGAACCCGCACG
>DATMQG010000006.1:0-15227 GCA_035566835.1 Solirubrobacteraceae bacterium
TGGCTGTTCAACGACCTGGAGCTACCGGCGCAGGCCGTGGCGCATCAGCTGGGCCACACGGACGGCGGTGCGCTCGTTCAACGCCTGTACGGACACCCCTCAGAGCGGCTTGCACGCGAGCGGATTAAGAGGGCAGTGGGAGGCAGGCCCCGCGAGGTGGTCCAGCTGTCGGAGGCATCACGGAGGCAAACGTCGTGATCGCGTCCCGTGGCGTCGGCCGGAGTCGCGCTTTCGTAACCAATCGGGCCCATGAAGCAGGACTCTGGTAGCCCGAAGTCAGCGGCGGACGGGGCAGAGGCCGGTTCGAAGTCCCCGTGTAACACGAGGGGACCAAGATCGGCTCCGTTGGGCCAGGCGACCCTGCCCAATTCGTCCTCCACCCGCACCTGTGCGAAGAAGGCCGGGTCGGCAAGTGGCTCGAAGATCGGTCCTTGCAGATCTCCGCTGAGGTCGACCTGATGCGAGGTTCCATCGCTGAATCCGGGCCTGAGCCCGTAATGCCCGGCACCTCAACGGATGTCACGCCACGAAATTCATGGAGTCAGTTGGGGTCTCGGCGGTCCTGACCGACACGCTCGCATCGATGACGGAGCACTCGAGTCGGGCGTTCGCCGACGTCGCCGTCTCACGGGCACCTGCTCCTGACCTGTCACTCCTCCAGCTCCACGGCTTTGAGGGCCTCCTGACGGTCGAGGAAGATGCGAACGTGGCTGATCTTGCCGTCGATCAGGTTGTACACGTTGGTCTGAGGCGGCGATGCCATGCGAATGCCGCTGGTTCGGCCCGTGCCGCTAGTGCGCATGAACGCAATCACCCGCTTGCTATCGACCTCTTGCGCACCGTCAAGCTCGATCCGGAAATCGGGTCCGGCTTCCTCGATGTCCGTAAAGAAACGCCCGATGCCGTCGATCCCTTCGTACACCCCTCCAACGGAGGCCATTGGTGTCTCCAACTTGACGTTCTCGGTGCAGCAGGCTAGATAGCCTTCGATGTCCCTCGCGTTGATAGCCGCGATCGCGCGCTCAACCAATCTCACGTTCTGCGACATCGCCTGGCCCCGCTCCTGCGCGAGGCGTTCGGCTGCAGCACGAGCCTCGTCGACCTCGGAGGTCGTAAGGCGTGCGATCAAGCCTCGTACCCAGACGAAGACCCATCCCTCGCGTTGTCGAAGGTGACCGGCGCTGCCAGCCGGACGACCGTTCTGAACGACCACGGCAAACACAACCCCATTGCCGAGGTCGCGGACTTCCTCAAGCCCGAACTTCAGCTCCTCGTACGTGGCAAACCAGTCCTTAAGGAAGCTGCGAATCGCCGCCCGTCCCTCGAAGTGGTCCCCTAACGCCCTCCCGTCGAAGGTCGCATCTTCGGCGAAGCTGCTGGCCACCGCGTCGAGATCACGACGATTAGCAGCCTCAAACGCCCTGCCCATAAGCTCGACCAGGTCGGGGGTCGTGGACTCATCGGTCATCAGGCAGCCAAGTATCCCGTCTGCCCCTGACCGCCGCTTTGCGAAGCTAAGCGAGCTCTGGCAAGCCTGCCCCCGCGTTATCGCTCAGGACGAAGCGACGCGGTCCTCGAGCAGTAGTGTGGAACGATGGGAAGGCAGGCAAGCGTCGCGCTTTACGTGCTCGCGTTGGTAGCCGTCGTGGTCGGCGTGGACGTATTGTTCTTCAGGCATCGGTTCTGGGAGCGCCTGATGGTAAACGTCGGCATTGTGCTGGTGTTCGCGGCGTTCTATTTGAGGTTCCTGAAGCGAGCATGAGCGCAGCCCGCGTCCCAGCCGATACCGCTCCGGCCGCTGGGCCTGGACCAGGAGCACGCGTCGATGCTCCGACGCGCGAGAAGGTCGCTGAGGTGGGATACTCGCGGTCCGCAGACCCGAGACCCAAGGAGCTCACATGAAGTTCATGATCACTGCGACGCCGGGGCCCATGCCCCCGACGCCCGAGCAGTTCGACGAGGCCATGGCGTGGCTCGACCGAAAGGTAGGAGATGGCAGCTTCGATTGCCTGTATGGATTCCTGGAGGGAGGCGGTTTCAGCGTCACGAACGCGGGTTCCCATCGCGAGGTTCTCGAGCTGATGATGGATTACCCCCTGTTTGGGCTAGTCACCTGGGATGTGCGCCCCTTGCTCGAGTTCAGGGAGGGAGCCGACAAAATCCGGGCGAAGCTCGCGGAGGCCCAGGCGGCAATGGCCGGCGCTTGAGGCGCAGCTCTCGGGCGACACTCCCCTCATGATGCGCTAACAGCTAATCGTTGCTGTCCGGCGATGGCCGGATCGAGCAGGCGGCTGTCGGCGGCCGTCAGAGGTGGTCCCGAGCGCAGCCGGCGGCCTTGGCCAGCCGACCGGCGACCGGATCAGGCTCGGCTCCGGCGGGAGCCTCCGCTTCTAGCTCCGACTTGGCCGCTGCCAGCTGACTGCGAGCCTCCGCCTCAACGGTTGGAAACTGCGGGTCTATCTCCATCAGCGCGTTCACGATCACGCTAGAGGCTGCGATTCGAGCAAACCACTTCCGATCGGCCGGGATCACGTGCCAAGGCGCCCACGGAGTGCTGGTGTGGGAGAGCATGTCGGAGAACGCCGCCTGGTACTCATCCCAGTAGGCACGCTCACGTACGTCGGCAGCCGAGAACTTCCAGTTGTGCTCGGGTAGGTCGAGGCGCTTCAGGAAACGGACCCGCTGCTCCTCCTTGGAGAGGTTGAGGAACAGCTTGACGATATGCACGCCGTTGTCGACGAGGTAGTGCTCCCAGTCGTTGATCTCGCGAAAGCGACGCTCCCACACGCCCTTGCGCTTGGCCTCCGGGGGCATTCTCTGACGGTCAAGATTCTCAAGATGCACGCGGACGACGAGCACCTCCTCGTAGTGCGATCGGTTGAAGATTCCGATCTCCCCGCGCCCGGGCAGACGCTCCTCATAGCGCCACAGGAAGTCGTGGGCCAGCTCCTCCACCGAGGGTACCTTGAAGCTGTGAACGGCCACACCCTGTGGGTTGACGCCGCTCATCACGTGACGGATCGTGCCGTCCTTGCCGGCTGCGTCCAGCGCTTGGAGCACGACGAGGAGCCCGTGCGTGTCCTGGGCTGCCAGGCGCGCTTGGTACCGGGTGAGGAGTTCAACGCCCTCGCGGAGCAGATGGACACCTTGCTTCTTTTTGTTGACCCCGGCCTCGAAGGCAGGGTCGAAGTCCCGCTCGAGCTTCACCTTCGAGCCGGGCGTGACCCGAAATGGCTCGATAAACGTCGCGATCCTCTTGTGTCGTTGATCGGGCATCGCATGTCTCCCCCCGTCGAGCGTTGAGCGCTTCCGCACAGCATCGTCGTCCCAGTCGCGGGCAGATGATGCCGCTTGCGCATCTCTCCGGCTCTCCGTTGGAGGCTAGTGCCGGAGCGTCGGGGGCGTTCTGAAGATAAACAGACCGCTGATCGACCCGTCCTGCCCAGCGCCAGCAAACGCCTGCTTCCGTTGATTTTTGTCAATTTCCCGGAGCTTCGGCCTAAGGCAGCCCTAGAGTTAGGGTCTTGACCTTCCACGACCGCGAGTCACAGGAGCAACGCAACCCGGGGCGGCTCATCCTCGATGGCGTTGATCGCAAGGTCAGGAGAGAGGTACTGAGGTCGGCGCCTGCGGACCGCTGTTGGATGCAATCATGTCGTCAGCGATGAGTTATCCCGTGCGCCTCGAAGGCCGGCTCGATCCGCCCCTGAGCCGCTGGCTGTGGCTCGTGAAGTGGCTGCTCGTGATCCCGCACCTGATCGTGCTCGCCTTCCTGTGGATCGCGTTCTTGCTGCTGAGCATCGTCGCCTTCTTCGCGATCCTCTTCATCGAGCGCTATCCACGCGCGATCTTCGACTTCAACCTCGGCGTGCTGCGGTGGACCTGGCGGGTGGGCTTCTACTCCTACAGCGCTCTGGGGACCGACCGCTATCCGCCATTCTCCCTGGCAGAGATACCCGACTACCCGGCTACGCTCGAGATCGACTACCCGGAACGGCTCTCCCGTGGTCTGGTGCTCGTCAAGTGGTGGCTGCTGGCGATCCCGCAGTACGTCGTGGTCGGTTTCTTTGCCGGAGGCTGGGGAGCAGGGGGGGCGGGCTTGATCGGGGCGCTCGTCCTGTTCGCTGGCGTCTCCCTGCTGTTCCGCGACCGCTATCCGCCCGACATGTTCGACTTTGTCATGGGTATGAACCGCTGGGTGTTGCGTGTTGCGGCCTACGCGGCGCTAATGCGCGACGAGTACCCGCCGTTCCGCCTTGACCTGGGCCCGATGGATCCGGGCAGACGTGCTCGCCTCACGACCGAACAGACCGCACCATCAGATCAAGGTGGGCACCCGTGATCGAGCTCTGCGAAGCGTCCGTGTAGAGAGCTTCTTCCCCGCGGACGAGACCATCGCGGCCCACGCGCTGGCCAGCGACCGGACGAGCCGCGTCGGCTGCGGGTCGGCAGACGCTCGCTCAAGCGGAGCATTGCGGCAGCGTCGTTAAACAGGTCCGGCCCGCGGAGGGAGCGGACCGGACGCTGTGCACATTCTTAGGAGGAGGCTGTGCGTTGGCGACTTCGATGTCGCGTACACGCAGTATCGCCATTTCGATGAGCGTCACCTAAGGATTCCTCTCACCCGAGATAAAAGTCGGCCTCACTCGAGATAAATGCTCTACGCGGCCCAGCGGCAGGGAGCGCATAGCACACCGTGGCTTGCCCGATCGAGTTCTCGCCTGCGTGGAGGAAAGCGAAGTGCGCGTTTGCCCGAGGCGCGAGCACCGATGTCGGCGCTCGCGCTCTGGGCGTCCCGGTTCTTCAGAGCCGAAGGCCCGCTGTCGCCGACATCATGGGGGCGCGACGCACGTGCACAGTCGAGATGATCTCCTCGATGTCGATGCCCTGCAGGTAGATGAAACGTCGCCCAGCGCGGCGCACACGTCACCGGCGAGCGGTTAGGCCGCGAGTACGCAGCCAGCGCCAAAGCCTGAGTCCCGCGGCCAGGCGGGCGAGCTCTCCCAGCGGCAACTATCGTGCCACGCATGATGCGCATCTATCACCGAGAGCACGCGGGCCGGCCGATCCGGGTCGCGTGGATGCTCGAGGAGCTCGGTGAGCCGTATGAGATCACGACGATGACGCGCGAGGAGAGCAAGGGCGAGGAGCACCGTGCCTGCCATCCACTCGGCCGCGTGCCCGTGCTCGAGGACGAGGAAGGGTTCGTGTTCGAATCGGCGGCGATCTGCTTGCATCTCGCCGACCTGCATCCCGACGCCGGCCTCGCGCCGGCACCAGGGACGCACGAGCGGGCGCTGCTCTACCAGTGGACCATCTTCGCTCCGGCCGAGCTTGAGCCACCGCTGATCGAGTCCGCCGTGCACGCTCAGCGCGACCCGGACCGCTCCGCCGCTGCGCGACGGCGCTTTGACGAAGCGGCGCGCGCGGTGTCCAGCGCCCTGGATGGCAGTGACTATCTCGTCGGCGAGCGCTTCACCGTGGCTGACGTACTTGTCGGAAGCACACTGGCGTTCACGGAGCGCATCGGCTTCGCGGATGAGCTCCCCGCGAACCTGCGGGACTACCTCGAGCGGCTCACGCAGCGGCCGGCCCGCCAGCGTGCCCTAGAGCGCACGATGTCCGGCTGACGGGCGGGAGCCCTAACGCTCAGAACGACGTCCGAGCGCATCGGCTGATGCGGCTCACGCCTGCTTGCGCCGCCGTGGACGCACGCAGCGGTGCGAGACTGCTCGGTCGAGACGCCTGGATCGGACGAGGAGGAGCACGGACGCCCTAGGACTCGGGCGCTCCCGCGTCGCAATCTCGAAGTTGTGCGGCCTCCGCGGATCAGTCCGGCCGACGGGCCCAAGCGGTCGTTAGCGTCACTCCCCGGTAGGTCACGCCTGGATCGTGCAGCAGGCGCCGCGCCGTGATCAGGTCATCCTCCGTGGCCCCCAGGACGACCATGCGCTCGGCCAGCCGCTCGAGCGAGCCCGCGAAGAGGCGCGCAGGCACCGAGCCTCCGCGCGCGAAAGGAATGACAACGTTCGCTTCGAGCCCGACTAGGTCGAGCGCTTCTAAATCCCCCAACACGCGTGAGCCGTAGCCCGGATCCCAGCCGCCAGCGACTGCCGTATCGCAAAAGAGCGTCCAGGCGCGACGCCACGCTGCGCTCGGCGGCGAGACGGACATGGAGTTGAAATCGGGCTCGCACACCGCGAGCCAGCCGCCGGGGCGAACTGCGGCAAGCAGGCGACGTAATGCGTCGAGGCGGCTGGGCAGGTGCATGAGCAGGTTGCGCGCATGCACGAGGTCGAACGCGGCCTGCGGCAGAGGCTCGCTGAGCAGATCGTGGCGGCGGACCTGCACGCGATCACTCTCAAGCGGCTCGAGCAGGCGCGTATCGAGGTCGACCGCCAGCACCGAGCCCGTGTCACCTACGCGTTCGACGAGCAGTCGCGTCGCCGAGCCCGCGCCCGCTCCTACGTCAAGGCAGCGCCACCCCTCGGCCACCCCGATCGCATCGAGCTGGCGCACCGTTTGCGGATCGCAGAACTCCTGGAGGAGCGCGAGGCGGGCTCGCTCGAGCTCCTCGGCTCCCTCCTGGCTGAGCGTGTACTCGACCATCTGCATGCCGACGATAGCTGCGCCGGCGCACGAATCGGTGGCGCCTCTTGATCCGCCGGCTAATGCGCCTCAGCGATCTCGTCGCCGGTGAGGGTACGCCCTTGGCCTGCGGCTCTTTAAGGACCAGCTCCGGGGAGATCGGCCCCTCGCGCTCGTCCCATGAGCTGCCCGTCGAGAGCGAGCCTGCGCCCGCTCTCGAGGAGCCCATGTGAACCGAGTTCGGAACTCCCGTTCATGTCACCGATCGAAGCGACTGGGCATCGTTACAGCACTGGCAGGCGAAACACGAACGGGTCGCGAGCGAGTTCGCGAATTCTTCGTCGAACGATCGTCTGTCCGGGCTCACTCAGGCGCGACGGTGCACGATCAGCACGGACTGCCTGCAGTGCCCCGCGACGGCCGCGGCGACGCTGCCGAAGACGCGTCCGGCGAACCCACGCCGGCCGTGGGAGCCGAGCACGATCAGGTCGACGTCGCGCTCGTCGGCGACCTTCGCGATCCCCTGCCAAGTCGGTGCCGATTCGGCGGCCATGCTCGTCGCGCGGAAGCCGGCCTTCTCGGCGAGCTCGGCGCCGTGCGCAGCGGTCGCCTCGGCGGCCTTCTTCACTTCACTCGCCTGCGCGGCGTTGAAATGCAGCTCACCGGCGGGGACGAAGCCGACGTCCGCCGGCTGCCAGACGCAGAGGACGAGCGCATCGCGCCCGCGGGTGAGCTGCCGGCCGGCCTCGTCGATCGCGAGCTTCGCGAGATCGGAGCCGTCGTAGGCGAGCAGGACCAGGCCCGATCCCGCGATTTTCGTCCCCGTAGACGCTGCGCTCGAGCTCATGTCCGCTCGGAGCTCTCGACGGCCGGTTGCACCTTCCCGTCGTCGCGCCTGATGCGGGGATCGGGCTGGAGCACGTCGGCGCCGTCCAGGATCGGGGCGGGCCGCGCCGCCGACTCGCGCCGATCCCGCCCTCCACGCACTCGCGCCAGAAGCGGCGGCGAGTACCAGGCTGGCTCGTCGCCGTCCAGGAACCTGTCGATGTCAGGGGTCTGCGGGCGCGCGCCCCCGAGTGCGTAGATCGCGACGCCGAGCGCGGCGCCACCAAGCGCCAGACCGAAGCCGATCCAGAGCGCGATTTCGGTGCCGGGTTCGAGCCCTCCGCCCACCGTCAGGGCGAAGTGGGCGAAGATCGGCGCGATCATGAACGCGGCGACCGCGCGCAGCAGCTCGACGATCGCGAACACGCGCTGGAGATTGGCCGACGGGAGCGAGAAACCGGCGACGAAGAGCGCGGGCGCGACCGTCGCGCCGAGCCCGATGCCGGTGAGCCCCGATCCAATCAGCGTGCGCGTTTCGCTCGGTGGCATCCGCAGGCCGAAGACCGCGATCCCGGCTGCGAGGAAGACCATCCCGGCCAGCGGCAGGTAGTGGATCGAGCGGCGCCTGAAGACGACGCCGAGAAGGATCGCCGTGATCACCGCTCCCGCGACCTCCGGCAGGTAGAGCAGGCCGACGTGAAGCGGGTCGTAGTGCCGCAGCAGCACGGCCGCGGTGAGGGCGGTCGCCGAGACCGACGCGGCTGCCGCGAAGAGCGCGACGGTGACTCCAGCGACGGGCATCGTGCTCGTGAGCATCGTACGGATCGTGAGCAGTGGGTGCTTCGCGCGGTACTCGTAGACGACGAGCGTGACAATCAGCGCGAGCCCCCCGAGCAGTGGCACGATCGTCGTCGGGCCGACGAAGCGGTGCGTGAGGAGCTGAGACGCGCCGAAGAACGCGGCTACGCAGCCGACGGTCGCGAGCGCGAGCGCCGGCAGGTCGCGCGGCGAGTCGGGGTCGGCCGGCGGCGCGTCGTCGAACGTGAGCAGCGACAGAACGAGCGCGCACGCCGCGATCGCCGCCACGATCCAGAAGAGCGGGCGCCAGCCGCCCGAGTTCGCCTGTAGCCCGCCGATCGTGGGTCCGAGCGCGACGGCCCCGAAGATGCACAGGTTCATGATCACCGCTGTGATGCGCAGCTTGCTGGCGGGATATCCGATCGCGAGCGGCGGCACCGCGGCGATCAGCAACAGGCTCGTGCACAGTCCCTGGAGCACGTGGCCGCCTATGTACATGCCGGAGCTCTGGGCCGTCGCCGCGAGCACCGACCCGATGAGGAGCAGCCCCGCGTAGACGACGAGCATTCGACGCTGTGGCAGGTGTTGCGCGAACTGGACTGCGAGCACCGTTCCGATCGCATAGGCGGCGTTCGCCAGGCCGGAGCCGAGGCTCATCGTCTGCAGGCTCGCGTGGAGGTCCCTTGCGATGATCGGCGTGAGCGGCTCGAGCGCGGCGGAGAGCGCGAGGTAGGGGATTAGCGCGAACAGCACCATCGCCGCGACTGCGGGGTAGCGGCCCGCGAGCGGTCCCTGGCGCATCAGCCGCCCCCTACGCCTCGACGCCGCGCTCAAGTGGGCGCCCGACGTAGGCGTCGAGCGGGCCGGATTTCGGTCTTCTGGCAGCGCGGGCAGCGATCGATTCGTTATAGCCGACAGCGGGCGAAGCGTCGGCAGCGAGCCGGCGCCACACGAGCTGCCCATTCGCTGTCAGCGTGATATCGATCTCGCCGCGTGGCGTTCTGAAGCGACGCGGATGGATGCGGAGGCGGCCAGCTCACCGTTAGCACGCTCCCTAGCCGCCAGCACGTCGACCTCACGCGAAGTTCCGGCGCTAAACCAAACCCTGAGCCGGTAATGACCGGCCACCTCAACACATGTCACCTCACGGCTTGAGCATCACCGCATGCGGACGTCCACGATTGGACACCGCGGTGAGGAGAACTCACGCGGGGCTCCCGCCACGGTTCACGCGAGTTCGCGTGTCCGTTGAATGGCCGGGCACGGTCCTAAAGTCGGGACGCACGCGCGCCGACATGGACGTATGAAGATGAATATCGAGTTCGACGAGGACGATGCTACGCAGGTGGCGAACGAGCTCGTCCGCATGTTGACCCTCGCCATCAAATTGGGCGTCGGCGTGGAGACGAAGGATGGCTCGTACTCCGTGACCAACCCCGGCGACGAGGAGTGCCTGAGGCGCTGGATCGGCAATGACGGGGAGTACCGAAGGGACGTCATGCAGAGGCGCTGGGTCGTGAAGGAAAGCACCGACCCCGCCGGACGGCAACTTCCTGCGCCGGCGGAGTGACCGACCGCACCGAGCGCTCGCTCAGGCCAACTTGATCGACAGCGTCGCCTGGTCGCGGGTCAGACGAGCAAACACCGCCTGGCAGTAGAGAGTCCCTTACGTTCACCGTCCGCGGCGCCGGATACGGTTGCAAGCACCAACTTGTTGCAGGGTCGCGCTGCGGCTCACGCCTCGCGTGCCCTGACCTGAAAGGCGGCTTCCGGGCGCACCATGCGCGTAACCAGGATTTCCTCGCGACGACTCATCAGCGCCACGGTCATAGCCGGCGTGACGGGGCTCGCGCCCGCACTCATCGCACCGGCGTCACTGGCCAAAGGCGGGAGCATCGCCGCCAGGCCGAGCTGCGTCACATCAGGGCTCGTCGTCTGGCTTAACACTGCCGGCAACGGTGCGGCCGGCAGCATCTACTACAACCTCTACTTCACGAACCTGTCCGCTCACACGTGCAACCTCCGTGGCTTTCCGGGGGTATCCGCTGTCGACCTCTTCGGGCGTCGGGTCGGCCGCGCTGCCAGTCGCGAAAGCGTTCAGAAGCCGACCGTCGTGACGCTCCAGCGCGAAGCGACCGCGGCCGCGGTGCTGCGGATCGTCGACGCAGCCAACTTCACCGCCTCTGCCTGTCACGAAGCGACCGCCGCGGGCCTGCGCGTCTACCCGCCGGGGCAGGCGCGATCCAAGCTGATCCCGTTCCCGTTCAAGGTGTGCTCGCGCACCGCGGTGAACGTCCTCTCGGTGCGCGCGCTGGTCCCGAAGGCGTAGCCGCTGGCGGCCTCGCGTACCGCGACTCGAGCTGGGCTCCCTGACTACCGTCGGACGATTCGTGGTGGGCGGACTGCGCAGCGCTGATGCTCGCGAATATGCTGGGCGGAGACATGGCTCGGTCACCCTCACCGCGCTCCGACGGGTGAGCTCTGCTCCATCGAACTAGGGAGGCAAGCTCGTGATTCTCGCCAACAGCTATCCGCTCCTCGAAGTCTTCTGGACGATCCTGATCTTTTTTGCGTTCGTCTTCTGGCTCATGATCCTCTTCAACGTGATCGGAGACATATTCCGGCGGCACGACATAACGGGATGGGGCAAGGTCCTGTGGCTGATCGCCATCGTCCTGCTGCCATACCTCGGCGTGTTCATCTACCTCATCGTCGAACACGAAGGGCTGGCCGAGCGCAGCGTCAAGCAGCAGCAGGCGGCGCAGTCCCAGTTCGACCAGTACGTGCAGTCGGTTGCCGCCCAGGGTGACCCTGCGGAGCAGATCGCCAAGGCAAAGAGCCTGCTGGACAGCGGCGCGATTACGCAAGCCGAGTTCGAGCAGATCAAGCAGAAGGCCCTCGCCACAGCGTAGGAGCGCCAATATCCGTGCTGCGACCGTGCCGATTCGGGCTTCGTGGCCCGCCGATCAGGGCGAGGCTACGCGATGGCGGCGAGCGTCACCCGCAGCACCTCGTCCCAGTAGCGGACGCCGTGCTCCGCACTGGCCCGGCCGGGATCGCCGATCACGCCGTTTCTCGCGACGGTGTGGACGCCCCCGCCGAACATCGCCCCGACCGCGGCCTGGGGATCGCCCGTGTAGCCGGGCTCGCCACGCTCCGGGTGCACGAGCTCCGGGTGGATCGCCAACATCATCGACGTCTCCCACTCACCGGCGTGGAGGCCGCCCTCGCCGAGCGGGACTCCGTGCTCCTCGGCGCCCAGCCGAGCGATCGTGAAGAGGGCGCTCAGGTCGGTCAGAGCACGGACCTCGAGGCCGGGTACCGGGCCGAGGAGCTCGAGCGCCGCCGCGAGAGGTCCGAAGTTGCCGCCATGCGTCGGCAGCAGCACGGCGCACGCAAAGCCGCCTCGCGCGAGCGAGCGCAGGATGTCGGCGACGATGGCGTGAAAAGTGCCCTCGGAGATCGACAGCGTGCCGGTAAATTCGAGATGGTGCTCGGAGCAGCCGACCCGCACCGTCGGCGCCACGAACGCATCGAGGCGCTCGGCGACCATGTGCGCGAGGTGGTCGCCCAGGAGCGCGTCGGTGGCAAGCGGCATGTGCGGCCCGTGCTGCTCGGTGGCGCCGAACGCGACCACGACGGTATCGCGCCCGCGCTCCTGCTCGGCCTTGATCTCAGGCCAGGTCATGCGATCCAACTCGACGGCGCCCACTCTCGCTCCTCTCTCGGATGCCTCCGCGAGTCTAGAAGCAGCACGTCAGCGGCGCACCGACAGACGTCGGCGTTGCATCGCGCCGTAGGGCGAGCACCTACGCTTTCGCAGTGCCCAACAGGCTTGCACCGCTCGCGGGCGCCTTGGCGCTCTACGCCGCGTCCGTCGCAGCGCTGCTCGCGAGCCACCTCGGCCATGGCTGGGGGTTCGTCGATCTCGGCATCTACCGAGATGGAGGCGAAGCAGTCCTACGGGGCGCCCATCTCTACGACCTGCGCTTCCCTGGCGCGCTCGCCTTCACCTACCCGCCGCTCGCAGCTCTGCTCTTCACGTTGCTGACACCTCTGTCGATTGGCATGCTCGAGCCGCTCGTGACCGGTGCGAGCCTGATCCTGCTCCCGCTGATGCTCTTCTTCGCTCTTCGCCTCTCCCCGCTCGACGCGTCGTGGTCGCGCGATCGCGCGATTCGCCTCGCGCTGCTGGCCTCCGCGGTAGCCGTCTGGCTTGAGCCGGTGTGGACGACTCTCCGCTACGGCCAGGTCGATCTGCTGATCGGCGCGCTGATCTTCTACGACCTGAGCAGGCGGGAGGACTCGCGCTTAAAGGGAGCCGGCATCGGCCTCGCCGTCGCCTTGAAGCTCACGCCGGCGATATTCGTCGTCTACCTGCTTCTGACCCGCCGGGTGCGGGCGGCGGTCGTCTCACTCTCGGTCTTCCTCGCCGCGATCGCGCTTGGCTTCGCCCTGATCCCGGGCGACTCCAGTGTGTACTGGGGCGGGGCCTTCCTCGATTCGAGCCGCGTCGGGCGGATCGAGAACGCCGCCAACCAGAGCCTGCACGGGGCATACGCGAGGGTGCTGCATTCGCTCAATATCGAGCTGCTGTGGTTGTGTACGGTCGCGGTGCTCGCACTGGCGGGCCTGACGCTGGCCATCCTCGCAGGACGTCGTGGTGACGACGCGCGCGGTGTATCGCTGTGCGCGCTGACCGGCCTGCTCGTATCCCCCATCTCCTGGTCACATCATTGGGTGCTGGCGGTGCCGGCGCTGATGCTGTTCGCGCTCGAGGCGGCACGGCGGCGCTCGCGCGGCGCGCTCGCCGCGGCCGCGGCGGTCGCGATCCTGGCCCTCGTGCACATCATCTGGTGGGTGCCCGTCAACCGCCCCCGGCACTCCGAGCTGCATCTCAACGGGCTTCAGCTCGTCTATTCCGATGCCTATGTCGTGGTTGCGATGGTGGCCATCGCGGCGGCAGGCGTGTCGGTGCTTCGCGCCCGGCGCGCCCGGCTGCCGACTCACGCCTCGCCCGCAGCCGGCCGCGCGCTGCGGGCTTCGCAGGCCGGCGCCGGCTGACGGCACCGCGCGCTGCGAAAGCTAGTGCCAGCCGCCCTGTCAGAAATGGGAGATCCCTGTTAAGTGATTGGCGATTGCGGCCGATGCTTGAAGGTGGACGCTTCGAGGAACCCGCGCGTGGACGACCTGATCACAAATGCCGGCGATGTCGCTGCGGCGGCGATGCGTGAGCTGCCGGAGGCGCTGATAGTCGCCTTCGACACTGAGCTCCGCTTCATCCTTGCCGCCGGCCCTGCGCTGGGTCGCCTGGGCAACCCTCCCGCCTGCCGCGAGGGACAGCCGCTCGCCCACGCCCTCCCGGCCGAAGTCTGGAGGCCGCTCGAGCCTCTGTTCCGCTCCGCTCTCGCCGGGGAGATCCGCTCGCGCGAGGTCTGGACCGCCGGCGAGCGCCACTGCCTGATGGTCGACGTGGGTCCCCTGCGCGTGAGCGGAGCGACGGGCGCGAGCGACGAGGACACCGTCGTGGTCGGGGGCCTCGCGGTGATACTGGACGTCACGTCGCGCAAGCGCTCCGATGCGATTGCCCAGCGCCCCCAGGCTGACTTCGCCGAGGTGTTCGAGCGTTCGCCGATCGGCACCGGCCTGCTGGACCTGGACAGCCGCTGGCTGCTCGTGAACCGGGCGCTGTGCGAGATCACCGGGTACACGGTCGATGAGCTGATTGGCAAACGCTTCGACGGCATCGTGCATCCCGACGACGCCTATAACGACGCCGAGCAGCGTCAGCGACTGCTGGCCGGGGAGCTGTCGGCCTATCAGGTCGAGAAGCGCTACTTCGACGCCGCTGGGGAGACCGTGGCGGCGATGCTGTCCGTCTCGCTCGTGCGCGACCCCGAGGGCGCCCCGCTGCAACTCATCGTGCAGATGCAGGACATCTCCGCGCGCAAGAAGCTCGAGGAGGACCTGCGTCACCTCGCCGACCATGACCCGCTCACGGGGCTGCGCAACCGCAGGCTGTTCGAGCATGACCTCAAGCTTCAGGTCGCGCGCTCACAACGCTACGGCGAGCAGGCGGCGCTGATGGTGATCCACCTCGACTACTTCAAGCGACTGAACGACGAGCACGGTCACATCATCGCCGACGAGACCCTGAGGGCGGTCGCCCGCGGGCTGAGCCGCCGGCTGCGCCAAACCGACCTCCTCGCGCGGCTCGGCGGTGACGAGTTCGCGGTGCTGCTGCCGCACGCCGACGGCGAGGGAGCGGCCGTCGTCGCCGACGGTCTGGCACGCGTGATACGCGCCTGCGGCGTGGACGTGGGCGACGACGTGCTGCACCCTGCGGCCAGCATCGGCTTCGCGCTCATCGATCATCGCTGCGCGAGCGCCGAGGACGTCCTCGCCGAGGCCGGCCGCGCGATGTACGCAGCCAAGCTCGTCAAGGCCGGCCAGCCGGCCTGAGACCCGCGGCGCCGGGCCCGGGCACCCGGAGCCCTCCGGCCGGGTGAATACGCTCAAGCAGTGAAGCCGCGAGAGCGCTTGGCCGTGATCGACCTCGGTTCGAACTCGTTTCGCCTCGTCGTCTTCATGGCTGGTGAGGGATGGTGGAAGCGCACCGACGAGATCTACGAGCCGGTCCGCATCGGGCAGGGACTCGCCGCGACGGGACGGCTCGGGCAGCAGCCGATCGAGCGCGCGCTCGCGACGCTCGACGTGTTCTCCCACTTCTGCCGCGCGAGCGGCCTTGGCGAGGACTCCGTCGACGCCGTCGCGACGAGCGCCATCCGCGACGCCGAGAACGCCGAGAGCTTCCTCACGCCGGCGCGCGCGCGCTTCGGACTGCCGATCCGCGTGCTCAGCCGGGAGAGCGAGGCGCGCTACGGCTACCTCGCCGCAGTCAACTCGACCACGCTGCAGGACGGCTACGTCTTCGACCTCGGCGGCGGCTCGATGCAGCTCGTGCGCGTCGAGGACCGGCTCGAACGCGAGAGCGGCTCCTGGCGACTTGGGACGGT
>DATMQG010000007.1:0-10295 GCA_035566835.1 Solirubrobacteraceae bacterium
TGGAGGCGAGCTCGAACCCCCCGACCGTTGCCAGAGCAGCAAACAGCAGCACGCCGAGGACCAGCGCGGTTCGGCGAATCGGAATCCCGAACAGGGCCGGCGCGGCGCGACGGCGGCCGGCGACGGTCGGCCTGATTCTCCGCTCCGCTCGGAGCTCTCGAAGCACACGGCGGCGTAGTCCGCTCGGCAGCGGATACTGCGGGGCGGCCATCGGCAGCAGCTCGACGGTCTGCTGGAACGCTGAGAGCTCGTCGCGACAAACGACGCAGCTTGAGAGATGCCGGCGAAACGCCTCGGCTTCGTCCTGCTCGAGCGAGCCGAGCACGTAGGCCGCCGCGTCGCCGCTGCACTCATAGGTCTCGGACATGCGATCTTCTGCGGTCATAGCACGACCCCGGAGCGATCGCCGAGGATTAGGCGCATCTTCGTCAGGCCGAGGCGCATCCGACCCTTGACCGTTCCCGCCGGGAGCCCGAGCGTCTCAGCGATTTGTGAGTGGGTGAAGCCTCCGAAGTAGGCGAGCTCGATCACCTGCCGCTGCTCCACTGGAAGCTCGCCGAGGGCGCTGCGGACCTGCTGCGCATCGTCGCGGCGTTCGACCTCGCTGTGGGTCAGCCGCAGCGAGGGCGTCCGTTCTACCAGCCGGTCATCGCGCACGTCGCGGCTCTCCTTGACGGCCTCGCGGCGGAACGCGTCGATCGCTCGGTTGTGCACGACGCTCAGGACCCAGGAGCGCACGCTCCCTCGCGCGGGGTCGTAGCGGGCCCCGCTGCGCCATAGAGACAGAAACGCCTCTTGCACGACGTCCTCGGCCAGTGCCGGGCGTCCGCACATCCGGTAGGCAAGCGAGAACGCTCTTTGGGCGTGACGGTCGAATATCACCTCGAAGGCGCCCGCCTCACCATCGCGGACGAGCTCCATCAGATCCTCGTCGGCGAGAACGCGCAGGTCGCGTGTGCGGAGAGTTGATCGGAACACGGGGTGCTCAGCCCGGGATTGGATCAGGTTTCGCGACGCCCGACGGCGCGCCCACGACTGGTTCAGCCCAGGGCGCGTCCGCCGCCGGGCAGCAAATCCGCGTGACGACGAGCTCGAAGCCCACACCCAGTGTTCGCGCCCGAGGGGCAAGTGGATCATCCGCGGCGCGAATTCCCACAAATGGCGAGGCCGTTGATCCAAAACGTCGGGGCCTGCGTATAGGACATCTGACAGGCATCCCGCGGTGCGGGCGAGGAGTGCGACTCACACCAAGACGTGATCCGTTGCGTCGTGCTCGCTCGTGTACGCGACGGCGCAGAGTGGCCCAGAGAGGAGCAGAAATGGCTGACAGGAAAACCGGGGACGGCGGTTTGACACGGCTCTCGTTCATCAAGGCGTCGGCGGGACTGGCAGCCGGCGCAGCGGCGATCGGTGTGCCCGGGGCGGCCGCCCTCGCCGGCGAGGAAAAGGGTGTCGCGATCGACCCTTCGTCACCGTCGCCCAGCGAACCCGTGATGGCCTACGTGCGCGACGCCGAACGGGGCGAGGTCACGGTGATGTCGGGAACGGACGAGACGACGTACCGCGACCGCGCGCTTACGCAGCGGCTGCTTGACGCTGCCCCGCAGGGCTCAACCACAAACGGAGGTGTTAACGATGTCCTCGCACCGTGAGGCGCCCGAGATCAGCAAGGACCCCGTGGCAGACAACACGGACGTGTACGCGTTCGTGAGCCCCGACAGTCCCGAGACGGTCACGCTGATCAGCAATTTCGTGCCCCTGCAGGACCCGCCCGGCGGGCCGAACTTCTTCGAGTTCGGCGACGACGTCATCTACTCGATCTATATCGACAACGACGGCGACGGGGTGCCCGAGATCTCATACGTGTTCACCTTCAACACGCAATTGCGCAATCCCGACACGTTTCTCTACAACACCGGACCCATCACCTCGCTTGAAAGCCCGAACTGGAACAAGCGCCAGTTCTTCAGCGTCGCCCGCGTAGACGGCGATGACACGACCAGGTTTGGGACATCCTCGTCCAACCGCGATGACGCAGCGAAACTGAAGACGCGGCTGCTCGGCGACGGCCTCGCCTGTCCGCCATGCAACATCGGCCCGCGGTCAACACCAAATTACGGCGCCCTTGCCGAAGCGGCCGTGCACAACCTCGGCGATGGCGTGAAAGTGTTCGCCGGCCAGCGGACCGACGGCTTCTACGTCGATCTTGGCGCGATCTTCGATCTCGCCGACCTGCGCCCGTTCCAGAACCTGCACCTGATCCCGAGTCCGACGGCAGCGGGAGTCGATGCAACCAAGACCCTCAACATCCACACGATCGCCCTCCAAGTTCCGATCTCGCATCTGACGCCGAACCGGACGGTCCCCAAGAACCCCCAGAACGGCTCGGCGGTAATCGGCGTATGGAGCGCCGCCAGTCGTCGCAAGGTGCGCATGATCGACAACGACGATGACGGCAGGTCAGAGTCGGGGCCCTGGGTCCAGGTCTCCCGGCTCGGCAACCCGCTGTTCAACGAGGTCGTCGTGCCGCTGGGAGAAAAGGACCGGTGGAACGCGCTCTATCCCGCAGGCGACAAGGCGTTCCTCAAGTACGTCCAGCATCCGGAGCTGTCCAAGCTGCTGCCCGTGCTCTACCCGAAAGAAGTGTTCCCGCACCTCGCCGCCCTCAGCAAGCCGCGCGGGGATCTCGTCGCGATCCTCCTCACGGGACTCCCGCCGGGCGTCGTTCCGGGATTCCAGAACTACACCGGGAAGGTGCTCGCCGACCAGCTGCGCCTGAATCTCGCGATCCCGCCGACCAAATCGAACCCAAGCCGCTATGGGCTGCTAGGGGGCGACCTCGCCGGCTTCCCCAACGGCAGGCGAGTGGCCGACGACGTCGTCAGCATCGAGCTGCGAGCTTTCGCGGGCCTGACATACGCGCTCATAGACAAGTCCTACAAACCCGATGCGGCAGCCGGCCTGCTGACGGAGGGGCTCGCGCCAGCCGCGAACCGCTACCAGGACACGTTCCCGTACCTGGCCCCGCCGCTGGATGGATTCGACACGCCGTCGAGCTAAGACCCTCGCAAACGATCCCTCGCGCCGCGGTAGGCCCACGGCATGAATCCCAGGAGGCAGAGCATGTCCCACGGAAACGGCGATCACACCCACGGCCACCGCGATCACGAGCACGTCGAGGATTACTCGTCCCGAAAGCACCCTGAGTTCGTAGTCCTGGACATTGGCGAGGATGTCGGGGCGCTGATCGTTCATACAGACCCCAACAT
Source organism: Solirubrobacteraceae bacterium (assembly GCA_035566835.1). Taxonomy (GTDB): domain Bacteria; phylum Actinomycetota; class Thermoleophilia; order Solirubrobacterales; family Solirubrobacteraceae; genus Palsa-744. The sequence continues at coordinate 3,270 of DATMQG010000007.1, forward strand.
GAACGGCGTCGAGATCGAGATCAGCCCGGCCGGCGACGACCGATACCGCAGCCACAAGCAGGTGCTCGAGCGAAACATCGACCACCAGCCCGCGTTCACGGCGGTCTTCGATGGCCTGGCGCCCGGCGCCTACACGCTCTGGGTGCAGGGAATGGCGCGCGCCCGCGGCGTGAGCGTCGAAGCGTGTGCGGTTGCGGAGCTCGACTGGAGAGCTGCCGACGTGGCAGCGCGACCGACAACGTCGCTTTCGCGGGGGGCCCGATGAGGGCCGTCGGGAGAGGGCGGGTGGCGGGCAGCTTAACGCCCAGGGAGTGGCGACACGCAGGCGGGCTGGCGGCGGGTGTGCTCGCGCTGCACTTGATCGGCTTCGGGACGTTGCTGCTCCTGGTCGTCCCGCGACACCTGAGTGTCGGCCACGCCGGCGCCTTTGGACTCGGACTCGGGGTCACGGCGTACACGCTGGGGCTAAGGCACGCGTTCGACGCCGACCACGTCGCCGCGATTGACAACGCCACTCGCAAGCTGATGACGGAAGGCAAGCGGCCGCTGGGCGTCGGGTTCTTCTTCTCTCTCGGGCACTCCACGGTCGTGTTCGCGCTCGCGTTGCTGCTGACCGCCGGCGTGCACGCCCTGGGGTCGCAGCTCCAGCGAGGAGGCTCGACGCTCCATCAGCTGACTGCCCTGATCGGTCCCGGCGTCTCCGGCATCTTCCTCTACGCGATCGCAGCGATCAACGCTGTGATCCTGATCGGGATCGCGAGGGTCCTCCGTCAGATGCGCCGGGGAGGAACGTTTGACGAAGCTGAGCTCGAGCGTCAGCTCGACTCGCGTGGACTCATGAACCGCATCCTCGGTCCCTTCTCCCGCCGCGTCGGCAAATCGTGGCAGATGTACCCGGTCGGCGTCCTGTTCGGGCTCGGGTTCGACACCGCGACGGAGGTCGCGCTGCTGTTCCTCGCCGCCGGCGCGGCTTCGAGCAACCTGCCCGTATACGCGATTCTCTGCCTCCCCGTCCTGTTCGCAGCGGGAATGTCGCTCCTGGACACGATTGACGGCTCGTTCATGAACTTCGCCTACGGATGGGCTTTCGCCAAGCCGGTGCGCAAGGTCTACTACAACCTCGCGATCACCGGGCAGTCCGTCGCCGTCGCCTTCATCGTCGGATCGATCGAGCTGCTTTCGATCGCGACCGCGAAGCTGGGGCTCAAGGGCGGATTCTGGGCCTGGGCCTCGAGCGTCGACCTGAACACGGCCGGCTACGTGATCGTTGGAGTGTTCGTCCTCATGTGGGCGGTCGCGCTCGCCGCATGGCGCTTCGGACACCTCGAGGAGAGGTGGGGCCCGGCGGCGTTCGCGGCTCGTGCAGGCCCGTAGACGTCAGCCAGCTGCTGCATTGTCCTTGCGAAACGTGCGGCGGTGCGGTCGCCCGTACATCCGGACCACGCACGCGGGAACCAGCGCGTGGTCGGCGGCCCGCGGGTATGCAGCGCGGTAGGCGGTCGGGGAGACGCCGTATGTGCGGGTGAAGCTGGTCGTAAACGAGCCTACGCTCTGCAGGCCGACCGAGAAGCAGATGTCAGCTACCGAGCGGTCGGTGGTCCTCAGCAGCGTCGTGGCGCGCTCGAGTCGTCGAGTGAGGAGGTACGCATGTGGCGACTCCCCGAACGCACGCCGGAACTCGCGGCTGAAGTGCGCGCGAGAGAGGCCCGCCGCACGTGCCATGTCGGCAACGTCCACCGCCTCGAAGTAGCGGACGTCAACCAGGTCCTTGGCGCGTAGGAGATGGCGCGCTGGTGGCGCAAAAGCCATTGGGGAGCAGTATTGCGGCAAGCCCCGCTACTCGCGGCGGCCAAGTTGCAGGGCCTCAGGACCTCGACGCCGAACGCTCGGCCGATTGCCCCTCCCGCGGCATGGCGACGATGCGCGTGGGCCGTCCTCGACAAGTGTTCGAGTGCCCCCTTCCCCGCCGGAGACGCTCCGCGATGGGGGTAGACGGCGATGCCCAGCCGGCCGCTGACATGCAGGGCTGGCGCCAGCGCTAGATCTGTGCAACCCTGAATCTCAGAACGGGGTTGCCTATCACGGACGTCGGGAACACTGGGCGTAACGGGAAAGGCGAGGTATGGAGACAGGGCATGCAACGCGAGATGGTTCCACGCGTCCCCTGAGTAGCACGGGCAGAGTTTTGGGGCGAGCGATAGTGGTGGCGCTTCTTGCGTTCGCCGTGCTCGTTGCTGGACCAGCGGCTAGCGCCATAGCCGAGCCGGAAATCACGCACCAACCGAATGATCAGACTGTGACAGTCGGGGGAACCGCCGTCTTCGAAGCGAGCGCGACGAGCTGGAATGCGGTGCAGTGGCAAGTCTCGACCGACGGGGGTAACAGCTGGGTGCCCGTGACCGTGGGCGGCACTGCAGACGTGCTGAGGGTCGAAAACGTGTCGGCCGCTGAGAATGGTTACGAGTACCAGGCCGTGTTTGTGGGCGAAGAAGTTGCGGTGCCTAGCCAAGTGGCGAGGTTAACCGTCAGGGTGCCGCCCGTGGTTACTACCCAGCCGGTGAACCAGGCTCTGACCGTAGGCGAAAACGCCACATTCACCGCCGCCGCTTCGGGCAGGCCGACCCCCACGACCCAGTGGCAGGTATCGACGAACGGTGGCGCGACGTTCGCAAATGACACCACGGATTCGGGCAACACAACGGGGCGGTTGACCGTCCCAGGCACTTCGACTACCGAGAACGGCTACAGGTACCGGGCCGTGTTCAAGAACGTCGCCGGAAGCGCACCGAGCACCCCGGCAACGCTGACCGTCTCCTCACCCATTCCCCCGGCAGCCTCGTTCGCCTGGTTCCCCCCAGCTCCCTTCGTCGGTGAGCCTGTCTCGCTCGCGTCTAACTCGACAGATCCCATCAGCCCGCTCACCGCCTTCGCGTGGGATCTCGCCGGGAATGGTTCCCTCGTTGGCGGCGGGCCTGTGCTGAGCACGTGGTTCTCGAGCCCCGGAGCCCACCTCGTGCGGCTGCGCGTAACGGACTCGAGGGGCCTTTCGAGCATCGCCGCCGAGACGATCGCTGTGACTCCGGCTCCGCCCATCCTCCTGCAGCCGTTCCCCGTCGTTCGCCTCGTGGGCCTCGATACGTCCTCTGGCGTGCAGCTGATCGTATTCACGGTGCTCGCGCCCGTGAACGCCCGGATCACCGTCACTTGCAGGGGCCATGGTTGCCCGAGCAAGTTGGAGAAACGACTCGTAGCCTCGCGCAGACACAAGCGCAAGGCGGCGTCGCTGCTGATCGCGTTCCCGCGATTCGAGCGCTCGCTGAGGGCCGGGATAACCCTCGAAGTCCGGGTCTCGAAACCCGACCGGATCGGCAAGTACACAAAGTTCGTGATTCGTCGCGGCAAGGTGCCTACGCGCGTGGACGCGTGCCTTAATCCGGTCACTTCACGGCCGATGCCTTGCCCCTCGTCATGAACATCGCCTCACCCGCTGAGGCCTTCTTCTAAGCTGCTGCGAGGCGGCCCGCATTCACCGGCCGCCCGGTGAAGGAGAGTCAGATGGCCGTGAGGCCCCCGATAAAGATCAATCCGCAGCGCGTCGAGGAGCTGTCGCGCGCGGAGCTCGGAACGCTGAACGCGCGAACCCAGGGCTCGGCGGCGATGCATGAGCGCGCACGCGAGTCCCTGAGCGGCGGCGTGGCGTCCTCCTATCAGCTCCGTGACCCGTGGCCCATCTACCTGGTCTCGGGCAAGGGAGCCACGATCACCGATGTCGACGGCAACCGCTACTGGGATTTCCACAACGGCTTCGGCTCGATGGTCCAGGGTCACGCGCATCCGGCAATCGTCGCGGCGGTGCGCGAGCGCGTAGCGCTCGGCACGCACTTCGCCGCCGTCACCGAGGACGCGATCGCGGTGGCCGAGGAGCTCGCGCGGCGCTTCGCGCTCCCCCGCTGGCGCTTCGTCAACTCCGGATCGGAGGCGACGATGGACGCGATCCGCATCGCGCGCGCGCTCACGGGGCGCGAGACGATCATGAAGATCTTCGGCTCATACCACGGGCACCACGACGCGGTGATGGTTTCGATCGGCGTCCCCTACGAGGACATCGGCGATCGGGACGACCTCGCGTCGCTGCCCTACGGCGCCGGCATTCCGAAGGCCGTGAGTGACCTGACGATAGCCGTGCCATTCAACGACGCCGCCGCCATGGAGCGGCGCATCAAGCGGCTCGCCGCCGAGGGCCGGACGCCAGCGTGCGTGATCATGGAGGCGGCGATGATGAACCTTGGCGTTGTGCTGCCGGAGCCGGGGTACCTCGAGCAGGTCCGGGAGATCACGAGGCGGCACGGCATCGTACTGATCTTCGACGAGGTGAAGACGGGTCTGGCGCTCGCGGCCGGCGGCGCCACCGAGCGCTTCGGTGTGGCACCAGACATGGTCACGCTCGCCAAGACCCTGGGCGGCGGGCTGCCCTCAGGGGCGATCGGGGGTACGGAGGAGGTGATGAGCGTCGTCGAGGACGGCAGCGTGTACCAGGTCGGTACCTACAACGGCAACCCTCTCACGATGGCCGCCGCGCGAGCCAGCCTCGAGCATGTCCTCACGCCCGAGGGCTACCGTCATCTCGACGGGCTCAACAAGCGGATCCTCGCCGGCTGCGAAGAGGTCATCGAGCGCCACCGGCTGCCCGGCTATGCGGTGGGAGTCGGCGCGAAGGGCTGCGTGACCTTCTCGCCTGCGCGGATCGTCGACTACGAATCGTTCAAGGCCAACCAGGACGTCGCGGTGACCGAACTGGCATGGCTTTGGAACATGAATCGCGGCATCTACATGACGCCCGGACGCGAGGAGGAGTGGACGCTCTCGGTGACCCACACGAGCGAGGCAGTCGACGCATACGTCCGCGCGTTCGACGAGATGGCGGCCGCGCTGACGGGCTAGCGCGCGCCGAGCGCCACTACAGTTGGCATATGCTCGGCAGTGGCGTCGCGCCGGCCGTCCTGCTGGATATCGACGGCGTGCTGCACGTTGGCGATGAGCCGATCGACGGGGCGGTCGAGGCGCTGGTCGAGTTGCGCGAGCTGAGCGCCGGCCTGCGTCTAGTGACGAACACGACCTCCAAGTCGCGCGGGCAGATCGTCGAGCAGCTCGGGCGGCTCGGATTCGACGTCTGCGTGAACGCGGTGCTCACCCCCGCCGCGCTGGCCGTGCGCCACTGTCGCGAACGCGGATACCGGTCGGTCCGGCTGCTCGTGGGTGAGGGCCTGCGCGAGGATCTGGCGGAGCTCGTCGAGGCGCCGCCAGGCGCTGCGGTGGACGCGGTCGTTCTCGGCGACCTCGGCGACGGCTTCACCGAGGAGGTGCTCAACGGCGCATTCCGCCTGCTGATGGACGGGGCCGAGCTCGTGGCGCTGCAGCACAACCGCTACTGGCGCCGTGCCGACGGCCTCGCGCTCGACGTCGGCGCTTACTCCGCCGCGCTGGAGTACGCCTCGGGCGTTGAGGCGGCGGTCGTGGGCAAGCCGGCGGCAGAATTCTTCACCGCGGCGCTCGCGGACCTCCGGTCGCAGCCCGAGCGAACGATGATGGTGGGCGACGACGTCGAGGCCGACATCGGCGGCGCGCTGGCGGCGGACCTGCGCGCGGTGCTCGTGCGCACGGGGAAGTACCGGGAGGACGCGCTCGAGGCGTCTGGCGTAACGCCGACAGAGATCGTCAATTCGATCGCCGACGTGCCGGCGCTAATACGCTGAGCCCACCGTTGTACACGCTACGCACGCGCGCCGCTGGCTAGTTCGAGCTCGTGTTGAACCGTTGGACGCTGGTTGTCGATCCGAAGTCGCTCGCTTAGAATCGTGATCGCTTCGGAATGATGGCCCTCGAGCCGCAGGGCTCGACCGAGGTCATAGAGAGCGTAGGCGAAAGTCAGGCAGGCTTCGCTCGCGGGCTCCGTACAACTGCCCAGTGACTGCCCGCTCGCCTCTATCGCCGCCGACAGCTGGCGGATGGCGCTCGCGTAGTTTCCTCCCGCGAGCAGCTGATGCCCCTCGGTCTCGAGCGCTTCCGCCTTGGTAGGCGAGGTCCGCGTCCGCGCGCCGGACGCAAGTTGAGCTAGGACGCCCGAAGCGGATGCTGAGGGCGGCGTCGCGGGCACAGCCTGCCCCGCCTTCGCCGAGCGGGTCGAGATCGTCTTGCGGTCCGAATGCGTTCGGACGTTTGCGGCGCGAAGGCGTGTCGCGTCGTTGCCAGCCTGGTTGCCAAGCACTATCGCGACGACGGCGAGGAACGTGACGGCCAGCGCCCCGATCGCGATCAGCGCTGCGGGACGCGCATGACGTACGGCCGACCCCGCACGCCGCAGCCGCTGTTCGAACCAGTACCCGGCGGCAGCCAGCCAAGCCAGCGACTGGGCAAGCGAGCGCTCGAGCGGCTCCCGCAGCTGGTGCAAGCTGGCGGACGCTCTGGTCAGCCACGCGAGCACTCCCGTCAAGGGGACCTCGACCGGCCTTTGTCCGTTGCGCAGCGTGTCGGGCATTCTTGTCAGCCAGCCGAGGACTCGCGGCAGGCGGACCTCGTGCGCCGTTGGGGGCACGCGCGCCCTTGGGTGAGGGCGCGGTCTCGGCGGCACGCGCGGCCGCGGTGGCAGGCGCGGCCTGATAGCAGATTCTGCGTCGATGGCCTCCGGCGAGTTGGACACCTCTTGCACGGACGCGCGAGGCTCCCGTTCGGGCTCCAACCGGACGCTGAGCGCCGGCATACCTTCCCCCGGCGAGCACGTGCGCGTCACCGGGAACCCAACTGCCGCGAGCTCGTAACAGAGCAGGGCGGGATTCTCGATCCCGACCGCGCGTAGCTCATCGAAGCTGACCGGCGCACCACCTGCCGCGCGCAGCCGCTCCAAGAGCTGCCCCTGCTGCTCATCCAAAGGGCTCCGAGTGTGTCTCATGCCTCCTGAGTGCCCGCAGATCGAGTCTGACACGCCAGATGCTAGCGCCGCAGCGCTGATATGGCGCCGGCTCGCCCGCG
>DATMQG010000008.1:0-9740 GCA_035566835.1 Solirubrobacteraceae bacterium
TGGCGTCCCGGGGACGAGGGCGAGGGAGCGCGCCGCGTTCGCGGCGAGGGTGACCGGGCTGACCTTCGCGATTTCCTGGAGCCAGTTTGGCAGGGTCGAGACCGGAACGAACACCGAGCTCGCGAATACGAGCGGGAACAGGACCACGAAGCCGGCCGTTTGCGCGGCCTCGGCGCCGCGGACCGTCAGCGCGACGAAGGCAAAGATCCAGCTGAGCGCGAGGCCGAAGGCGCTGACAAGCGCTATGCAGCCGATGGCCTGTGCGACGCCGGCCTGGAATCGGAAGCCGATGATGTAGCCGACGATGATCATCAGCAGGATGATCAAGACGTTTCGGACCAGGTCTGCCGAAGTCCGGCCGATGAGCACCGCGGACCGTGCCATCGGCATCGAGCGGAAGCGGTCGATCACGCCGAGCTTCAGGTCGTCCGCCAGGCCTATCGCCGTCTGGCTGGCCCGGAACGTCACCGACTGGATGAGGATGCCGGGCAACAGGTAGTCGATGTAGCTCACGCCGGACGGCAGTGAGTGACTGATCGCGCCGCCGAACACGTACGTGAACAGGAGCACGAACATGATCGGCTGGATCGTGGAGAAGACCAGCAGATCCGGTTGGCGGACGAAGTGGCGCAGGTTGCGTACGCTGACGACCCGCGCGTCGGTGATGTCCGCCCGCAGCCTCCGCCGCGATAGGCGCCGCCACCACGGCGGTCGCCTCGCGGCCGGGCGGCGAACCGCAGGAGCGTGAGCTGCAGGAAGGCCAATGCTCGCCGGACTGGGCCGCCCGTCACCGCTTGCGGCTTCAGCGCCCGCCTCCCCCGCCCCGCCCGCTCCCCCCGCCCCGTTCTCGCTCGGCGGCGCGCCCGTCAGCTGTAGAAACACGTCGTCGAGAGTCGGCCGGCGCAGCCCGAGATCGCTCACCGCGATGTCAGCCTTGCGTAGCGCCGAGGCCGCATCCTCGATCATCTCGAGGCCATCCCGCGGCGCCGGAAGCGTCAGCTGCGCGAGCCGCTCGCCCGGCTCCGGCTCACCGCAACCAATCCCGGTCAGCGCGGCCCCTGCCCTCTCCCGTTCCGCGGAGCTCACCAGCTCGACCTCCAGGATCTGCCCGCCGACCCGGTCCTTGAGCTCGTTCCCCGTTCCCTGCGCGATCACCCGACCGTGGTCGATCACCGCGATCCGCTCGGCGAGCTGATCTGCCTCCTCGAGGTACTGGGTCGTGAGCAGCAGCGTCGTCCCGTCGCGGACGAGCTCGCGCACAACCGACCAGATCTCATTGCGGCTGCGCGGATCCAGCCCGGTCGTCGGCTCGTCCAAGAACAGCACGCGCGGGCGGGTCAGCAGGCTCGATGCGAGGTCGAGACGTCGCCGCATCCCACCGGAGTACGTGCGGGCCGGACGGTCGGCGGCGTCAGCCAGGTCGAAGCGCTCGAGCAGCTCGTTCGCGCGCCGGCGAGCATCCGCGGCCGACAGGTCGAACAGGCGCCCGAACATCTGGAGGTTCTCCCTCCCGGTTAGCATCTCGTCGATCGCCGCGAACTGGCCTGTCAGCCCCAGGAGCTCCCGCACGCCCGCGGCGTCATGGACGACGTCGCGGCCAAACACCTCGGCCCTTCCGGCGTCCGGAGCCAGCAGCGTGGCCAGTACCCTGACCAGGGTCGTCTTCCCCGCGCCGTTCGGGCCGAGCAGGCCAAACACCGTGGCCTCCTCCACATCCAGGTCGACCCCAGCAAGCGCCTTGGTCGCCCCAAAGCGCTTGACCACACCCTCGACATGAACCGCCGAATCAGCCATCACTCACCCTCCATAAACGCACGCATGGCGATCACCACACTCTACGCCGGTCATCTGGAGCACTTGCCGGGCACTCCCCATACCAGCTCTCAGCCTCACTCGCTATCTGATGAGCGGTCATCGCTTGATTCAGGCGATTCGGGTCTCGCCCGGATCTGGCGCAGCTCGAGCAGGTCGAGGCCGAGCGCCTCGACCTGCCCAAGGACACCGAACAACGCGGACCGATCTTCGAGGAGCCCGGTGAGCACGGTCTCGCCGCCCTTCAGCTCACACGCCATCGAGGGGAACGCGGACAGGGCGGTAGGTCCGAGCCTGCCCTTTATCCGGATCGCGTACAAGCATGGTGGTGTGGCCACACGGTCATCCTGCGGCTCGAGCTAGTGAGCCGGCGACGCCGGAATCTGGCGATTGCTAAAGGCCGGCGCTGCGCTACTTCGGCGATGTTGAGGAGCGCCCGGTCGAGAGGAGCCGCAGCTGACCAAGGGCTTCGACACTGCTTTCCTAGTCGGAGCCGGCTTCGCGATCACGGGCGCCATCCTCACCGCGATCATGATCTCCTCGCGCGACAGCCGCGAGTACTCGAAGGCCGCGCGCACGGAGGCGGCGGCGGAGCCGGTAGGGGCGCGTTAGAGCGCTCGCGGGATCGTGCTTGCTCAGCGGCCGTTTGCGGGACCATCAGGGTTTTCCGGGCAGGGCGCGGTCGAGCTGCGTGCGTGAGCTGATGTCGAGCTTGATGAAGATCTTGCGCAGGTGGTACTGGACGGTCCGCGGGCTGATGAACAGACGGGTTGCGATCTCTGGGTTGGAGAGCCCGTCGCGGGCCAGATGCGCGATCTGTGTCTCCTGGGCAGTCAGCTGATCGCGGGTCTCCGGGCGGCGCTCACGTGCCCTCTGGCCCGTGGCAAGCAGCTCGCGGCGGGCGCGCTCCGCGAACGCCTCGACACCCATGCTCTCGAATGCCTCATGGGCCGTCTGCAGCTGGGCGCGTGCGTCGACGCGTCTGCGCGCGCGTCGCAGCCATTCACCGTAGAGAAGGTGGGAGCGAGCGAGCTCGACGCGCACCGGGGTGCGCGCGAGCCGCTCGATGGACTCGCGGTAGGAGTCCTCGGCGGGCTCGCCGTCGCTGCGCAGCGCCCGGATCCGTGCCTCGATTCCGCGCGCCCACTCGCTGGGCACGGCGCTCGTCCGTTCGGAGAGCCACTCGAGCGCCTCGTCCAGCAGTGCTCTCTCGCCGGTCCTCGACGCTGATTCGGCAAGCTCGGGCACGAGAAACGGGCCACTTCCGATCGGATCATCCTTGAAGGCCCCCCACGCCTCCTCCCGCGCGAGGTCGTGGCGTCCCAGGCCGTTGTGAAGGACCGCGCTCGCGTAGGCGTTGACCGTCCACCTGTGCGCCGCCGCCTCTTGCGAGCGCGCTTCTATCAGCTCAGATGCCGGCGCCTCCTTGCCGCGCCAGGCGGCGAGGGTCATCTCCGCGTTGCCGAACGGCGGGCTCCCTGTGACCTCGCCGAGCACGCGCTCTTCGTCGATGCGCAGCGCGGCGGTGGCGAGCTCGCCGGCGAGGACGTGACTGCGGGCGAGGAGGCCGAGCGCGAACTTCAACTGCATGAGCGCCCCGGTTTCGCGGGCGAACTGCGCCTGACGGTTCATCAACGCCCGGAAGGACGTCGCGTCCCACAGCTCGACCGCGAGGAGCGCGCTCGCCCTACCGCTGGCCAGAAACAGCCAACGGCGAACCTCATCGCGCCCCGGATCGAGCCCAAGGAGCAGCCCGAGTGCTCGCTCCATCGCCGGCGCGGCAGCGGCATACCCGTCGGTCAAGCGCACCGCGAACGCGTCGAGCATCACGTCGACGGCCCGCGGCGGATCGGGAGCGGGAGGTGCCGCGCGGGCGGCCTTCGCCGCGTCTAGGATGCCGTCGGGGAGCTCGAGGTCATGCACCATCGCCGGCCCGAGCACCTCGAGGTATGTCTCGCGAGCCAGCTCGCGATCCAAGTGCTCCAGCCGCTTTGCGGCGCCGAGGAGCAGCCGGCCGGCGTCTGCGCCACGCCTCTGCTCGAGGGCGACCTGGCCGCCCAGGAGCTCCATGCGCGCACGCCCCAGCTCGTCGAGCGCACCTGCGTCGATCGCGGTGAGCAGTCCGAGCGCGGCCTCGGGGGCGCCCGCGTCGCGCTTGGCCGCGGCGGCGGCGAGCAGACGCTGCGCCCGGTGGGCAGGCTCTGGCGTAAGTAGTGCCCCATGCTCCAGGAATGCGGCCGCGGCGGCGAGACCGCCCCTGTCGCGTGCGCGGTCCGCCGAGCGCTCGAGCTCCTCGGCTACGTGCTCGTCGGGCCCGGAGCTTGCCTCGGCGAGGTGCCAGGCGCGACGGTCGGGATCGACCGCGGCGTCGGTCGCGTGCGCGAGCGCAGCGTGCACGGCACGTCTTTCCTGCGCGGAGGCCGAGCGGTAGGCAGCCGAGCGCACGAGCGGATGGCGAAAGCGCACGCGAGGACCGATCTCCATCAGGCCAGCGTCGCTTGCCGCTGCTGCCGCCGTCGCGGGAATGCCGAGCTCCTCGGCGGCCCTCCACAAAAGCGCCGGGTCACCGACCGGGTCGGCGGCCGCCAGCCGCAACAGACGTCTCGTATCGTGCGGCAGCGCCTCGAGGCGGTGCTGAAAGCTGCGCTCGATGCTCACGGACATCGGCACGGCACGAGAGAAAGCAAAGCCACCCGCGAGCTCCTCGGGCGTCAAGCGACCCGCGAGCTCCAGGAGCGCGAGCGGGTTGCCGTGAGTCTCGCTGACGATCAGCTCGCGGACGCTGGGATCCACGGGCGAGCTCAGGACCGAGTCCAGCAGCGTGCGGGCATCGCTCTCGCGCAATCCCTCCACCACGAGCTCTCCTAGACCCGAGAGGGCGTCGCTCGGCGCACGGGTAGCGAACACCAGGCCGACCGACTCCGCCTGCAGGCGGCGCGCGACGAACGCGAGGATCTGCCCAGACGCGCTGTCGAGCCACTGCTCATCGTCCACGACGCAGACAAGCGGGCGCTCCTCGGCGGCCTCGGCGAGCAGGCTGAGCGCGGCAAGGGCCACCAGGAAGCGATCCGGTGGCGAGCCGGGAGCGATCCCCAAGGCGATGCGCAGGGCGTCGCGCTGCGGGTCCGGGAGTCGATCGAGGCGATCGAGCAATGGCGAGCAGAGCTGATGCAGACCGGCGTAGGCGAGCTCCATCTCCGACTGGACCCCCGTCGCGCGCGCGATCTTCAGCCCCGAAGCCTGCTCCAGCAGGTACTCCAAGAGCGCGGTCTTGCCAACCCCCGCCTCGCCGCGAAGCACTAACACCCGACTCTCACCCGTGGCCAGCGCCCGCAGGAGCCCATCGAGCGCCTCACGCTCCCGGCGCCGGCCCATCAAGCGGGGAGCAGGAGCAGCGATCTCGGGGTCGCCAGCGAGCCGCATCGCAAGTCAAGTTACAACGCGACCAGCCACCACGACTGGCCACTGGCGGATGCGAGCACGCCACGCGGGCGCCACGATCGGGACATGATGCAACCAGCAAACATCAAGAGTGTCGGGATCATCGGCGCGGGCCGGATCGGTCAGGCAATGGCGCAGATCGCGCTCCGTGCCGGCCGGCACGTCGTGATCGCCAACAGCCGAGGGCCCGAGTCGCTGACCTCCGTCGTTGCCGGGCTCGGTGAGGGTGTGAGGGCCGGAACAGTCAAGGACGCCGCGGCCGCGGACATCGTCGTGCTCGCAGTGATGTGGCCGGACGTGCCGCACGCCGTCGAGGGGCTCGAATGGAAGGAGCGGATCGTAATCGACCCGACCAACGACTTCGATCCCAGCGACCTGAACGGGCGCACCTCCAGCGAGGTCGTGGCCGATCTCGTCGCCCCCGCGCGTGTGGTGAAGGCCGCCAACACGATGGCGGCAGCCGTACTCGGCTCCGACCCACATGACGCGGGCGGACAGCGTGTGATCTTCCTGGCCAGTGACGACACCGAGGCCAAGGCGGACGTCCTCGCGCTGTTCGAGGACGCCGGCTTCTTCGTCGTCGACCTCGGCGGCCTGCGCGAGGGCGGCCAGATGCAGCAGTTCCACGGTCCGCTGGCAGGCCACAACCTGATCCGTCTCCCGTGACAGCGAGCGACCGCACCACCACACCACCTACGACCTCACCAATCACCAAACCACCCAAAGGAGGAACACAATGAGCACGATCAGCGTACAAGCACTGCCCGCCGGCACATGGCAGGTTGACAAGGTCCATTCGAGCATCGCCTTCGGCATCGACTACATGGCTGGGACTTTCCACGGGACGTTCGGCGACTTCGACGCCGCCGTCGCCGACGGTGTGCTGACCGGTTCCGCGAGGGTCGCATCCGTCCAGGTCCCCGACGAGAATCTCGTGGCTCACCTGCAGAGCCCGGACTTCTTCGATGCCCAGGCACACCCGGAACTGACCTTCACATCCAATGCGATCAACCGCGACGGCGATCGCGTCACGATCGACGGCGAGATCACGATCAAGGGCCACACCGAGACCGCCGAGATCACCGGCGAAATCTCGGACCCGATCGCCGACCCTTACGGCGGGGAACGCTTCGGCCTGACGCTCCGGACGGTGGTCGACCGGGCCAAGTTCGGCGTCAGCTGGAACAACCCGCTACCCAGTGGTGAGCCGGCGCTCGCCAGCGAGGTGACGATCATCGCCGAGCTGCAGCTGTCAAAGCAGGCATAGCACGATGCGGGTCCTTGGTATCAGCGGCAGCCTGCGCGGCGGCTCCTACAACACCGCGCTTTTGCGTCACGTCGGCGAGCTGTTCGAGGCCGAGGGCGCGGAGTTTGGGATCTACGACGGGCTGCGCGACGTCCCGCCCTACGACGAGGACGATGACACCGAGGGAGCTCCCGAGGCCGTCTCGCGAATCCGCGAGGCGGTCCGGGACGCCGACGCCGTGTTCTTTGTCACCCCCGAGTACAACTCCTCGATCCCGGGGGGGCTAAAGAACGCGCTCGACTGGATTTCGCGCCCGTTTGCCACCAACCCCCTGCGCTACAAGCCGGTCGCCGTGATCGGCGCAAGCGCTGGCATGTTCGGTGCCGTCTGGGCCCAGGCTGAGCTGCGCAAGGTGCTCGGCGCGATCGGCGCCCGCGTATCCGAAGGCGAGGTCGCCGTCGGCCACGCCGCCGAGCGCTTCGACGAGAACGGCCGCCTGAACGAGCCCAACCTCGAGCAAGAGGTCCACGAGGTCGTCCTCACCCTGCTCGGCGACGCTCAATCCGCCGCACAGACCGGCCAACCCTCCGCCAACTCTTTCACCACCCACAAACTGAATACAGGAGGATACGAGTCATGAAAGTCGCGCTCACTGGTGCAACGGGGTTCATCGGATCCCATATTCTCGCGGAGTTGCAGGAGCACGGTCACGAGGTGACGGCGCTGGTGCGGGAGCCGTCCCAGGTGAGCGTCGTTGCCGGCAGCGGCGCCACCCCGGCCGTGGTCGACCTCTACGATCGTCCCGCGGTAGTGCAGTTGCTGAGCAATGCCGACGCAGCCATCCACACCGCGAGTCCGGGTGACGCCACCAGCGCCGACCTGGACGCCGCCGTTGTCGATGCGGCGCTGGAGGCGTTCGCTGGCAGCGGCAAGCCCTTCCTCGACATCAGCGGTGGGTGGATCTACGGATCGAACCCCTCGATCAGCGAGGAGTCCCCAATCGATGCGCCGCCGCTGGTGGCGTGGAAGGAGCCGATCGAGAACCGAGTGCTCGCAGCAGCCGACGTGCGCGGAGTTGTGATCGTCTCCAGTACCGCCTACGGCGACGGTGCGGGAGGGATTCCCGGACTGCTTCTCAATTCCCCCCGCGACGGCGACGGCAACCTCATCATGATCGGCTCGGGGCAGCAGCACTGGTCGACGGTCCACGTCGCCGACCTGGCTGATTTCTTTCGCCGCGCGCTGGAGGACGACGGCGCTCGCGGTCGTTACATCGTTGGCGACGGACTGACCCCCACGGTGGCAGAGCTGACCCAGGCGGCCGCCGTCGCCGTCGGTGCTCCAGGAGCGGTGCCCGGCTCCGAAGATGAGGCCCGCAAGCGCTTGGGCGACTATCTCGCCGAAGTGCTGCTGCTGGATCAGAGGACGGTGGCGACCAGGGCTCGCACCGAGCTCGACTGGGTTCCATCCCAGCCGGGACTCGCGGACGAACTCCGCGAGGGGAGCTACCGCCAGACTACGACCGCATGACCGATGTACAGCGCGCCGGAGGTGTGGGCTCATGACTGAGGATCGCCAGACGGCGCCTCTGACCTCAGCGCCTCCGGCCGCGGCGTCGGATCCTCGAACGTGCTACCTGCCGATCGCCGAGCATGGGATCGTCGGCGACCTGCACTCCGCCGCTTTGGTCGGCAGCGACGGGACGATCGACTGGTTCTGTCCGGATCGGTTCGACGGCCCGAGCGTGTTCGCGGCGCTGCTGGATCGCGACCGCGGCGGCTACTACCGGATAGCACCCACGGACCCGTTCGCGAGCACCAAGCAGCTCTATCTTCCCGACACGAATGTTCTCATCACCCGCTTTCTCTCCCCGGCGGGCGTGAGCGAGATTCAGGACTTCATGCCTGTGGGCGGCGGCCCGCAGCGGCTCGTCCGAAGCGTGGTGGGTACACGCGGCACTCTGCGCTTTCGTCTCGAGGTCGAGCCGCGCTTCGGCTATGGCCTGCATGAGCCGGAGGTCATGATCGAGCCGACCGGCGCCGTCTTTCGCGCTCAGGGTGACGCCATTGCCATCGGCTCACCGGTCGCGCTGCAAGCAACGGATGGGGGAGCAAGCGCCGAGTTCGAGCTCGCGGCGGGGGAAAGGCTGACGTTTGTCCTTCAGGCTGGAGATGAGGCCGTGCGGCTCGGTGCGCGGGAGGCGGAGCAGCTGGGCGACGAGACGGTCAGGTTCTGGCGTTCCTGGCTACGGCAGTCCTCGTATCGCGGCCGCTGGCGCGAGATGGTGGGTCGGTCGGCCCTGACGCTCAAGCTGCTCTCCTACGAGCCGAGCGGTGCGATCGTCGCTGCCCCCACAGCCAGCCTTCCGGAGCGGATCGGCGGAGTGCGCAACTGGGACTACCGTTACGCGTGGCTGCGCGACTTCGCGTTCTCGATCTTCGCCCTCTCTCGGCTCGGCTTCGCTGCGGAGGCGGTTGCCTTCAACAGCTTCCGCCGCAAGGTCTCGACGGTCGCCGCGACGAGCGATGGCGGCAGCCCACTGGATGTGATGTACCGGATCGACGGCCTGCGTTGTCTGGACGAGCGCGAGCTGGGGCACCTCGAGGGCTATCGCGGCTCGCGCCCGGTCAGGATCGGCAACGGCGCCGCGAACCAGCTTCAGCTCGACATCTACGGCGAGCTTTTCGACTCGATCTACCTCGCCGAGCAGCAGGCGCTGCAAGGGCACGGCGAGCTGATTGGCTACGACGACTGGATGAGCCTCGCGCCGCTCATCGACTGGGTCTGCGAGCACTGGCAGGAGCCGGATGACGGCATCTGGGAGACCCGCGGCGGCCGTAAGCGCTTCACCCACTCGCGCCTGATGTGCTGGGTCGCGGTCGATCGTGCGATGAGGATCGCGACGAATCGCGGCCTCCCCGCGGACCTCGCCCGCTGGACCGAGGCACGCAACGACATCTTCGCCTGGATCATGGCGCGCGGATGGAGCGAGCGCAGGCAGGCGTTCGTACAGGCCGAGGGCTCCGACGTGCTCGATGCGTCGCTCCTGCTGATGCCCCTCGTTCACTTCATCGCGCCCACCGACCCGCGTTGGCTCTCGACGCTCCACGCGATTGGCAGCGAGCTTGTCTCCGACAGCCTCGTCTATCGCTACGACCCCGCAACGGCCCCAGACGGACTGGAGGGCGCGGAGGGGACGTTCTCGATGTGCAGTTTCTGGTACGTCGAGTGCCTCGCCCGG
>DATMQG010000009.1:0-4548 GCA_035566835.1 Solirubrobacteraceae bacterium
GCCGCAGGAGAGACCATCGCACCGCCGAGCCCCTGCGCGGCGCGAGCGACAAGCAGCATGGCCTCGGACTGAGCGAGGCCGCAGACCAGCGACGCGCCCGAGAACAGGGCGATGCCGGCCACGAACAGCCGGCGGCGGCCGAGCCGGTCGGCAGCTCGCCCGCCCAACAGCAGAAAGCCGCCGAACATCAGCACGTAGGCGTTGAGGACCCAGGACAGGTTCTGCTCGGAGAACCCGACGTCGATCTTGATCGTCGGGAGCGCCACGTTGACGACGGTCGTGTCGAGCACAACCATGAACTGGGCGACCGCCACGACCGCCAGCACCGCGTTGGGGTTGACGCGCGCGGCGCGACGCGCGGTGGGGGCAGCCGACGCCATGGTCGTGTCCGGCGTGCTCATCGAGTCCTCGCTTCCTCGTTGCTCTCGACGACCACCGAGCCTGACCCACACCCCCGGCGATCGCATCCCTGGATTCCTTAGTCGTGACGCAGCCGCCGTCCTCAGTCATGCTGTGAGACGAGATGAGCGCAACGTCCTCGCCCGCTGTTCCCTCAGCCGGCCGGCTGCTCGGGCGAGAACGCGAGCGGGAGGCGCTCGACCACCTGCTGGACGGCGCGCGCGCCGGGCGTGGCGGCGTGCTGGTGCTCCACGGCGAAGCGGGCGTCGGCAAGACCGCGCTGCTCGACTATGCGACCGGGGCTGAGTTCCGGATCGCCTGCACATCCGGGGTCGAGGGAGAGATGGAGCTCCCGTTCGCGGCGGTCCAGCAGCTGTGTTCCCCGTTCCTCGAGCTGACGCAGGACCTCCCGCAGCCCCAGCGCGAGGCGCTCGGCGTCGCGTTCGGGCTCAGCACCGGACATGTGCCGAGTCCGTTTCTCGTGGGGCTGGCGGTCCTCGGCCTGCTCTGCGAGGTGGCCGAGGAGCGGCCGGTCCTCGCCGTCGTCGACGACGCGCACTGGCTCGACGACGCGTCGGCACGTGCGCTCGCCTTCGTCGCTCGCCGCCTGCTGGCGGAGAAGATCGCGCTCGTCTTCGCTACGCGCCAGCCAGGCCGCCTGCTCGCGAGATTGCCGGAGCTCGAGGTCAAGCCGCTCGGGCAACGCGACGCGCGGGCGCTGTTGGAGTCTGTCCTGCCGGCGCGGCTGGATGCGCACGTGCTGGATCGGCTCGTCCTCGAGACACACGGCAATCCGCTCGCGCTGCTGGAGTTGCCTCGCGGGCTGACGCCGACGCAGCTCGCGGGTGGCTTCGGCCTTCCGGTCGCGGTGCCGCTACCCGAAAGCATCGAGGAGAGCTTCACGCGGCGCCTGGCGAGCCTTCCACACGACGCGCGGCGCTTCCTGCTCGTGGCGGCGGCAGATCCGGTCGGCGATCCGGCCCTTGTCTGGCGGGCGGCGCAGCAGCTCGGAATCCCCGCATCGGTTGCCGAGACGCTCCATGGCGAGGGCCTGCTGGACGTGGGCACCCGCGTCGTCTTCCGGCATCCGCTCGTTCGCTCCGCCGTCTACCGGGCCGCCGGACTGCGGGAACGTCGCGTCGTACACAGCGCGCTGGCAGAAGCGACCGATCCGCAGATCGACCCCGATCGCCGCGCCTGGCACCGGGCGCAGACGGCTTCGATCCCGGACGAGGAGGTGGCGCTCGAGCTCGAGCGCTCAGCTGGACGGGCGCAGGCGCGCGGCGGGCTGGCGGCCGTCGCCGCCTTCCTCGAGCGCGCGGCCGACCTCACGCCCGAGCCCGCGCGGCGTGCGCAACGCCTGCTCGCGGCCGCCGGCGCGACGCGCGATGCCGGTGACCTCGAGGGTGCGCTCAGGCTGCTGGCGGGTGCCGACGCCGGCGCGCTCGATGGGCTCGGGCGCGCCCGGGTCGACCTCTTGGGAGCCCAGATCGCGCTCGAGCAGCGCCGCGCCGGCGACGCCGGCCAGCTGTTCCTGAGTGCGGCGAGCAGTCTGGAGCCGATTGACCCCGAGCTTGCCCGCGAGACCTACCTGGAGGCGCTCGGGGGCGCCCTTGCCAGCGACATCGAGGTGATCGGCGGCGCACCGGCGGTCGCCGCCGCTGCGCGCGCGGCGACGCCGGGCAGGGTTCCGCCGCGGCCGGTTGACGTCGTGCTCGACGCGTTCGCGACCCGGTTGACCGACGGTTACGCCGCCGCTGCGCCGACGTTCGCCCGAGCGCTCGAGCTGCTGCTCGCAATGGACGTCTCCGACGACGAGGCCGGCCCGTGGCTCTCGGTCTCCGGAGGGCGTAACGAGAACATCGTCGCGCTCGAGCTGTGGGACGACGAGGCGTTGCATCTCCTCGCCGCCCGGCAGGTGCAGGTCGCGCGCGACGCGGGAGCGCTCGGGCACCTGCAGTTCGCGCTCAGCTTCCTGGCCAGGAGCCACATGCTCGCCGGTGAGCTCACCGCGGCCACGATGATGCTCGACGAGGCACGCTTGATCGCCGAGGCGACCGGCAATCCGGTGCTCGTGAACGCCCCGATAGTGCTCGCGGCTTGGCGCGGCCAGGAGCCGCAGGCGTCCGAGCTGATCAACGCGAGCTCCGAGGAGGCGGCCCTACGGCGATGGACGTCCAACGGGTACGCGAGATCCGTTCTCTACAACGGCCTCGGGCGGCACGACGCCGCCCGCGACGCCGCCCGCGACGCATTTCAGCCCGATCCGATCGGATACGGAACGTTCCTCGTTCCCGAGCTGGCCGAAGCGGCATCGAGGAGCGCGGACCGGGCTCTGCTCGAGCACACCGGGGAGTGGCTGTCAGAGCGGACACGCGTCATCAGCTCCGGATGGGCCAGCGGCATCCACGCGCGCGTGCGCGCGCTGCTGAGCGAGGGTGAGGACGCCGAGGATCTGTACCGCCAGTCGATCGAGCACCTGTCCGGCACCCGTGTCCGACTCGAGCTCGCCCGCACGCGCCTTCTGTACGGGGAGTGGCTGCGGCGCGAACGCCGCCGCATCGACGCCCGCGGGCAACTGCGCACCGCGCTCGAGGAGTTCACGAGCATGGACGCCGAGGCATTCGCACGCCGTGCCGAGCGCGAGCTGCTGGCGACAGGCGAGCATGCCCGCAGGCGGAAAGTGGAGACACTCGACGAGCTCACCCCGCAGGAGACCCAGATCGCGCGCCTCGCAGCGGACGGACACAGGAATCGAGAGATCGCAGCTCAGCTGTTCATCAGCCCGAGCACCGTCGAGTACCACCTGCGCAAGGTGTTCCGCAAGCTCAACGTCAAGTCGCGCACACAGCTCGCACGCCGACTGCCGTAGCGAGCAGCGCTCGTTCGTGCAGGTTCTAAGCTGCGGGGCATGGCTGTGGCAGAGCGCATCCACGTCGCCGATGCACCTGAGCGTGAGCGTTATGAGCTGTCGCTCGACGGCGAGGTGGTTGGCATCACCGCGTACCGGGTGCGCCCCGGCCTGATTGCGTTCATCCACACCGAGGTCGAGGAGAGCGTCCAGGGTCGCGGGCTTGGTGACCGGCTGATCCGATTCGCGCTCGAAGACGCCCGCGCACGCGGTCTCGCGGTGCTGCCGTTCTGTCCGTTCGTCAAAGCATTCATCGAACGGCATCGCGAGTTCGAGACCCTCGTTCCAGCCACCTACAGGGAGAAGTTCGGCTTGTGAAGCACTACGAGGGCGAGCACATCGAGGTCACCTACGACCCCGCCCGTTGCCTTCACGCCGCCGAGTGTGTGCGCGGCATGCCGGCCGTCTTCGACACTACAAAGCGTCCCTGGGTTGCCCCCGACGCTGGCGACCCCCAGGCGCTCGCGGCCGTGATTCGACGGTGCCCCACAGGTGCTCTGCACTACGCCCTACGAGATGGCGAGCCCGAGCGCCCTTCGGCGCCAACCCGGGTCCGTCTACCGCAGGGCGGGCCGCTGCTGCTCGAGGGCGACCTCGAACTCGACGGGAGAAGAGAGACCCGCGCCGCGCTCTGTCGATGTGGCCAGTCCATGAACCAGCCCTACTGCGACCGCAGCGGGCATTGTCGGCAATGGGAGTACGAGCCTGGCGGCTGAAGATAACCGCCACCTTCATCTGCGCCGTTCTCTCGCCTGCGGCGTCCTGGCTGTCGGGCGTGCGACTTAAGCTTTGGGGCCCGTTGGCGCCGGTCCGATGACGACGCGCCCGAGCCCGATGACCTCCATCTCTGTCTAGGGGGCGCAGACGGCGATCTCGGCGGACTCGCGGCGCAACGTTCGCCGTAGCGAGACGAAGGCGGCGGAGCCGAGAATCGCGGGAAAGCAGCGACCCAACGATCGCGGCGGCGGCAATCGCGGCGGGCAGGAGCGTCAGCGCCAGACTCGTCTCCCCCGGCAGCACCCGCACGGCGAGACCGGTTAGGTCGTACGCGGTTTGGGTCTGGGGTGTTCCCTCTGGAGCTCTTGGTCGAGCCTGATCGCGGCGCTGATCAGCGCGAGGTGTGTGAAGGCTTGCGGGAAGTTGCCGAGCAGCTCGCCGCTTGAGCCGATCTGCTCCGCGTAGAGCCCGAGGTGGTTGGCGTAGGTGAGCATCTTCTCGAATACCAGCTGGGCCTCTTC
>DATMQG010000010.1:0-13106 GCA_035566835.1 Solirubrobacteraceae bacterium
AGCGCTTGCAGATACGCTTTCGAGCTTCGCAGCGTGCCACGCTCCTGCGGATTCAGCAGACCAAAGGCAAACTGCAGGATGTTGGCTCGGTTCGGCTCGAAGATAACCACATATCGCTTGCTCACACGTGCCATCTCCCGCACCGTCCGAGCGGGATCTTTGAGGTGGTGCAGTACCTCCCAGAGATATACCAGGTCGTAAGCGCCGTCCGGCAGATCCAGATCTTCGGCGTCGATCACTTTCAGCGATCGGCTGTCGATCGGGTTGTGCTCGAGCATCAGCTCGGAGATGTCCCCACCCTCCACCCGTGGAACGTTCTTGGAGAAATAATAGGTTGCAAATCCGTCCCCGCAACCGACGTCGAAAGCGGAGCTCACCGTTGTGAGGTCGATATACCGTTTGACATAGTCGAGCCGCTGACGGGCAAAGAACTCCACCACGGGATGGTCAAATCCACGGGCATTCTTATTGGCGCCCCAAAACTGTTTCTGATAATCCTTGCTCAGATATTGTGACTTCATGGCTGCGCACTTTATCGCCGGCCTGATGATCTGCCAGAGAAGCGGCGTGGACCGTGGCTTCGCAGTGAGCGTCAAGCAGCGCCATGTGAGCGGTCATCGAGGACACCTCGCGAGCTTCGACGAGTACGACTGGATCGTGAAGTGTTTCCTACTCTCGGCATTCACACCTCAAGCATGCGGCCGGTAAGTAAGATCATCGAGTCGTCCGGCAACGGCCGGTCGCTGTCACAAGGAGTCCAGCCGCCATGTCGATGCCCTCACTTTCGATCGTCATCCCCGTCTTCAGGCAGCCCAAGTGGATCGGCGGCACGATCGAGGACGCGGCGCTCGCGGTCGAGCGCTCCGGGTTCGAGCAGGCCGAGATCGTCGTGGTGGTCGCCGATCTCCAGACGCGCGAGGTGCTCTTGGGGCTCGATCCATCCCTGCCGCTGCGCGTGCTCGACGAGGAGCGCCCCGGCCGCTTCGCCGCGCGCCAGCAGGGCATCGAGGCGGCCACCGGCGACCTCGTGCTGCTGCTCGACTCGCGCATCTCCATCATGCCCGACGCGCTGCGCTTCGTCAGCGACCGGATCGCCGGCGAGCACGACCTTCCGATCTGGTCGGCACATTTCGAGTTCGACGTGGAGAATCCATATGGGCGCTTTTGGAGCGTGATCATCCCCCTCGTATGGTGGCGCTACTACTCCAACCCGCGCACCACCAGCTTCGGCTTGGAGGAGTACGACCGCTTCCTGAAGGCGACGACGTGCTTTCTAGCCCCGCGCGCGATGCTGCTCGACGTCAAGACGCAGTTCAGCTCGTACTTCGCCGACATGCGCGACGCCAGCGACGACACCGGCCTGATCCGCCTGCTGGCCGCGCGTCAGCCGATCAACATCTCACCCCACTTCGCCTGCGTCTACGTCGCGCACGAGAGCTACCGCGCGTTCATGCACAACGCCTTTCACCGCGGCAAGACGTTCATCGACAGCTACGGTCGCCCCGGGACCCGTTTCTTCCCGCTCGTGCTCGCCTACTTCCCGCTCAGCCTGCTCGCGGCGAGGACCGCGCTACGCCGGCCGCGCCTGGCCCTGAAGGCTGCGCTCGCGGCGCCCGTCTCCTTCGCTGCGACCGCCATGGCGCTGCGCCGCGATCGTGCCGACGTCATGACGGTCGCCTGGGTCGGGCCCAGCTGGTCGGCGGCGATGGGCACCGGCCTCTGGTATGGGCTCTGGCTGGTGCTGCGCGCGCGCCTCAGCCGCATGAAGGAGCAGCGGTAGCACGGGCCGGCTCCCGAGTCCCTCGGTGCGGCGCGGCATGGTCAGACAGATAGATCCCTCCTCGCCGGCGCGCTCCGCGGTCAGAGTCGCTCCAAGGGCGGGTCGCTCGCCGATCCTCGCCGCCATCGTACGGCGGCGAGGATGGCCAGCGCCAGCAGGAGGGCGGCCGACACAGCCGTCGTGATCCTGCCCAGCACCACGGGCGCGCTGAGCTGGGCGCTCAGCTCGATGGGCACGGGGCGGGAGCCGTTCGTCTTGCGCTGGAGCACGAGGTAGCCTTCAGCGGTTCGCCCGACCACGCGCACGCCGCCCCCGACGTGAACCAGGTACGGACCACCCACGATGTTCGTGGCAAACGCTTCACTCGCGGGAAGTCGGCCCGAGCCCGCCAGCCGATCGTCGCTCACCGTCGTCGGATTGAACGCGATGCTCCCCGCCGGGGTGAGGATCGGCAGGCTGCTGTCGCCGTAGTTGTTCCGGGCGTTCCATGACGCGGGCAGGACCGTCGGCGGACCGGCGAGGGCTTCGGCTCGGTCGGCATAGGACCTGTAGTAGAGGTTGATGTGCGTGTTCGGAACCCACAGCTGCCAGGCGCTGAGCGCCACGCCGAAGGCGATCGCCAGTCCCAGCCCGATCTCAAGGCCGCGATCCGCGCGCGTGCGCGTGGCGCGTGCGCTCTGCGCCCGCCGGGTGAGCGCCAGCGTGCCGAGCAGGACGAGCCCTGCGCAGGCCAGCGTCACGTAGGTCTGCAGCCGGTAGGCGAACTGGATCTCCTGGAGCAGGTTTGGAAGTCGCGAATAGACGCCCGAGGACATGATCAGCACGAGCAGGCCGGCGAGCGCGATCAGCGCCGTCGCGATGCCGGCGCGCAGGCTCCGGTAGCGCCACGCGAGCGGCGCCGCGAGCAGCCCCCACGCCAGCGCCAGCATGGGAATCTGGACGTAGAGCGCCGGCGTTTCGGAGTTGCTCGGCACCGTTCGCAGCGGGTCAAAGATCACGCCGGCGGAGTTGAATTCCCCCGTCGCGCTCCAGGGGATTATCTGGCCGCTGATGAGCGTGTCGTGCGCGTAGCGCAGGTCGGGTAGCAAGAACCAGCCGTTCAGGCCCACGCCGAGCGCGATCAGCCCGGCGGCGCCGGCCATCCGCCGCCACGGCAGCTCGCGGGAGCGTCCGCTCAAGAGCCAGTAGAGGGCGAGCGCGAGGACCGCGAGGACGGAGCTCCACAGCAGCGTGATGTTGTGGCTGCCGCTGAGCACCACGCTCGCCGCCACCAGGCAGACGGCCGGGCCGGCGCGCCGGCGACCGCGCACCAGGCTCAGCGACGCCGCGATCACGAGCGGCAGCGCCGAGATCGCCATGAACTCGGCCCACGCCCCCCGTCCGTAGAGGTCCGTTATGTAGTACGCGCTCGTCACGAACACGATCGCCGGGGCGTGCGCCATCACCCCCCGCACGCCGAGCTGCCGGGCGAGCCAGAAGAGCCCGCCGTAGGCCGCCGCGATCGCGGCGAGCGTCATGACTTCGAACGCCAGGATCGTCGAGCCGAAGACCGCACCGAGCGCGCCAGTGAGGGCGAACAGGGTTCCGCCGTAGAAGGCGAACAGCGGATCGAAGACGCCCTGTTCCAATTGCAGGAACAGCGTCGGGTGCAGATGCGCCGCGATCACGTGCCGCTGGTAGTCGCTGAGCCAGATGTCATTGGTGAAGTCCGGGGCGAAGCCGTTGCGGGTGAGCAGCAGCGGCGAGGCGATCAGCAGGATGGCGAGCATGGCGATCGCGGCGTCGATGACAGCCGGCGTTCGCAGCCGACCGCGGACGCCTCGCCGCAGGGCTCCGCCGGCGCGTCCGCGTCCGGGCAGCGCGCGCGGCTCGCGCTCGCGAACGGGGGGCCGGCGTTCGGGCAGGCCCGGCTGGGCGTGGAATACGACGTGACGGAACACCATGAAATTCGTGCATATAAGCACGGTCACGGTGACCAGATAGACGCTCTCCGTGGAGACGCCCAGGGCCGGCGGCAGCAGCGAAGTCGAGGCGGCGGTCACGCCGTACTGCGCGGCGGCGACCGCGAGGTAGCGACCCACCTGATGGTGCAGGGGCAGCGCGAATTTCTCGCGACGCCTCCAGACGAACAGCCGCTGAAGCGTGAAATGGACCGCCACCCCAGCGCAGAAGCCGATCGCCAGCGCCGCCTGAAAGGGCACTCCCGCCACGTTGGCGAGCACCGTGGTGATGGTCGGATACAGCAGCGTCACGGTGCCTCCGGCCAGGACGAAGCGCAGTCCCTGCCGCAGGACGCCCGGGTCCGGCGCGCGCAGCCTGTGCGCGAGCGCCGGCGCGCCCGCCGCCGGCCGAAGTGTTTCTCTCTCACTCACCCGGCGCCGCCGGACTCTGCTCGCAAGAGCGCGCTGCCGATCCCGCTGAACGAGCCATCACGCCCCGCGCTCGCGATCTGACCGCTGCCCGGCGAGGAACGCCTCGGTCTCGTGCAGCGCGTGCGCCGTGCCGATCTCGTAGAAGCGCTCGCTCGCCACGAATCCCAGTAGCTTGTTCCTTTCCGCGAGTCGCTCATACAGCACGGCGAGGTCGTCCTGCGGCGCAGGCGCCAGCTGGAGCGTGCGCGCGGTCAGGCCGCCGAGGCCGTAGTCGATCCAGTCCATCTCGGGGGTGGGCGAGCGCTTGTCGTAGCGGAGCACCAGGCCGTCTCGGTAGACCGCGTTGGAGGCCTCCCAGCGGCCCTCGTTGCGCAGCACGGTCATCACCGCGGGCAGGCCGCTCTCCTCCCAGCAGCGGGCCACGGCGTGATAGTTGATGCGCAGGTAGGTGTCGCCGTAGAGCACCAGGAAGCGCTCGCCCAGCAGCCCCAGCGCGCGCCGGATCGCGCCCAGCGTGCCGTCCCGCCCGGGGACGGCATCGAAGCTGTAGCGGATGCGCATGCCGAAGCGCTCGGCCCCGATGCACGTCCGGATGCGCTCGCCGAGGTGACCGACGCACAGCACCACCTCGCGTCCGCCGTGCTGGGCGAGCAGCCTCAGCTGATGCATCAGAAACGGCTCGCCGGCCACCTCGAGCAGCGGCTTGGGAGTCCGGCGCACCCGCTCTCCGAGCCTCGTGCCGAGTCCACCCGCGAGGATGCATATCGGCGGCAGGACGCCGGTCGCGCTCACCGCTCCTCCGCGGCGGGCTCAGCGGCCCCATCCCACCCGTAGCGAGACTCGACGATGTACTTGGGACGCCGGCGGGTCTCGTCGTAGATGCGACCCACGTACTCCCCCATCACGCCGAGCGAAAGCAGCTGGATACCGCTGAAGAACGCGATCACGATCACGATCGTCGGATTGCCGACGGGGAAGGACACTCCGACGAGCTTGAGCATCAGATAGAGCATCGCGAAGATGAATGCGATCGCCGAGAAGGCGATCCCGATGAGCGAGATCAGCTGCAGCGGAAAGCGGGAGAAGCCGATCACCCCGTTCAACCCGATCACCAGCGATCCCCAGAGGCGGTTGTACTTGCTGTCGCCCGCGGTGCGCGGGTCGCGGTCGTAGGGAACGCTGGTCTGGCGGAACCCGACGAGGCCGACCAGGCCGCGCAGAAAGCCATGGGTCTCGCTCAGCGCGAGCACGTTGTCCACGACCCGCCGGCTCATCAGGCGAAAGTCGCCTGTATTGGGCGGGATCTCCACCTCGGCGATGCGGGCGATCAGACGGTAGCCCAGGGCCGTGACGATCCGCTTGGGCAGGGTCTCGCCCGCCCTGGTGAAGCGCTGGGCGTACACGACGTCATAGCCTTCACGCCAGCGGGCGACGAGCTCGGGGATCAGCTCGGGTGGATCCTGCATGTCGCAGTCGATGACCACCACGGCATCGCCGCCGGCCGCCTCCATGCCCGCCAGGGTCGCCATCGGCTGGCCGAAGCGACGCGAGAAGCGCAGCATCTTCACGCGTCGATCGCGCGCGCACAACGTGCGGATCAACTCCTCTGTGCGATCCGTGCAGGGATCGACGCTGAACACCAGCTCCCACTCCAGGCCCAGCTCGCCGAGCACCTTCGACAAGCGAGCGTAGACTCGCTCGACGTTGCTCTCCTCGTTGAAGGCCGGAATCACCACGCTCAGGCTGCGGCGGAGCTGAGCATCTCCGTCGGGCACCCCCGATCCACGGTCAAAGACGGGAAGGGCGCCGCCGCCGGGCGCCGGGCGCAGCGCCGGGCCGCGTCGCGCGCGGGCGCTCGCTGGTCGGTCGGGCAGGGTGCTGGGGCTCGGCCGGTCAGGCATCTCCCCAGTCCAGTCCCCGGTCGTGCGGCACGATGCGCCGCAGGGTGAACAGGTCGGAGTCGAGCTCGGCGCGACGCCCGGGCAGCTCAGCCCACGGGTCCCACACCGCGCTGAGCAGCTTGCCGGTAATGCCGTCGCTGGCGGCCGACCCCAAAAAGACGGCGAGCTCGGCCCCTCGCCTCAGCGGGACTCCACCGTTCTCGCGCTGCGCCAGCGCGCGGCGATGAAAGTCCGCCCCGACCCGCTCGGGCCCGGCAACCAGCACCTCGGCGAGCATCCGCGTGTTGAGCGCTCCGGGCGCGATCGCGTTGACGTCGACGCTGTGCTCACGCAGCTCGCAGGCGAGCGTCTCGGCGAAGCGCACGACCGCCGCCTTGGAGGCGGCGTACGCGCTCAGTCCCGCCAGCGGGGCGGTGGCGCCGCCCCCGGAGAGCTGGAGGACCTTGCCGTAGCCCCGCTCGGCGAAGTGAGCCGCCACGGCGCGGGCCGGTAGGACGGACCCGAACAGGTTGATCTCGATAGCCCGCACCCACTCCGCCCAGCTCACCTCGGCGACGTTTCCCTTGGGGCCATAGACACCGGCGTTGCAGACCAGGATCGTCAGCCCGCCCAGGCCCGCGA
Organism: Solirubrobacteraceae bacterium; assembly: GCA_035566835.1. GTDB lineage: Bacteria > Actinomycetota > Thermoleophilia > Solirubrobacterales > Solirubrobacteraceae > Palsa-744. Next base: position 6,675 of record DATMQG010000010.1, read on the forward strand.
TGGCCCCGTCCACCAGGCGCCGCACGTCCTCGGGCGCGGACACGTCGGCGACCTCGCTCAGCACCCGCTGGCCCGGCGCGGCCCGCTCGTCCAGCTCCGCGGCCGCCAGCTCGACGGCGTCGCGCTCGCGCCCGCAGACGCAGAGGCCGGCCACCCCGGCATCGATGTAGGCACGCGCGATCTCCAGACCCAGGCCCCGCGTGCCACCGGTTATCAGCGCGCTCCGGCCGCTCAGCGCCTGGTCGATCCCCGCACGAGCCCGATCGCCGCTCATCCCACCGCCTCCCGCGTCTCGTGCTGGAAGGCGACCGGCTCCGGCGGCGCCGATGGTCTGCCGACCCAAACGTGACGCATCTCCGGATGGACGGCCAGCGAGTCGCACAGCAGTCCGTCGGGATCGACGACCACCGGCTGGGCGAGGGCGCGGAGCAGCGCTTGCGCGGGCACCTCGCGATAGTCGGGCCATGGCGTGCAGACCACAAGCGCATCGGCCCCGGCCGCGGCTTGGAGCGGAGCGGCGCACAGCTCGATCGTCCCCGCAAGGTCGCGTGGAAGCGCGCTCACGGCCGGATCGTGGACTCGCACCACCACCCCGGCGTCGGCCAGCCAGCGGCACAGCTCGACGGCGCTCGAGTGGCGCAGCGTGTCGGTTCCGGGCTTGTAGGTAAGCCCCCAGACCGCCACGCGGAGCCCGGCGAGCCGCCCATCACCGCCGAACAGCTCGAGCAGCTTGCGGTGAGTCCACCGCCCATGAGCGGCGTTGCCCTCGATCACCCCCGCGAACACGTGCGCCGAAAGCTCATGGCGCTCGGCCAGGACCCGCAGAAAGCCGAGGTCGCGCGCCAGGGTCCCGCCCGCGAATGCGGCCCCCGGGCTCAGATACGCTCGCGGCCCGATACGGCGCTCGCTCTTGAGGCCGCGCGCGACCTCCGCGGCGTCGGCGCCGACCGACTCGCAGACGGCCGCCACCTCGTCGATGAACGCCACCGAGGTCGCCAGGAAGCCGTTCAGCGCGTGCTTGGTCATCTCGGCCGACTCCACTCGCATCCATTGCACGTCGCGGCTGAACGGGGCCAGCAGCTCGGCCAGCTCGCGCCGATCCTCCTCGCTGCGCACGCCGGCGACGATCCGGTCGGGCGCCCGGAAGGACTCCAGGGCGGCGCCGAGGCGCAGGTTCTCGGGCACGCAGGCAAAGCGCAGGCCCCGGGGGCCGCGGCCGGCGAGGCAGCGCGCCCGCAGAGCGGCGACGCTGCCGGCCGGCAGCTGCGAGGAGACGATCACGAGCGCGCCGTCGGGCAGCGGCGCGAGCAGCTCCCGCACACGCGCCAAGACCCAGTCGACGTCGGCGTTGTCCTCGTCGTCGACCGGCGTGTCAAACGTCACCCACGCCCGCATGGCGCCCGCGAGCTCCTGCGGCTCGGTCGTGAAGCGCAGGCGCGCGGCGTTGCCCGCGAGCAGCTCGGCCAGGCCCGGCTCGGACACCGGCGGGCGCCCGGCGGCGAGGTCCGCGACGACGGCGGGGTCGGGGTCCACGGCGATGACTTCCTGCCCCGCCTCGGCCAGGCAGGCGGCCGTCACGCTGCCCAGGTGCCAGAGGCCGATCACTCCGATGGGGCTGCTCATCCCGCGCTCCCTGCGTAGGCGGCCTCGACCTGCTCCCAGGCATAGCGGGCGGACCGCAGGTCGCCGAGCAGCGGCCGTCCGTCGCCGGCCCGCACCGCCGCGGCGAAATGACGCCATTCGGCCGTCCAGGAGTCGTCCTTCTCCGGATAGGAGAGCTCTTCGACGTCCGGCGGCCCCAGCTCCGGGCGCATCCGGTAGATTCGCAGCCGCTGGGGCCCGTAGGAGCGCGTGAGCCCATCCACCTGCAGCTTCGCCGCGCGACAGAACACCTCCAGCGAGAAGAGATTCTTCCACTCGGTCCAGCTGACGTGCAGCATCGCCCATGGGCCGGTGCGCGCCCGTGGCTCGCCCAGGATCAGCGCCGCATTGTCCTCGACGGGAGCGTCCCAGAACTCGGTCCGCAGCAGCGCGCAGTGCAGCGGCAGGGGACCCGCCAGCCAATGGCAGAGGTCGAGCAGGTGCATCCCCTGGTCGATCAGCTCGCCCCCGCCCGAGCGTGCCGGGTCAGCGCGCCACTCGCGGTCATAGCCGGGGCGTCCTCCGTGTCCGTAGCGTGCGCGCAGGTGCAGGAGCTCGCCGTGACGCCCGGACTCGACCTCCTCGGCGACGCGCGCCAAGCCGGGATGGAAGCGGTGGTTGAAGCCCACCTTCACGAGCCGCCCGGTGATGCGCCGGCACTCGATCAGGCGATCGATCTGGGCGCTGGAGATCGCAGCCGGCTTCTCCACCAGCACGTGCGCTCCGGCCGCCATGGCCCGCTCTGCCAGATCCGCCAGCCGATCGTGGACGGTGGCGACCACGACCACCTGCGGTTCACTGTCCAGCAGCTCCTCGAACGTCGCGCACGGCCGGCACTCATGCCTGCCGGCCAGGCTCCTCGCCGCAGCCTCCTCGATGTCATGGCAGGCCAGGAGCTCGTCGCCCGCCACGGCGATCGCGTCGGCGCGCTTGGCGCCGATCAGGCCGCAGCCGACGATCGCCACGCGCAGCGCGTTCGTCTGCCCGGCGGCGCCACCGCCCCCCGTGCGGCCGGCTCGAGGCCTCTCACGCATACTCGTCCGCATAAGCTCCACCGAACTCGAAGTCGAACGCCAGTTCAGGCGCGTCGGCGGCGAGCATCGCCCGCCTGGTGTCTTCGGGCCTGCGGGTGTAGACGAGCAGGAACCCGCCCCCGCCTGCCCCGACCAGCTTGCCCCCGATCGCCCCGCTGCGGCGAGCCAGCTCGTACAGCCGATCGACGTGCTCGTTGGTGATCCCCGGAGAGCGCCGGCGCTTGTGCTCCCAGTGCTCGTGCATCAGCTCCGCATAGCCCTCGAGCTCGCCGTCCCGCAGCAGCTGGTGGATCCGCCGCCCGAGCTCCTTGGTGGCGTGCAGGTTCTCGACCATCTGCGCCTCACCGGCGCGGGAGCGCTCGTCCTGGTCAGCCAGCATCTTCGAGGCCGAGCGCGCCTCGCCGGTGTAGAACAGCAGCAGCTGGTCGCGCAGCCGCCTGGACACGTCCGGATCGAGCTCGAGCGGCTCGACGGCGACCGTTCCGCTGGGATGAAAGGTGTAGGCGCAGATTCCTCCGTGAGCGGCGACATAGGGGTCCTGCTTGCCGACCGGCTCGCCGAGCACCCCCAGCTCGATCTCACACGCCGCCTCGGCCAGGTCCTGGGGGGAGATCGAGCTGTGCCGGGCACGTACCAGGCCCTTGATCAGGCAGACGGTGTAGGCGCCCGAGGAGCCCATCCCGGTCCCCGCCGGGACGTCCGCCACCGATGCGATCTCCAGCGGGTTCCCGCACCAGTGACGCAGCAGGCTCTCGCGCAGGATCGGGTGACGAATCTGGCTGGGCTCGTCGACCTCCTCGAGCTCTGAGTACTTCATGCGGTAGCGGCGCTGAAAGACGGTGTGCGTGAGCATGTACACGTACTTGTCGATCGCTCCCGAGACGAGGAAGCCACCGTGCTCGCGGTAGTAAGAGGGAAGGTCGGTGCCGCCGCCGCCGAGCGAGATGCGCAGGGGAGCACGGCTGAAGATCACGCTCACGCGGCCTGCTCCTCGCGGTCCCGCCACACATGCTCGTTGGCGTCGAACCACTCCAATGTGCGCTTGATCGCCTGGCCGATCGTGAGCTGCGGTCTCCAGCCGAGCCCGCGGATACGCGCCGTGTCCAGCCGGATCAACGGACTGTCGCCCGTCCATCCGCGGCGTCCGCCGCTGTATTCGATGCGCGGCGACAGCGACAGATGCTCGGTGATGATGTGCACGGAGTCCGTGACCAGGACGGTTTCCTCCGTGCCCAGGTTGTAGATGTGGGCGCCAGGCTCTGAGCGATGGCGCTCGACGGCCGTGAGGATCGCGCTCAGGCAGTCATGCACATACAGGTAGGACTTCTCCTGCCGACCGTCGCCCAGCACCAGCAGGCGGCTGGGGTCGCGCTTCAGCGCACGGTAGAAATCGAAGACATGCCCATGCGTGTAGCGCTCTCCGAGGATCGAGACGAAGCGGCAGACCAGCCCGGTGAAGCCATAGCCGGCAGCGTACGCCGCGATCAAGCTCTCGCCGGCGAGCTTGGATGCCGCGTACAGCGACGTTTGGATCGGGAAAGGCGCATCCTCGGGGGTGGGAAACACCTCGGGCTCGCCATAGACCGAGCCGGTCGAGGCGAACACGATCTTCTTCACTCCCTGCGCTCGCATGGCCTCGAGCACGTTCGACGTCGCGATGGTGTTCTGCTCGAGATCGCGCCGCGGATGGTCGAGGCCGCCGCGCAGATCGGCGTTCGCCTGCAGGTGAAAAACCCAATCGCAACCGGCGACGGCGTCTTCGACGATGTCAACGTCCAGGACATCGCCCTCGAGCAGTCTCACACCATCGGCCTGCGCCAGCTCCGCGACGAACTCGTGGCGCCCGGTGCTGAAGTTATCGAGGATCACCACCTCGACGCCACCTGCCACCAGCAGGTCGGCGAGGTTGCTGCCGATGAATCCGGCGCCGCCGGTGACGCACGCTCGTCTCACCGTGGACCTCTCCAGGCGCACGCTCCGGCAATCGTGATGCAAAGGGATGTGCGCCGCATCTAGAGAGTGAAGCCCGCGGCGAGCGCGTCGGCGTGGAACATCCGGACGGTCTCGAGTGAGAACTGCTCGAGACTCTTGCCAAGGCCATCGAGCTTTTTCAGCAGATCGTGGGTGATCGTGATGATATGACAGCCAACCTCGTTGGCCTGAATCAGGTTGAGAATCTCACGTGGCGAGGCCCAGATCAGCTCTGAGTCCGGCGCCTGGCGCATGATCTCCAGCGAGCGTGCGATTATCGGCATCGGATCGACCCCGGCATCCGCGATCCGCCCTGCGAAAACCGAGATGTAGGACGGCGCCCCCTCGGCCACGGCCGCGGCGATCAGCTCGACCTGGGCCGTCGTGAACAGCGCAGTCACGTTTACTTTGACCCCATCCTCAGACAGCTCTCGGACGAGCGGCGCCATCGACTCGCCTTTGGTCGAAGTAACGGGAATCTTGACGTATACGTTGTCTGCCCAGGACGCGATCCTCGCGGCCTGCCTGCGCATCTCCTCGGCCTCGTCGGCAAAGACCTCGAATGAGATCGGATGCGTGTGCACGCGCTCGAGCAGATCTCGCGCAAAGCGCTCATAGTCGGTCAGCCCGACCTTGTGCATGAGCGTCGGATTAGTGGTGAATCCGGAGATGCGCTGATCCTCGGCGAGCGTAAGGATGCCGTCGAGATCGGCGCCGTCGGCGAATATGCGTGTCGTGATCTGATCGAGCATGGCGATTCACTCCTGCAAGCCACCATAACGAGATCAGTTTCATCTATTTGTCTCTGATCGGGGGAGGCCGATCTTTGTGATTCCGCCGGCGAGGCTGTGGGCGATCGCGTCAGGGTTCACCGCCTGCAAACGCTTGTGAACACTGCCCGGATGGTGGATCAGCAAGGTCCGGCACCCGACGGCGCTTCCCGCGGCGATATCGGCATCTGTGTCTCCTACTATCCACGAGCTCGCCAAGTCGAGCCCCAGTTCCTCGGCGGCGTCCAGCAGCATCCCCGGGGCCGGCTTGCGGCAGTCGCACGGTCCCGTGAGCTTCGCGACGACGCCCTCCGGATGGTGCAGGCACAGGTGGGAGGCGTCGAGGTGGACTCCCTCCTCGCGCAGGAGCGCAAGGACGCGCTCGTGCACGGCGAGCAGCCGCTCGAGCGGGACCTTGCCCTTGGCCGCCGCCGGTTGGTTGGACACGCACACGAGGGCGAACCCCGCCCTTGCCAGCGCCCGCGCCGCGCCCGCCGCGCCCTCGATCAAGCGTACATCCGCCGCGCACAGCGGCGACTCCGGCAGTCCGGAGGTGGGGTCCGGCACGAGCTCGTTGAGCGTTCCGTCCCGATCCAGGAACGCTGCCGGCCGGCCGCTCACGGATCGGCGCGGTAGCCCAGCGACTCCCAGTGCCCCCGTTTGCGAGCCAGCTCGGGGTGGCAGACCAGCGCGTGCCACACGACCGCCTGAAAAGACTCGACGAGGGGTGTGCGCAGCGCCGCCGGGGGCTCGATCAGGATGGCGGCGTCAGCCAGCTGCGCGAGCGTCCCGCCGGGGGCGCCGACCACGCCGAAGATCGACGCGTCGAGCGAGCGCGCACGCTCGATCGCGTTTACGAGGTTGACCGAGACGCCATGCTCGCGCGACCCGCCGCCGACCGAGAACACGAGCAGCCCGTCGTTCACGCTCAGGCGGGATACCTCCAGCCACCCCGTGAACGCGCTCTCCCAGCCGTCGTCGTTCGTGCGCGCCGTGAGCTCGGAGACGTTGTCGGT
>DATMQG010000011.1:0-28034 GCA_035566835.1 Solirubrobacteraceae bacterium
TAGCGGATCATCTGGCGGACCTGCCGGCGCGAGGTGCCGATCGCACGCATCATCCCGAGCTCGCGGGTGCGCTCGTAGATCGACAGGATCAGCGTGTTGACGATCCCGAACAGCGAGACGATCACCGAGAGGGCGAGCAAGACGTAGATGAGCGCCAGCAGCGTGTTTATCTGGTTCGCCTGATCCTGCTTGAACTGCGCTGCCGTTCGCGAGCGGGCCTGGGGGAAGGCCGCTGCCAGGAGATGGTTCACGGCCGGCTGGACCTGCGCGTTCCTCGCGCCGGGGACGTAGGACACGAAATCCAACGCGTCATCGCGCTGGCCGAAGGAGGCGCGTGCGAGGGCGAGCGTGATCGTGAGATTGCCGAGCAGCCGCGCATTGTCGGAGGCGATCCCGTGGACGGTCAGCGCGACGTGGTGTTCGGTCGGCGTGAGCACCGAGATCGTCTGACCGAGCTTGAGGTGCTTCGATTCCGCGTAACCCTTCGTCAGCACCACGCCATCGGTCCCGAGGGCGAGCAGCGTCGCGTTTGAGCCGTGCGCCCATTCGACGCGGTAGACGCGCTCGAAGGTCGCGGGCTCGATCGCCGTGATCGTCGCGTTGCTCGAGCTACCGAGCAGGCGCCCCACTGTGAATGCGACCGGCGTCACGCTGGCGACGCCAGGCACCCGGCGCACGGAGGGCGCCAAGAGGGCAGGGATTCCCTGTTCTCTGTTGCCCGCCTGAGAGTTCTCGATGATCAGGTTACCTGCGAACGAGCGGCTTACCGCCTGGTTGATCGTGGCCTTCGTCCCGTCGGCGAGCACAGCGACGAACGCGACGAGCGCGATCCCCACGGTGAGCGCCGCAGCGGTGATCAGCGTGCGTCCGGGCTGTCGGATCGAGTTCTCACGGGCGAGGCGTCCGGTGATCCCCCGCCAGCTCACGAGCACGCCGATGACCCGCGCGAGCGCCGGCACGAGACGGTAGTGGGGAGGTCGGTCACCGCGCCTGATCCGAGCGACCAATCTGATCAGCCGCCAGGCCCAGATCGCCAGCAGCACCGGCAGCAGGATCTTGCCGCCGACGATCACCGAGAGCGCTATGAACAGCACGAGCACGGCAAGGAATCGGCCGACCAGCACCCGGCTGGAGGGCAGCGGTCGCGGCGGGATCCCCACCCCCTCGCGCATCGCGGCGACCGGCGGCACCCGCGTGGCCCGCAGCGCGGGCGCCAGCCCGGCCAGCAGGGTCACGACTATTCCCACCAGCAGCGAGACGACGATCGTGCGTGTCTGCAGCACCGTCCCGTTGTGCGGCAGGTCCGCGCCGAAGGCCTTGAACAGCGCGTTCAGGGCGGGAGCGAGGACGAGTCCGCCGAGGAGGCCGAGCACCGCGCCCCCTGCGCCGAGCAGCAGGCCTTCGTAGACGACCGACCGCATGATCTGACGCCGCGAGGCCCCGAGCGTTCGCAGCAGGCCGAACTCGCGCGTGCGCTGGGCGACGGTGATCGAGAAGGTGTTGAAGATTATGAAGGCCCCCACCACGAGCGCGACGTAGGCGAAGACGAGCAGGAACGTGCGAATGAAGCTGAGGTTGCTTTCCAGGTCCGATGTGTCCTTCGCCGCTTGCTGCGCGCCGGTGCGCACGTCGACGGTGGCCGGCAGCACCGCGCGGATCCTGTCGCGCAGCACGCCCGCCGTGACGGCGGACTGGGCGGCAACGTCGATCTGGTCGAAGTGGCCCGGCAGCGCGAGGACGCGCTGGGCCTCGGGCAGCGTCAGGATCGCCGCGCCGGCGCCTCCGAAGGACTGGCCACCACCGAAACGCAGGATGCCGACGATCGTGTAGGGCTTTGCGGGCGCCGAACCTGCGACGACCATCTGCTGCCCGAGCCTGAGGTTGTGGCGGTTGGCGGTCGCTTCGTCGATCGCGACCTCGTTGGAGTTGACGGCGAAGCGGCCGTGAGCGACCGTGAAGGACTCGAAGCGCTTGGGCACCTCGGAGCCGATGAACGCCGGAGCCCCGCCGACGGTGAGACGTTTGCCGTGCACGTCCAGGAACGCCCCCGGGGTGAAGATCGACCCGGCCGCTTCAGCGACCCCCGGTGTCGCGCGCACCCGAGCGAGGATCTGATCGGTGACGGGCGAGGTCTGCGAGCGTGTGTTGCGCCCGAGCGACTGCCTCGGCGTGATCACCACGTCGTGGCCGTGGTTCGCGACGTTGAAGATTCCCGCGAAGGACTTGTTGATCGTGTCAGTCAGGATGTAGGTGCCGGCCATCAGCGCCACTCCTAGGGCAATTGCGATCCCGGTGAGCAGCACGCGGAGCTTTCGCTGTAGGAAGCCCCTGAGGACCAGCGAGAGCATCAGCCCACGGACTTCATGAGATCCAGCGCCTGCTCGGAGGTGACGGCGTCGCCGTCGTGCACGATGCGACCGTCGGCGAGGACGAGCAGGCGGTCGGCGAAGGACGCGGCATGCGCATCGTGGGTGACCATCACGACGGTCTGCCCGAAGTCATCGACGGCATGGCGAAGCAGTTCGAGCACGTCATTGGAAGCCTTCGAGTCGAGGTTGCCCGAGGGCTCGTCGGCGAACACGACCGTCGGTCGCGCGATCAGTGCACGTGCCACGGCCACGCGCTGTTGCTGGCCGCCCGAGAGCTCGGCCGGCCGGTGCGTGAGCCGGTCGCGGATGCCGACGGTGTCGACCAGCCGGTCGAACCATTCGGGGTCGGGCTTGCGACCCGCGATCGACAGCGGCAGCAGGATGTTCTCTTCGCCGTTGAGCACCGGCAACAGGTTGAAGGTCTGGAAGATGAAGCCGACGCGGTCGCGCCGCAGCTGCGTCAGCTCGCGGTCGCCCAGCTTCGTGAGGTCGACGCCGCCGATGCGCACGGTGCCGGACGTCGGTCGATCGAGACCCGCGAGGATGTGCATCAGGGTCGACTTGCCCGAGCCAGAAGGGCCCATTATCGCTGCGTAGCGGCCGGCCGGAAATGACACCGTGATGCCCGCGAGGGCCTCGACCGCGGCTTCCCCTTCGCCGTAGCGGCGGCGCACGTCGACGGCGTCGACAATCGCTTCTGACGAGCTGGCGCCTGCTACCTGGCTCAACGTGAGCAGTCTACGCGTCGGGCCGTTATGCGTTGTAAACGACCGGAGGCGGCAGCTTGGTCTTGTCCCGCGGGCTCCGGCCTTCGCGAGCTCGCCGCTCGCAACCTAGGTAGCGAACGGCTCGAGAGAAACGGCCGCATCGGCATATAGGATCGTCCGCCCGATGCACGAGACGACCCCGGAAGTCTTCCTGATCGCCCGCCCGTCGATCGACCTCGGCGGCATGCGCGGCTACCTGCGCGACGTCGGCGGTGAGTCGTGGCTCGAGCGCAGGCTCGGCGAGGCCGATGGCGAGCCGAACGGGGGCGAGCTGCTCGTCGAGTTCGGCGGGCGAGCCTGCTACCGCAGCTGGGAACCGGGGCTGAACCCGAACGTGAGCAAGGTCAGGACCGACCAGCGCGAGTACTTCGCCAACATCCTGCGCTCGGCTCACGGCAGCGTGCTCGAGCATGCCAACTACTCCTTTGCGCTGCGCGACGTGAGCCGGGTGTTTTGTTACGACGCCGAGACCGAGGTGCTCACGGACGATGGCTGGAAGCGGTGGCCGGACGTCGATGGGGCCGAGACGTTCGCCACGGTCAACCCGGACACGGGCTGTCTCGAGTATCAGCGGGCCACCGAGCATTTCGTCGGGGACTACGCCGGCGACATGTACCGGGTGCGATCTGAGCAGGTCGATCTGCTCGTGACCCCCAATCATCGGATGTGGGTCAAGGCGTATGACACACAGGCCAATAAGCGAGGGGAAGAGCCCTACCGCGTCAGGCTGGCAAGCGAAATCTTCGGCAAACGCGTTACGTACCAAAAGACCGCCGTCTGGCAAGGTCAGGAATCTGGCACGGTCGAGATCCCTGGCACAAAGCGGATATGGCAGAGCAACAACGGAACGTCCAAGACAACGAGGCACTACGTTGGGTCCGAATTCCCGCTTATGGAGTTCGCCCGGTTTCTTGGCCACTGGCTTGCTGAGGGGAGCTTGAACGGACATCAGATCTGCATCGCACAGAATCGTGGAGAAGAGTTGGAAGCGATCGCCGAGAACATCCGCTCGATGGGCTTGCCGGCGTATGAGGTCGCCACGGGTCATGGCGCCGTGCGCACACAGAACATCGCGTTACACGACTCGCTCGCGTCGTGCGGGGGCCGGGCACACGAGAAGCGCATCCCTGGCTACGTTCACAAATGGGGCCCTTCGATACTGCGCGTATTCTTGGAGGCCTATGCAGACGGAGATGGGAGTCGTCGCCGCGACTGCAACCATACGGTGATTTACACGACATCTCCTCAGATGGCCGATGACCTGCAGGTGCTAGCGATTAAGGCGGGCTGGTCAGCGAACTTGCGCGTCGATGACAGGACCGGCCTAGAGCGGGTCATGCCGAGCGGTCAACGGTTCATGAACGCCCGCCCCTGCTACATCGTCTCGCTCGTCAAGACACGAACACATCCGCTCGTGAACCACGGGGGCAGGAAAAGCGACGCGTGGGAGCACTACGAGGGAAAGGTTTACTGCGTCAAGGTGCCCAACGGCCTTCTCTTCGTGCGTCGCAACGGGAAACCGGTCGTGTCGGGCAACACTCACGAGCTAGTCAGGCATCGCGCCGGCTCTGCCTTCAGCCAGGAGAGCCTGCGCTACGTCCGGCTCGCCGACATCGGCTTCCGCGTTCCCCCGGCGCTCGAGCCGGTGCGCGGGCAGGTGCTCGCGATCGTCGAGCAGCTCGAGGAGTTTCAGATCAGCGCGGCCAAGGAGCTCGGCATCGACGAGCAGGGCGTGCCGTTTCATGTCAAGAAGGAGGTCACCTCCGCCCTGCGCCGGCTTGCGCCCCTCGGGCTGAGCACGGACATCGTCTGGACGGCCAACGCCCGGACGCTGCGCCACGTGATCGAGATGCGCACCGCGGAGGGCGCGGAGGAGGAGCTGCGCCTCGTCTTCGACAGGATCGCGCGCATCATGCAGGCCGAGGCGCCCGGCCTGTTCCAGGACTTCTCCCGCCAAGACGACGGCTCATGGGTGCCCGAGCATCACAAGGTCTAGCCAGAGGTCAGGGCGACGCAGTTGATGATCTGAGAAGGCGCTGGGGCAGCGGAGTTTGCGACGCCCGCCCCAGAGGAGGTCAAGGAAGCTCAAGCGTCCATCGTGCGCGTTCTCCAAGCACCTAGGGCCAGCAAGACTGCCACCCATGCGGCCATGACGATCAGTGCGACGCCACCGGACATCGAAACGTTGTCCGCGCGGCCGCCGAAGTGAATCGGAGAGAAGTGGAGAATGCTCTGCGAGAGCACGCCGTCGCGTGCGCTTCCGAGCGAGCTGATGCTGGCGATCAGCGGACTCGCCGCGAGCTGCCAGCCGATCAGCGCCGTGATCGCGGTGGGCTTGGAGTTCGTCAGCGATGCGAAGCCGACAGCCACGACGCAGACGACACCCGTCGCAAGCAGCGTGAAGCCCAGGCCGTTGAGGATCAGCGCTCCGTCCGGCGTGGGGAGGTTCGACGCGAATGCGTAGCTCCCGAGGAGCACCAGCAGGTAGCCGGCGATCATGATCGACCAGCACACGGCCAGGGCGGCGGGGATGCGAGACGCGAACAGAGCCAGTCTCGAGCGCCCCGTCACGACCAGGTCGCGGAACACGCCCGCCGCTGAGTCGCCAACTCCTGCCTCGACGCCGATCAGGATCGCGGCGAGCGGGCCGAAGAACGCGCTGAGCAGCCGCAGCCCATCGGCGTAGCCCGAGGTGCCACCAGCGGGCCCGTATTGTGCAGGGGTGGAGGAGTGCTGGATCGCCTTGACCGTGAACAGGACGACCACGGGCAGGAGCGCAAGCACGAGTGCCCAGATCAGCATGCCGCGCTTCTTGCGGAGCTTGAGCAGGTCCGCGTCGAACATGCGTAGCGCGATCGCGGTCATGCGCGCACCTCTTCAGCGGGCGCATCGAGGCGCGAGGTGATCTCGAGGAAGCGATGCTCGAGGCTGTGCCGAACGGGCTCCAGGCGCGTGACGGCGAACCCGGCGGAGACGAGCAGGGCGTTGATCTCGGCCGCCGTCTCGGCGGAGCCGGCGAGCACGATGCGAAGACCCTCGTCGGAGCGGTGGGCCTCACGCACGGCGTCGCTCGCAGCGAGCACATCCAGCGCCCGTTCGCCGTCATCGACTCCGATGATCAGCTCGTGACGCGCGCCGCCCCCAGCGAGCTCCGCGATCGGTCCTTGCGTGAGGACCCTCCCGCGGTCGACGATCGCCGCTGCATCGCAGATCTTTTCGACCTCGTCGAGCAGGTGCGAGGAGAGGAACACGGTCCGGCCCTCCTGCTCCACGAGCACGCGGATCATTTCGCGAAACTCCTGGATCCCGCCCGGGTCGAGCCCGTTCGTCGGCTCGTCGAGGATCAGCAGCTGTGGATCGGCGAGCAGGCAGCGCGCGACGCCGAGGCGTTGGCGCATACCTAGCGAGTAGCGCCTGACCTTCTCGTCGGCGCGCTCCGAGAGCCCGACGCGCGCGAGCGACGGAGCGATCCTTGCGGCGGCCTCGGAGTCGCGGAGCGCGGCGACGATGCGCAGGTTCTCCCGCCCTGTCAGATGAGGATGGAAGCGCGGGTCCTCGACTACCGCCCCCACGCGCCGCAGGGCGACTTCGCGCTCGGCCGGAACGGGATGGCCCAGGAGCCTCATATCGCCTTCGCTGGCGCCCGTCAGCCCGAGGAGCATCCTGATCATCGTCGTCTTGCCGGCGCCGTTCGGGCCCAGGAACCCGAAGGCGCAGGCGCGCGGGACGAGCAGGTCGACGCCGTCGACGGCAGTGCGGGCGCCGAAGCGCTTGGTCAGGGCTCTCGTCTCGATCGCCGGGGCGTTGTTCGATTGTTCGCTCATGCCCCCACTTTGACCTGCTGTCTGCGCCAATGCCATCACTCCATCATCGCAGCGCCACGATCGCCGGCCATAGGGGATTGCCCCTAGGTCTCGTGCTCGCCCCGCGCTCGCCGGGGGGCGGCCGGGAGGCCGCCTCATCTATTCAGCGCTCCGCGGCCTCGTCAGTCCTCCTGCGCCTGCAGCTCCTTCACGCGCCGCTCGAGCCGCTCTGTCACCGTCGGGTCGCGCAGGGTCGTCACATCGCCCAGCTCCCGTCCCTCGGCGATGTCCCGCAGCAGCCTGCGCATGATCTTCCCCGAGCGGGTCTTCGGCAGGTCGTCCGACCAGATGATGCGCTTGGGACGTGCGAACTTGCCGATCCGCTCGGCGACTGCCGCGCGGATGCCCGCGACGGTCTGCTCATCGCCCTCGAGGTCTCCCTGGAGAGTCACGAACGCGACGATCGCCTGCCCCGTGTCCTCGTCGTGCTGGCCGATCACGGCGGCCTCGGCGACGTCGGGATGCGCGACGATCGCCGACTCCACCTCGGCGGTCGAGAGGCGGTGCCCGGAGACGTTGACGACATCGTCGATCCGGCCAATGACCCACAAATAGCCGTCGGCGTCCCGGCGCGCGGCGTCGCCGACGAGATAGGTCTCGGAGCCGAAGCGGCCGAAGTAGGTCTCGAGGAATCGCTCGGGCTCGCGATACAGCGTCCGCAGCATCGAGGGCCAGGGGCGCGTGAGCACGAGCAGGCCCTGCCCTTCGGCGACGGGCTCGCCGGTCGACTCGCCGAGCACGTCGGCGCCGACGCCGGGAAAGGGGTGCGTGGCGGAACCGGGCTTCGTCGCGGTGATGCCGGGAAGCGGCGTGATCATGATCGCCCCGGTCTCGGTCTGCCACCAGGTGTCAACGATCGGGCAGCGGCTGCCGCCGATCACGGTGTGGTACCAGAGCCAGGCCTTGGGATTGATCGGCTCGCCCACGGTGCCGAGCAGCCGCAGGGACGAGAGGTCGTGGCCGTTGGGCCACTCGGCGCCCCACTTCATGCACGCCCGGATCGCGGTGGGGGCGCAGTAGAGGATCGTGACGCCGTAGCGCTCGACGATCTCCCACCAGATGCCCTTGTGCGGATAGTCGGGCGCACCCTCCCACATCACCGAGGTGGCACCGTTGGCGAGCGGCCCGTAGACGATGTAGGAGTGGCCCGTGACCCAGCCCACGTCGGCGGCGCACCAATAGACATCCGACTCGGGCTTCAGGTCGAAGACGTAGCGGTGGGTGGCCGTCACGCCGGTCAGATAGCCGCCGGTCGTGTGCAGGATCCCCTTGGGCTTGGCCGTCGAGCCTGAGGTGTAGAGGATGTAGAGCGGGTGCTCCGCCTCCAGCGGCTCGGCCGGGCATTCGGGGTCTGCGGCCGCGAGCACCTCGTCGTAATAGAAGTCACGGCTCTCGGTCATCCCGCACGGCATGCCCGAGCTCCGCACGACGACGATCTTCTCAAGCGTGTCGAGGTCCCCCATCACCTCGTCCACGCGATCCTTCACGGCCGCGGTCTTGCCCTTGCGCGCCGCTCCGTCGGCGGTGATCAGCAGCTTCGCCTCTGAGAACTCCATCCGCTCGCGCACCGCCTCCGCTGAGAAGCCGCCGAAGACGACGTTGTGCGGCGCGCCGATGCGGGCGCAGGCGAGCATCGCCACGACGACCTCGGGGACCATCGGCAGGTAGATCCCGACGACGTCGCCCTTCTTGATCCCGAGATCCTTCAGCGCGTTCGCGAAACGCTCCACCTCGGCGAGCAGCTGCGCATAGGTGATCTCTCGCTCGCGCCCCTCCTCCCCGCGCCAGTGCAGGGCCACACGATCGCCACGGCCGGCGAGCACGTGACGGTCGAGGCAGTTGTAGGAGGCGTTGAGCTCACCGCCCACGAACCACTTGTAGAACGGCGGGTTGGAGTCGTCGAGCGCCGTGTCCCACCCGCGGAACCACTCGAGCTCTTCGGCCTGCGCTACCCACCAAGCCTGCGGATCGCGCGCGGCCTGCTCATAGATTTCCGGATCGCTCAACCGCGCCTCTGCGCGGAACTCCGGCGGGGGCTCGAACGTTTCCACCGCGAGCAGTTCGGAGAGCTCGAGATCGAGCTCCTCTCCCTCGAGACCCCTGGAGCGCTCAGCCACGCGCCCGTCGCTTGCGGCGGCGCCTACGCGAGGCGCGGCTGGAGGCCGGCTGGGCGGGAGCCGGCGCGACGTCCGTGCCCGGCGTCGAGACTGCGCCCTTGCCGTTCTTCGACGCTGCGTCTCGCGACTCGGAGCCGGCGCGCACCTGCGCCTGCGACGGCCACGGGCGCGCCTCTCCTGCCGCCCACGCGGGCGGATCGCCCTTGGACCATTTACCCAGGTAGAGGATGCCCATCATCACCAGCCAAAACGCCGGCACGACCTGCAGCTCGGCGCCGCCGATCGGCAGGAACAGGAGTACTCCCGTGAAGATCCCGAGGATGCCCATCCAGCGAGGGATGAGGCCCACGCGCTGCGCGTTCATCGCCACCACGATCGTGCCGGCGGCGAGCGCGAGCGCGGCGATCAGCGCCAAGTAGACGACGAGCATGTTGAGCGTGCCCTTCGTGAGCGCCTGGTCGACAGCATGGGCCGAGAAGTCGTGTCCGACGGCGAATTTGTGGGTCTCGATCGCGCTCACCACCTGGTGTCCGAGGCTCACGACCGCGAACGCGATGCCGCCGTAGAGGACGAGCGGACGCGCCGCGGGCCACAGCCCCGGCCTGCGAAAGCGAGTTGCGTCGACGAGCAGCAGCAGGACGAGTGTGAGTGCGGCGACGGCGAGCGCCGCGAGCGTGCTTCCCGAGATCAACCCGAACGCGTGGTGGCTGACGAATTTCACCTCGCTGGCGCGCGGGCTCACCGCTGGGTTGGCTTCGCCCCGCAGCGCAGGTTCGAGGCCCTGGAGCACCCCCACGGTGGGCGCACCTTTCAGGGTGCCTTCGATGCTGATCGCGCTGAGCAGATACAGAACCCCGCCCGCGAACGCAGGCACAGCCAGGCGGCTGCGCCACTCGGACTCTCGCGCGACCTGGTCGCGGATCTCGCTTGCGCTGGGCACGAGCAGCGCAGTCTATGATGCGACCATGGAGGGCGGCGGCCTGGGCGACATTTTCGGCGATCCGGAGGAGCTGCAGCGTCGCCTCGCGGAGTTCGCCGAACAGATGCAGGGGCAGCAGCGCCTCGTATGGGCCGACAACGCGATCAAGCTCGCAGTCGACTTGACGGTGGCGGCGATCGCACGGGTGAACGTGCAGGGCAATGCCGAGGCCCAGGCCGAGGAGATCCGTACCGTGATGGCGCGCGTCTTCCCCGAGGCCGTGGCCCTCGTGCGCGAGGCGCGCGAGGGGCTTCAGTAGCGCGCGTTCAGTAGCGCGCGCGAGCTCCGCGCGGGCGCGGCGGTGTGAGAGGTGGCCCCTCCTCTTCGGCTGCCAGCTCGCCTTCGGGCCCGTCGTCCCCGTCGACGGACCCGCCGGCGCGTTCGGCTTCCTGCTCGGCGCTGCGGGAGGCCTGCCCAGCGCGGATCACTTCCCCGAAGGAGCGGAAGCGGAAGATGAACACCACCGCCGCAAGGCCGATCAGCGCCGTGAACACGGCAATCGCGATCTGCTGTCCAACCGAATAGGCCGCGACCACCGTCGTGGAGGCGCTGGTCGCGAACACCTTCACGAGCAGCGCTTGCTGGACGCCGGCGCCGCCGGGGGTGAACGGGACGGCGCCAGCGACCTGGTTCACCCCGAACACGAGCAGCACGTTCTTGACCGAGCCGCCGACCCGAAACGCGTCGAGCATGAACCAGAAGGCCGCGAAGCGGCACAGCCAGCCGACTGCCTGCAGCGAGGCGACTTCGCGCAGGTATCGGCGACGATCGGTGAGGATCGTGAACCCCTGCCGCAGGCGCGCCCAGAACGCCTTGACACGCACCGACAAGATCGCGAACGCGAACAGGCCGATAACTCCCAGCGCGGTGATCAGGAAGAGCGTGAAGCGGAAGTGGTCGGCCAGGTAGGCGATGTCGAAGGAGTTGAGTTTCGCGAACTGCGGCGGCTTCGGGAACACGCCCTGGGTGAAGGCGAAGATGAGCACGAGCACGCCCACGGACGCGTCGAACACGGCCTGGACGAGGAAGGCCGCGTACACGGTCGTGAACGTCGAGCCCGGAATCGACGAGCGCGTGAGGAACAGCTTGATGATGTCTCCTCCACGCGCCGGCACGACGTTGTTGAAGCCGACGGCCGCGAGATACGCGCCCCAGATGCGTCGCCACTGGAAGCTGGTGGCCGGGTAGGCGGCGCGAAGGCTGTTGAAGTCCGCGCGTGAGCGCACGGTGAGGTTCAGCCCGAAGAACAGCAGCGCAAGCACCAGCGCGCCCCAGTGAACCGCGGCCAGATCGGCGAAGAACTTCCCGACCGCGTCGAAGAAGACCGTCAGGCTGTGGCCGATCGAGCTGGACGCCGGGAACTCTGGCACAGCTCAAGCCTAGGGACGCGGCGGCGCCTTGGCGCCCCGGCGGGCAGCACCGCGAAGCGAGCTCACCCCCCGTGCGCTCGGCTCCAAAAGATGCGCTACAACCCTGCGATGGCATCGAAACCCGCCAAGCCGGCGCCTCTGACCGTCGCAGTGACCGGCCCGACGGGCGAGATGGGCCAGGCGTTCGTCGCGGCGCTCGAGCGCTCCCGCGAGGTGGGCCAGGTCCTGGGCATGGCGCGGCGGCCGTTCGACCCACGTGAAAGAGGCTGGAAGAAGGTCTCCTACCGGCGCGGCGACGTGCTCGATCGCCTGGCCGTGGACGAGCTCGTCGCGGAGGCCGACGTCGTCGTCCACCTCGCCTTCATCATCATGGGCAGCGAGCGGGAAAGCGGCGCCGTGAATCTCGACGGCTCGCGCAACGTCTTCGAGGCGACGGTCGCAGCGAGAGCAAAACGTCTGATCTACGCCTCCTCGGTCGCGGCGTACGGCTTTTATCGCGAGAATCCCCAGCCGCTAACCGAGGATGTGCCGGCGAGGGGGACCTCGAGCCATTACTACTCGGCGCACAAGGCCGAGGTCGAGGCGCTCCTGAAAGAGACTCTCGCGGGTGCGCATACGCAGGCGTACGTCTTTCGCCCCTGCATCGTCGCCGGCCGGGACGCTCCCCTGCTGATCGAGAGCCTGCCCTACATCCAGATCTCCGAGCGACTGCCGGCGGCCGTGCTGAGGCTGCTCGACGGCGTGCCGATTCTCAAGCCGGTGCTGCCTGACCCAGGCGTCCCATTCCAGCTCGTGCACCACGATGACGTCGCGAGCGCGATGCGCGCAGCCGTGCTCGGTCGCGGAGCACCGGGCACGTACAACCTGGCCGGATCGGGCGAGCTCACGGTCTCCCAGCTGGCCGATGAGCTCGGCTGGTACTCGATCCCGGTGCCCGACCTCGCGGTCGAGGCAGTCGCCGAGATGGTGGCCCGCCTCGGCTTCCTGCCCGCGCAGGCCCAGTGGATCGCCGCCTTTCGGGCGCCCACGATCATGAACACGGCCAAGGCGCGCCGCGAGCTGCGCTGGCGGCCCAAATACGACGCGCTGCAAACGCTGCGCGAGACGATCACCTCGGCGCGGCTGGATCCGCTCATTCGCTAGACGTGAGCTCCGACGATGGCCTCCCCACGATCGCGTTCTCCTCGCCCGAAGCATGGGAACGGTGGCTCGAGGACAACCACCGCGCGTCCGACGGCGTGTGGATCAAGATGGGCAAGAAGCAGGCCGGTGTAGAGAGCGTCCGCTACCCGGAGGTGCTCGAGTGCGCGCTCTGCTTCGGATGGATCGACGGTCGGCGCGAGGCGCTCGATGAGCGGCATTTCCTGCAACGCTTCACACCGCGCCGGCCGCGCAGCAGGTGGTCGCGGATCAACCGTGATACGGCCGAGCGACTGATCAGCGACGGCAGGATGCGCCCGGCGGGCCTCGCCGAGGTGGAGCGTGCAGGAGCGGACGGCCGCTGGGAGGCGGCTTACGAGGGCCAGCGGAGCATCGCCGTCCCGGCGGATCTGCAGCGCGAGCTCGACGCGCGCCCGTCGGCGAGCGCGTTCTTCGCCGAGCTCTCGAGCCAGAACCGCTACGCGATCCTCTATCGCCTCCAGGACGCCAGGCGGCCGGAGACACGCGCCCGACGCCTGGCCAAGTTCGTCGCGATGCTTGAGGCGGGCGAGACGATCCACCGATAGGCTCGCCGAGCGCCGAGCTCGCACGCCGCAGTGGACGCGGAGCCCGACCCTCCGCCTCGCCTCAGGCGGATCCCGTGTTGGCGAGCAGCTCGGCGAGTCGATCATACGTTTCGGTCAGCCCCCGCTCCATGCCCGAGGCGAGCACGCCGTCGCGCTCCTCGTTCGTGTGGAAGAGTGAGCTGGTCGCGACCTTCGTTCGCGCGCCGAGATCCTCGAAGGTCGTCGTTTC
The DNA here is from genome assembly GCA_035566835.1 of Solirubrobacteraceae bacterium. Taxonomy (GTDB): domain Bacteria; phylum Actinomycetota; class Thermoleophilia; order Solirubrobacterales; family Solirubrobacteraceae; genus Palsa-744. The sequence goes on from DATMQG010000011.1 coordinate 13,422, forward strand.
CACGAATACGTGGCCCGGCATCGGCTCCCATTCGAACGTCTGCACGATCCGCTTGGGTGGCGTGACCTCGCGATAGATCCCTCGGAACCCGACCTCCTCGCCGCCCGGCTCACGCATCACGAACCGCCATGCGCCACCGGGCCTGACCTCCATCCGATCGACGATCGTCGTCATGCGCCGGGGACCCCACCATTGAGGGATCAGCTCGGGGTCTGTGTAGGCGGCGAACACACGCTCCCGCGGCGCGTCGAAGATGCGCTCGCTGACTATCTCCCGCTCCGCGGGCGTGCTCACCACCGTGCTGCCTGCTGCCTTGTCCAGCTGCTCGTTGATCATTGCGGCTCTCCTTTCGTGTTTTCGAGAAGCTCGGCGAGGCGATCGAGGCGCCCGTCAACCATCTCGCCGTAGGCGTCGATCCATTGCCGGGCGTCCTCCAGGCGTCGCGGGCCGAGATTGCACTGTCGAGCGCGCCCGACCTTCTCGGTCCTGACGAGCTCGACGTCCTCGAGCACGCGCACGTGCTTCTTCATCCCGGTCAGCGAGATCCCGAACGGCTCCGCGAGCTCGGTGATCGTGGCGCCGCCGTGGCCGAGCCGCTCGAGGACGGCCCTGCGCGTCGGGTCGGCGAGCGCCGCGAAGGTTTCATCGAGTTGGGGTTGATACTGAACCATGTGGTTCAGTATAGCACCGGTGGCGCACCGTAGGATCTCGATGTGGACCGCGAGCAGTTACGGGCCGTGCAGGCGCCCCTGAAGCAGCGCTATCGCGACCAGCCGGCTGCCGCGCTCGTGACACTGGAGGCAAGGGCCACCCTCGGTGAGGGCATTTCGTGTTCCATCCAGACAGGACGGGCCATCGCGGAGGCCGGTCTGCATCCGGCCAGCGGCGGCGACGGCTCGCTTCTCTGCTCCGGCGACATGCTGCTGGAGGCGCTCGTCGCTTGCGCGGGCGTGACGATGCGAGCGGTCTCCACCGCGCTTGGTATCTCGTTGAGGTCCGGGAGCGTCCGTGCCGAAGGCGACCTCGATTTCCGCGGAACGCTGGGCGTCGAACGTGACGCGCCGGTTGGCTTCACGACGATCCGCCTCGCGTTCGACCTCGAAAGCGACGCCGACGCCGAGCAGCTCGCAACGCTGCTCGAGCTCACCGAGCGCTATTGCGTCGTGTACCAGACGCTGGCCAATGGCCCCACCCTCTCGACCTCCATGACCACGCGATAGAAGGCCGAGGCGGATCGGTCCCGTGAGCCCTCGCGTCGACTACGAGCGCCACGGTCGCACTTATGCACGGCATCGCCGCGCCGACCCACGTATTGCCGCGCGCATCCACGCCGCGCTAGGCGATGCGCGCACGGTGCTGAACGTCGGAGCTGGGACTGGCTCCTACGAGCCGAGCGACCGTTGGCTGCTCGCCGTCGAGCCGAGCGCGGCTATGCGCGCCCAGCGCCCAGCCTCCGCCGTGCCGGCGATCGCGGCCCGCGCCGAGGCGCTGCCGTTCGACGACGGCGCGGTCGACGCGGCGATGGCGTGCGTCACGATCCATCACTGGGAACCGCCCGAGGCGGGCCTCGCCGAGCTGCGCCGTGTAGCCCGGGGGCCGGTCGTGATCTTCACCTTCGAGCTCGACGACCTGCCCGCCTGGCAGCAGGAGCTCCTGCGCGAGGGGCTGATCAAGGAGCGACCGCGCTTCCCGGCGATCGAGCGCATCGCCTCGGCACTCGGCGGGCGCACGCATGTCGAGCGGATCCCGACTCCGTGGGATTGCACGGACGGATTCTTCGAAGCCTTCTGGCGGCGCCCCGAGCAGCTCCTCGATCCGGGCATCCGCAGCGCCCAGTCGATGTGGCGGCTGCTCGACCCCGGCGTGGAGCGGACGATCGTCGAGCGGCTCGCCGCGGCGCTCGAGTCCGGAGCATGGGACTCCGAGCACGGCCACCTGCGCAAGCAGGACAGCTTTGACGGCGCGCTGCGGCTGGTGGTCTCGCAGGCGCCCGTGACGTGAGCGCAAGCACCTGCGGCGCGGACGTGAGCTCACTTCACGACGCGATAGCTGAGGTGGGTCGTGCCGCTGGGCGACTCGATCGCGCCCATAAGCTCTAGCCCGCCCGGCCCCTGCACGAGCTTGTCGTCGAACAGGCGTGTGCCGCGGCCCAGCAGCACGGGCACGACGTGAATCTGAAGCTGGTCGAGCAGGCCGGCCCTGAGGTACTGCTGAGCGGCGCTCGCCCCCCACCGACGACGACGTCGCGCTCGCCTGCCGCCGCCTGCGCCTGATCGAGCGCGGACTCGATCCCGTCGGTGACGAAAGTGAACGTGGTACCTCCCTGCATCGTCATCGGCTCGCGTGCGTGCCCGGTGAGCACGAACACCGGATGGTGAAAGGGAGGGTTCTCTCCCCACCAGCCGTCGGCCCTGGGATCGGCCGTCCACGCGCCCTCACCGCCGCTGTACATGCGCCTGCCCATGATCGTCGCCGCGGCGTTCACGATCGATTCCTCAACGAGCCTCGAGTCCACGTTCGCCTCTCCATCCGCGAGACCGTGCCGCTCGCGGAAGGCCTTGGTCGCGAAGGCCCACTCGTGCAGCCAACCGCCGCCCTCCCCAAGGGGCTCCTCGAGCGTGGGGTTCGGTCCCGCGACGAAACCATCGAGTGAAATCGAGATATCGAGAATCAGCTTTCCCATCATGCCTCCGTGGTTTTGCGAGCGGCCCAAAGTCGCTCGTCTTGAGCTGTTGAACACAGACCGCCCAGCGCTGCGAAACTCATCGCCGCCAAGATCCGGCGGGGCCGCCTGCTAAACGACAGGCGGAGCCGCCTTCTCTAGCGCTTCCAGCGCCTGCTCGTCGTGCGTGGCCGGCTTGACCTTGTGCAGCACCGCGGCGACCTTACCGCCGGCGTCGATCACGAACGTGGAGCGCTCATTCCCCATGTATGTGCGGCCGTACATCGACTTCCGCACCCACACGCCGTACATCTCGGCGACCGTATGGTCGGCGTCGGCCAGCAGCGGGAAGTTGAGTGACTGCTTGTCGTGGAATCTCTTGACGTCTGCAACGGAGTCGGGTGAGATCCCCAGCACCGTCGCTCCGGCGGCGGCGTAGTCCGATTGGTGATCGCGCACGCCGCAGGCCTGCGTTGTACAGCCGGGCGTATCCGCCTTCGGATAGAAGTAGACGACCACGGGGGTCCCGCGGAAGTCTGAGAGCTTGACCGTCCGCCCGTCCTGGTCGGGGAGCTCGAAGTCCGGGGCCTCTTGTCCGGGCTCGATCATGCTTGGATCGTAGTCGCCCCCCCGGGTTGGAGCGAGCACCGGCCAGCCGCTTCGATGGCTGCCCCGGAGCCTCGGCAATCAGCAGCTGCTTCACACATCTGAAGGCGCCGGCCGCTAGCCTGCTCGGAAAGTCCTACGTCCATACATCTGTAAGGAGGAGCAATGCCAAATCCGGTGGTGCATTTCGAGGTCCTCGGGAAAGACGCCGAGGCACTGCAGGCCTTCTACGGAAAGGTGTTCGACTGGCAGCTGAACCCCGTGATGCCGACCTACGCGATGGTCTCGACAGGGGCCGAGGGTGGCATCGCCGGCGGCGTGGGCGCTCCCCCCGACGCCAGCGCCGGTCACGTCACCTTCTACGTGGAAGTAGACGATCTTGCGAAGGCGCTCGAGCAGATCGAGGCGGCGGGCGGCCGTACGGTCCAGCCGCCGATGGACGTTCCGAACGGCCCGAGCATCGCCCTGTTCGCTGACCCGGAGGGCCATGTGATCGGCCTCGTCAAGTAACGCCGGCCGGCCGGCCGCAGGCTGACTGGCCAAGCTCACCGCAGCAGTCGCGAGAGCCTTCGGTCCTTGAGCACCCGCCCCTCGGTCTGACAGGCAGGGCAGTAGGCGATCACGTAGTCCTCGAAGTGGACCGCCTCGAGCTTCGTCGCGCAGCGCGGACATGGCTCGCCCTGATGGCGGTGCACCCGCAGGGGCATCGGCAGCTTGTCGGGGATCGGCAGCGCGACCACCTGCTCGTAGTGGGCGATCGCGCCCGAGAGGGTCTGGCGGACCGCGTCCCGAAGCGCCGCCGCCTGCTCGGGATCGAGATCCGCCCCGCGCTTGAACGGCGAGAGCCGCGCCTGCCAGAGGATCTCGTCAACCCAGGAGCGACCGATGCCGGCGATCACGTGCTGGTCGCGCAGGAGCGCGTGCAGCGGACGCGAAGCATCGAGCAGGTCCTCGAGCACCGGCGGGTCCGGCCACGCCTCCGGGCCAAGCGTGGCGAGCGAATCCTCCTGATCGAGCTCGTCCGCACGCAGCAGCTTCACCCAGGCGGCCTGCTTTGACCCGAACTCGCGCAGGCGGAGCTCGAGCTCCCGCTCGCTCGTGCGGGCACCGGGAGACCCGCTCCCCGAATCGCTGACGTCGCCGTCGGCCGCCTGTGCTCGCACCCTGACGAGCAGCCGCGAGGTCCGGTCCCGCGGGCCGGCGCGCTTCTCATACAGCTGCAGCCTGCCCGCGGACATCAGGTGGATCACGAGCGCTAGCTCCCCCGAGATGTCGAGGATGAACTGCTTGCCGCGGCGGCGCACGCCCAGGATCCGCTGGCCCTCGATCGCCGACAGCGGCGGGTCGAAGGTCTTCAGCGCATTGATCCCCGGGGCGAGCACCGACTCGATCTCGGCCCCCCGCAGGGTGCGATCGAGCAGACGCGCCGTGATCTCGACCTCTGGCAGCTCGGGCATAGCTCCCATCCTAGGCGGAGCCTGAGGCCGTCCCAGGCGATAGCGTTGCGCGCGATGAGTGCTCCGGTCGCACCTGATGACATCGTCCTCAGTGCAGAGGAGGCGGGCGAGAACAGCCGCCCGCCGCTGCTCGTGCTCGAGCCGCTGATGGGGTTCCTCGACGAACACGGTCTCGGCGAGGGCGAGATCGAGGCGCGGCCGATCGGCGAGGGTCACTCGAACGTCACATACCTGATCGAGCGCGGCGGCAGGGAGATGGTCCTGCGCCGCCCGCCGCGCCCGCCGCTGCCTCCCAGCGCGCACGATGTGCTGCGCGAGGCGCGCCTGCTGAGCGCGCTGCGCGACACGCCCGCCCGCGTACCGGATGTGCTCGCCGTCTGCGCGGACGCCAGCACGATCGGCGCACCCTTCTACGTGATGGGGATGATCGAGGGGGAGGTGATCGTCACGAGCATTCCGCCCGCGCTGGACACGCGGGCAGAACGCCGCAGGATCGGCGAGGAGCTGATCGATTCGCTCGTGGAGATCCACGCGGTCGATTGGCGCGCGGCCGGGCTCGAGGACTTCGGCAAGCCGACCGGCTACCTGGAACGCCAGCTGCGCCGGTTTCGGGGCCTGTGGGAGCTCAACAAGACGCGCGAGATAGGCGCCGTCGAGAGCGTCGGCAGCTGGCTGGCGGAGAACCTGCCCAGCTCCGGCCCTGCCACCATCGTCCACGGCGACTACCGCCTCGGCAACACGATCTTCGCCGCCGAGCCCCCGGCGCGGCTGGCGGCGGTGCTCGACTGGGAGATGGCCACCATCGGCGACCCGCTCGCCGACGTCGGCTACCTCTGCATGATGTGGACCGAGGCCGGCGACCCACAGGTGGGTCTGCGCGAGGCCCTCGGCAACGTCACGCGGGCCGAGGGCTTCCCCACCCGCGCCGAGCTGGTCGCTCGCTACGAGGAGCGCTCGGGGCGCTCGATGGCCGATATGCGTTGGTACATGACGCTCGCGCTGTGGAAGTCGGTCGTGTTCATGGAGGGCAACTACAAGCGGGCGATCGCCGGCACGACCGACGATCCCTACCTGAGGCAGTTCGGCGACGGCGTGCTCGAGCTCGCCCGCCAGGCCGAGACGGTGGCTCATGGCGCCTGAGCCGGCCGGCCGGCCGGCCGATCTCCCGGACGCGGGCTCGGGCGCGGACGAGCTCGTCCGCGGGGAGGGCGGCGGGCCGCGCACCGGCCTGTTGATCGACTGGGGCGGTGTGCTGACGACCAACCTGTTCGCCTCCTTCCACGCCTTCTGCGTCGAGTCTCAGATCGACCCGATGACGCTGCTTGGGAGCTTCAAGAGCGATCCCGCGGCTCGCGAGCTGCTGGTCGCGCTGGAGACGGGCGAGCTCGAGGAGCAGGCCTTCGAGAGCCAGTTCGCCGCGATGCTGAAGGTCGAGCCCGACGGGCTGATCGACGGGCTCTTCGCCGGCGTCGCTCCCGACACCGAGATGCTCGAGGCGGTGCGCATCGCCCACGACTCGGGCGTGCGCACGGGGCTCGTCTCGAACTCGTGGGGCGTCCACCGCTACCCCCATGACCTCTTCTCGCAGATCTTCCACGGTGTCGTGATCTCGGGCGAGGAGGGCATCCGCAAGCCGGCCCGCCGCATGTATGAGCTCGGCGCCGAGCGCGCCGGGGTGCCCGCGGAGCGCTGCGTCTACGTGGATGACCTGGCCTTCAACCTCACCCCGGCCGAGGAGTTGGGGATGGCCACCGTTCACCATCGCAACGCCGAGACGACGATCCCGGCGCTCGAGCGACTGCTGGGGATGTCGCTGCTGGCCGAAGAGAAGGTCAGCTGAGCGGCGAGGCTCTCAGTCGCGCTTGCCGCGCCCGTACAACAGTTTGAACACCCCCGCCAGCAGCCGCGACGTGCGGCTCTTGTAGGGGTACATGAACAGTTCCTTCTTAAGCGCCAGTTTCGGCGTGATCACGATCGCCTGCTGGGAGCAGTACTTGCGGATGCCTCCCGGGCCGTGCCTCGAGCCCAGCCCCGAGGCCTTGGCGCCGCCCATCGGCAGCTCCAGGACGGTGTAGTTGATCATCACGTCGTTGACGTCCGCCGCACCGGATTCGATCTGCTTGGCCACTTCCTCGCCGCGCGTCGTGTCGCGCGTGAAGACCGACGCAGCCAGCCCGTAGGGAGAGTCGTTGGCCAGCCGCACGGCCTCCTCGGTGTCACGGACCTTCATGATCGGAAGGGTCGGCCCGAAAGTCTCCTCGGTCATGATCTTCATCGAGTGGTCGACGTCGACGAGGACCGTCGGCTCGAAGAAACGCCCGCTGCCGTGGACCTCGTTGCCACCGGCGAGTACGCGTGCGCCCTTCTGCACCGCGTCCGCGACGTGGTCCTTGATCGTGTCCATCTGAGGTGCGAACGTGATCGCACCGACCTCGACCGACCCGGGACCTTCGGGCTTGCCGACGCGCAGCGCGCGCACTTTCTCTGAGACTTTCGAGACGAACTCGTCGTAGACCGGCTCCTCGACGTAGGCGCGCTCGATCGAGATGCACGTCTGCCCGGCGTTCTGCATCGAGTAGTAGGTCGCGAAGTTGGCGGCGCGCTCGAGGTCCGCGTCGGAGAGCACGAGCATCGGGTCCTTGCCGCCGAGCTCGAGCGAGGCGGGGATCAGGCGGCGGGCCGCCGCTTCAGCCACCTTGCGGCCGGTTTTTGTTGAGCCTGTGAACATGATCATGTCCACGTGATCGACGAGGGCCGCCCCGGTCGGACCGCGGCCGGTCGCGATCTGCAGGACGTTCTCGGGCAGGCCGCACTCGCGTAGCCCTTCCGCCATCAGCAGCGAGGTGAGCGGCGTGATCTCCGAGGGCTTGAGAATCACCGAGTTGCCGGCTGCGAGCGCCGGGATGCAGTCACCGAAGGAGTTCGTCAGAGGGTAGTTCCAGGGGCCGATGACACCGATCAGACCGAGTGGGCGGTAGCGCAGGATGATCTTCTTGCCCTTGACGAGCACCTGGCTGGACTTGACGCGTTCGTCGCCCAGGTAGTTGGGCGCCTCGCGGGCCCAGAAGCCGAACGCGTTGCCGCCGTAGCCGATCTCGGCGAACTCGGCGTCCTCGAACGTCTTGCCGGTCTCCGAGACGATCGTCGCTATGACCTGCGCGGCGTTGTCCATGAGCCACTTCTGCGCTCGCAGCAGCACCCGAGCGCGTCCGTCGTAGCCGAAGGCCTCCCAGGCAGGCTGCGCAGCACGGCCGCGCGCCGCCATCTCCGCGATCGCCTCGCTTCCCAGATCGGGGACGGTCGCGATTATCTCGCCGGTGGCGGGGTTCTCGACGGGGATGCCTATCCCGGCATCCTCGCTGGCGCCCGTGGCGCCGTCTTCGGTCTCTCCTACGCGCTGCTCGACGGTGGCCATGTGCCCTCCCCTGCTAGTTCACCTGATGCCGAGAAGACTACTCCGACGGGGAGGGCGTCGCGCGCCCGCGACCGCGCCCGCGACGAGTCTCGGCGGGTCTTACTCTGAGAGCTCGATCGAGGCGATGCCGATCGGCTCGGTGGGCCGGTCGCTGCCATCCGTGGCGACCCCGTCGAGGCGATCGACGACGTCCATCCCCTCGCTCACCTGGCCGAACACGGTGTGCTTGCCGTCGAGCCACGGACACGCTTGGGCGGTGACGATGAAGAACTGCGAGCCGTTGGTGTTGGGACCGGCGTTTGCCATCGCGAGCGCTCCTCGCACGACCTTGTGCGGGTTGATCTCGTCGTCGAACGTGTAGCCCGGTCCGCCCGTGCCCGTCCCCTGCGGGCAGCCGCCCTGGATCATGAAGTCCTTGATCACGCGGTGGAAGGTGAGGCCGTCGTAGAAGCCCTCGCCGGCGAGCTTGCGAAAGTTCTCGACCGTCTTCGGGGCGTCCTCCTCGAACAGCTCGAAGACGATCGGGCCCTCGCTCGTCTGCACGGTGGCGCTCGCCATCCTCCCTACCTTACCCTCACACGCTCGAGGCTGAACCGGCGTCCACGCATCGTGTCGCCGTCGAGCGCCTCGATCACGCGGTCCGCCTCGGTCGCCGGAACGGAGAGGAAGGAGAAGCGGTCGAGCACCTGCACGTCGCGCACGGCCTCGCCGTCGAGTCCGGCGGTCGAGGTCACGGCGCTGACGATATCGGCCACCTTCAGGCCGGCAGATCGGCCACCGCCGAGGACCAGCTTCGTGTAGGGCTCCTGGCCGTCGCGCGAGATGCGCGGCTTGGAGTGCCTGCGAGGCCTCTCGCTGACGGGCGTCGGCGGGGCGACGGCGCCTGGCTCCCACGTGGTGATCGTGGTCCCGATGTGGCGTTCGATCGCCTCGAGCTCGCGCTTCTGGCGCGCCTCGACGAACGTGATCGCGCGACCCGAGCGGCCGACCCGACCGGTGCGGCCGATGCGATGCACGTAGGTGTCGGGGCTGGTGGGCACGTCGTAGTTGATGACGTGCGTCACGGTGGAGATGTCGAGTCCGCGCGCCGCGACGTCCGTGGCCACGAGGATCGGGACACGCCCCGCCTTGAAAGCGAGCATCACGCCGTCACGCGAGCCCTGTGACATGTCGCCGTGCAACGCCCGCACGTTCATGCCACGGTCGCGCAGGGTCCGAAACAGCTGCTCGCAGCGGATCTTCGTGCGCACGAACACGATCGCCTGGTCGGGCGCCTCGTCCCGTAGCACCTCGACGAGCTTGTCGGGCTTGCTCTTGGCGTCGACCGGGAGCTGGAACTGCGCCACCGTGTCAATCGTGAGAGTCGCCGCCTCGACGTGGATGATCTCCGGGTCATACATGTAGCGGTCGGCGAGCTTGCGGACCGGCGCCGGCATCGTCGCCGAGAAGAGCGCCGTCTGACGGCTGGAGGGGGTCAACGAGAGGATCTTCTCCACGTCCTCCAGGAAGCCGAGGTCGAGCATCTCGTCGGCCTCGTCCAGCACCACGAAGCGGCACCCGTGCAGCATCAGCGAGTGCCGGGAGATCAGGTCGAGCACCCGCCCGACGGTTCCGACGACGACGTGCCCGCCGGCGCGCAACTGCGCCTGCTGCGTGCGGATCGGAGCGCCGCCGAACACGGCCACCACATCGACGCCGGCGTGGGCGCCGTAGGTGCGCAGCGCCTGCGTGACCTGTATGCAGAGCTCGCGCGTCGGCGTCAGCACGAGCGCCTGCACCTCCCTCTCGGACGGGTCGATGTACTCCATGATCGGCAGTCCGAAGGCGGCTGTCTTGCCCGTGCCCGTCTGCGCCTGCCCGATCACGTCGCGACCCTCGAGCAGCGCCGGGATCGCCTGTTCCTGAATCGGGCTCGGTGCCTCGTAACCCACGTCCCGCACGGCCTGGAGTGTGGCCTCGGAGAGCCCGAGCTCTGTGAAGGACCTGCTCACCTCGCCGGATCGAGCAGCAACTTGCCCGTGGTGCGCCGCTCGCGCAGGTCGATCTGGGCCTGTGCCGCCTCCTCGAGCGGGTAGGTTCCGCCGACGATCGCTTTCAGCTCGCCACGTGCGGCGCGCGCGAAGAGCTCGCGCAGCGCGTCGCTGAACATGCCGGGCCGCTGCAGGCAGTGGAAGAGGTAGAAGCCCACGACCGACCGCGAGTGGCGCAGGAGCGAGCCGGTGGATACCTCGTTAGCCTGGTTGGTCGCGATCCCGTAGGCGACGATCCGCCCGAACGGCGCGAGCGCCCGGTAGGAGGCGTCGAACACCTCCCCGCCGGACATCTCGAAGACGACGTCCACGGGCTGCCCGCCGTTGGCCTCGATCAGGCGCTCGGTGAGACCCTCGGCCGCAGGATCGACTGCCGCGTCGGCGCCCAGCTCGAGTGCGAGTGCGCGCTTCTCGGCGCTAGAGGCAGTCGCGATCACCCGGCCGGCTCCAAGTGGGCGACCGAGCTGCACGGCGAGCGAGCCCACACCGCCCGCGCCCGCGTGCACGACGACGCTCTCGCCCGCCGCCACGTGCCCCGCCGTCCGGTAGAGGTGCCAGGCGGTCAGGCCCTGAACGATGAGCGCAAGCGCGGTGCCGTCGTCAAGCTCATCCGGAAGCGGGAAGACGAGGTCCTTCGGCGCGGTGGCGTACTCGGCGTAGCCGCCGCTGCCGACCAGCGCCACGACGCGCTCACCTGTGTCCTCGCGGATGCCCGCCACCTCGCCACCAGGCACGAGCGGCAAAGTGGCCTTCTGCACATAGGAGTTGGTCCGCGTGTGCGTGTCCGCGAAGTTCAGGCCGGCGCGAGTCACTCGAATCAGAACTTCGTCCGGGCCCGGGACGGGCACGGGCAGCTCGCAGAGCGTGAGCACCTCCGGGCCACCGAACTCCGTCATCTGGATGGCGCGCATGCGTCGAGGCTATCGGAGTGCCGCGGCCGTCAACCGCGCGGGGCCCAGCCTGCCCCGAGCGTGGGCCAACCTTGCGCGCATGGCGTGCTCCAAAGGCGTATGGCTATGGCCACGCACGCTGAGGTCGAGGCTGTCAAAGACTTGGGCACGTCGGGCTGGCCGTCTCAACGCTCCGACCGCACCGGATGGCTCGGCAGCAGCAGCGCAACACCGAGGCCGATCAGCGCGGCGATCGCGAGCGCGACCGTCGCGAGCGCGTAGGAGTGATTGCCTTCCGTCGCCGCGGAAATGAGGATCGTGCCGGCGATGGCCGTGCCGAGCGAGGAGCCAAGGTTGGACACGCTGCGGGAGAGTCCTGAGATCTCGCCTTGGCGGCGCTCTGGGAAGCTCGACTGCACGACGTTCACGGAAGGCGTCAGCATCGTTCCGGTCCCGAGACCAATCAGCAGCAGGCCGGGTACGAACGTGGCCACTCCGGAGGTTTCTCTCACGAGAGCAAGTAAGAGCGCGATTCCGGCGAGAGTGACGGCGAACCCCGCACGTATGAGCGTGCTCTGAGCGCGACGCCTGGCGAGGCGTTCGGCTGCGAGCGAGGAGATCAGGATGCCGGCTGTGGCCGCGGTGAAGATGAGACCTGTCTCGATCGCGCTGTAGCCGCGAATCACCTGCAAGTAGACCGAGACCACGAAGGAGCTACCCATCAGCAGGAACCACTGCACATTCTGTGTGATCAGCGCCAGATTCGATGCGCGGTTCCTGAAGAGACTTGTTGATATCAGCGGCTCGATGCCTCGGGCTTCAAGGGAGCGGACGTGCTGGAAGAACCAGAGCAAAAAGCCGACCCCGAGCGCCGCGAAGACTGCCACTAGCACGCCGTTGATGCCGATCTGGAGGATCGCCACCACGGTGAAGAACATGCCCGCAGCCGATAGCACAGCACCTGCCGTGTCGAAGTGTCTGGACCTGTCAGCAGGCACCGGATCGGAGATCCCGCGGCTGAGCAAGACGATCACGCCCACTACCGCGGCCTGCAGCAGGAAGGTGGCCCGCCAGCTGATGGTGGTGGTGATCAGACCGCCGATGAGCGGTCCGGCAGCCGCACCGATGCCGCCCATTCCGCTGATCACGCCGAAGGCTCGGGCACGCGACTGCAGGTTGTCGAAGAACATGGTTGCCAGGATGTAGATCGGTGGGATCATCAGGGCTGAGCCGACGCCCTCAAATGCCGAGTAGCCGACAACCAGCACTCCGAGCGCCGGGGCGAGCGCTGCCACCACCGCGCCGGTGCCGTACACGGTCAGGCCCCCGATCAGGCATCTCTTGCGCCCAAGCAGGTCTGTCAGCTTGCTCCCCGGGATCATCAGTGCCGCCATGCACAGCAGGAACAGCGTGATAGCGGTCTGCACACCGTGAACGGTCGTGTCGAGGTCTTCGCTGATATTGCTGATCGAAACGTTCATGCTCGACCCGGCGAAGCTGGCGACGAACTGCGTAAGAGCGAGCGGCAGGAGTATCCGCCGCGTCGAAGCGCCGCGATCGATGGTCGTGCTCGGCTTCGTCACGGTTGAATGATGGTCACCACGTGGCGAGTGGCGTTTGCCTCGTGCTGGCCGCTCCCAGGGTCGTCATCGCTATCCGGGAACCCGGGCTTATCCCGGCCCGGCCTTCGCAGATGGCGCGCGCGGCCTAGATCAGCGGGAGGGTGACTGAACGCCTGTGGGAAGTTGCCAACCTGGCGCCGGCGGTTTACGTCGTAACCATTGTCCTCGATCCGCATCAGGCTTTCTCCCTCTCGCGGCCGGCTCGGCTCGGACGAACGGCAGCTAGCCCTTGCTTGCCTCCTTTTCTGCCTCCTTGAGCTCGCGCTCGAACTCCTTGCTGTCGGCGTCGATCTCCTTCTCAAGCGACTTTTCGGCCCGCGCCAGCGCCTTGTCGAGCTCCTCTTCGACACGCGACTCGCCGATCACGATCAGCGCCGCCTGTCCGCTCTCGAGCAGATCCCCGAGCTCCTTTGCGTCTCCGCGCGCCATCCCCTTTTTCAGGTGCGCGCCCACGCCGCCGACCAGGCCGCCAACCGTGGCCGCGCCGATGACAGACGGTGGGAATAGGACTCCGACGAGGGCTCCGACCGCGATGCCTCCCCACGCGCCGTGTTGGGTCGGCTTCTCGTGCTTCTCGACATGGACCTTGCCCCCGGCGTCCTTTGAGATCACCGCAACGTCGTACGTGCCGACGAGTTTGGCCTCGTGCAGGTCGATCAGGGTGTCGTAGTCTGCGAGGGCATCGTCGCGGTTTGCATAGGTGGCCGCGTAGATGAAAACTGGTCGGTCGCTCATCTCATCTCCTTGTTCTGTCGATCGGAAGGTCGAGCACCGGGCGCTCGGCGGCGCACCCGATCTGCGGCTGCTTAGACGTTTTCCGGCCTTTCCAGCACCGAGATGCCGTAGATAACCCACAGGCAGACAGCAAAGACGCCCAGTGACCACCAGGGGTGCGGTCCGCCCACGTTGGCGAGCGCCTCGATCGCGCCAAGCGTGGCCGCGATGATGCCGACCACCCGCCCATACGTATTGCCGGCGAAGAGCGAGAACGCCGCAGTGAATTGGATGACGCCCAGGATGATGGTGATCCATCCCCACGTGTGAAGACCGCTGAAGACATAGCGTTCGTCGGCGACATAGAAGCTCGAATCGGCGACAGCGGCGATGCCGTAGAAGACGTTCAGCGTGCCAACGATCACCAGCAGTATTCCCACGAACCACGCGCTTCCTAGACCTCTGAGCGAACCTCCTCCTGGCGTGCTCCTTGGATTGGGTCCTGAGGCGCTCATTCGATCACCTTCTGGAGTGCTCACTTGAAGCTCCTTTCGCCGGAATGTCACATAACGTTTGGACGCGACGGCCAGGCCATGAGCGGGACTGCGAAGACTCCAAGCGACGCCCACCTACACGACTTCCGTCTCTGCATGATGCCTCCCGCTTGCTCGAGAGCGAACCCTACCTGCGCGTCACCGAGCCTTTATCACCCGATCCGGGTGATGCGCGGCAGGCTGGCAGCTTTAGCGTCCGCCCATGGCAACCGCAACAACGACGGGGCAATCACGGATGAGCGGGCTGTCAATCACGGATGAGCGGGCACTCGTGGAATCGGGTCCGTAGGCTAGTGTGCCGACTGTCGCTTGATCGCCACGCTGACAGCGAGCACAGCTCGCGCAGATAGGCGATCATCGCGTTCTGTCATGCGAGCCGCGGTCGACGGCCAACCCGATTATCGAGACGGTCAGAACTGTGACCATCTGGTCAACTCCGATCGAGTACGAGTTCTGAGTATGCGTGGCCCCGTGGCCGGGCGGGGCTACTGCGCTTGCACGGTAGGCCCCATCTTGCCAGGACCCGGGCGCCACGGCAGGGCCGGTCCGTCCCAAGCGAATGACTTCAAGGGGATGGTCCGGCCGGCATTGTCGATGGCACAGTCCTGGTAAGCATCACCACTCCAACGCACATGATGGTGAACGCGAGCACGCTGCCGGCGA
>DATMQG010000012.1:0-4736 GCA_035566835.1 Solirubrobacteraceae bacterium
TTCCGGGTTCTCCTTGCGGATGTTGAAGTTCGGGCCGTTCTGTTTGATGCGGTTGCCGATGCTCGTCGCCGAGCCCTGCGCGCCGACGACGCCGAGCGTGTGGCAGCCGGAGCAGTGGTCGCGGAAGAGCACCGCCCCGTGATGGTAGGGGTTGGTCGTGGCCAGCTGTATCCCCTCCGATCCACAAGCGCCCAGCACCCCGGCGCAGGCGAGCAGCAGCATCGTCGTCGCGGCGACCTTCATGCGCGGGGAATATATAGGCCCGCCTCGAGCCCCGCTCGTGTGCAGGCCTGCTCGAGGAAGGCCGCGTGGGTCTGAGCTACCAGCGGGCTCAGAACCCGTGCGCCGTGCTGCCGGCCCGCAGCGCCAAGAACACCACGACCAGCGCCGAGAGCGCCATCACCCCCACCTCGCGGCGCATGATCTCGGCGACGATCTCGTGCTGCTCGTCCTCAGGCAGTGCTCCGACCGCTGTCGCGCCTTCCAGGCCGCGCTGGTCGAGGATCGTCTGGGCCGAGGTGACGCGCAGCTGCTCGGCGACGAAGGCCACAGCGAGCGGTAGCAGTGCGTAGAGGTAGAAGAGGCTGTCACGTGAGTAGTTGCCGGCGGCGGCGAGCGAGCCGACCGCGAGCGCGAGCGCGAGCGCCGAGCCCTGCCCCACACGCAGCAGTAGCCAGAATGCGCGGCCGGCCCTGCTGTCGATCGGCGCGGCTCGATACCACAGCCAACTCCCCAGCACTCCCGGCACGGCATTGAGCACGGCGACCGTCAGCGCACCGGCTACGACGGCGTCTGTCATGCCGGCGATATCGAGCCGATTGCCACTATGTAACACCTTGACACAAGCCGGTGATATAACAGCCTGCCTGTGCTGCGCAGCTACCTCCCCGCCCTCGTCTTCCTCGTGCTCGGCGGGGCCGTGGGTGCGGCATTCGGGGTCCTGAACGCCTTCATCGGCCCGCGCCGCGCCACCCCTCACAAGCAGGACCCTTACGAGTGCGGACTGCCCTCGGAGATCAAGCGCGGGATGCGCTTCGGGATCAGCTTCTACCTGATCGCGATGCTGTTCATCCTGTTCGACATCGAGGTGATCTTCCTGTACCCCGTCGCGCTCGAGCTGCGCGCCTTTGGCACCTTCGCGCTTGCCGAGACGATCGTCTTCATCACGCTGCTGCTCGTCGCCTTCGTGTACGTGTGGCGCCGGGGGGCACTGGAGTGGCGATGAGGCGCGCCCGCGGGGCCGTTGGGCGAGCTGCGGTGTCAGATGCCCCGCCCGGCGGGCCGCGCGAGGGCCTCGGCGCTCACGTCGACCCCGAGCGGCTGCGTGTGCGCGAGCTGGGCGCGAGCCAGCTGCTGCGCGGCGGCGAGCTCGAAGGACCGACGCGCCCAGCGCATCTGGAGGGCGCGGATCTCGAGCGCCATGTGGAAGAGCGCGTAATGACCACGACCCTCGACAAAGCCGTGGCGTGGGCGCGCTCGAACTCGTTCTTTCCGGCGACTTTCGGGCTGGCATGCTGCGCGATCGAGATGATCACCGTTGTGGCGTCGCGCGTGGACATCGCGCGCTTCGGCTACGAGGCCTTCCGCGCCTCACCGAGACAGGCCGACCTGATCATCCTCTCCGGACGGGTCTCGATCAAGATGGCGCCCGTCATTCGCAGGCTCTACGACCAGATGCTCGAGCCCAAGTGGGCGATCTCGATGGGCGCCTGCTGCAGCTCTATGGGCGTGTTCAACAACTACGCGCTGGTCCCGGCGGACAAGTTCATGCCGGTGGACGTGCACGTCCCCGGATGCCCGCCGCGCCCGGAGGCGCTCATGCACGGCGTGCTCAAGCTCCGCAAGATGGTTCAGGACGATCCCGACATGAGCTGGCGCGAGCGCTACGGCGCCGTCGGTACGGAGGAGGTCCTCCCCGGTGCCTGACGCCGCCGGGCTCGAGCTGATCGGCCAGGAGCTCGGCAACGCCGTCCTCGAAACGGTCTTCTTCCGCCGTCGAGCCGAGTTGGTGATCGAGCCGGAGGCCGTGCGTCCCGTGCTCGCGCAGCTTCGCGAGCAGGGCTACTCCTTCATGGCGAGCCTCCACGGCGTGGACTACTACCCCGAGGAGCCGCGCCTCGGCGTGGTCTACGAGTTGCTCGACATGCCTCGCGTGGATCGCATCTCGGTGAAGTTGCGAGTGTCCTCGCAGGCGCCCGAGCTCGACTCGGCGGTGCCCGACAGGCACGGTGATCCGGGCTGGCCGACGGCCGTCCACCAGGAGCGCGAGGTATACGACATGTTCGGCGTCGTCTTCCGCGGCCACCCCGACCTGCGGCGGATCTTGATGCCCGAGGATTACGAGGGGTACCCGCTACGGCGCGACTTCCCGCTCGGCGGCGAGCCGGTCGTCTTCACCTACAACGACCCGAACCGCGAGCGAGCATCGACATGACTCCGGTGGAGCAGGACGCGCCGGCGGATAAGCAGCAGCTGTCCGAGTACCGCAGGCTGGAGCAGAGCATCACGCTCGCCGAGGTCGACCGGCCCGAGGCGGGCGGCGGCCACGCGTCCGGAGATGCGCGCCAGGAGCTGCTCACGCTCAACTTCGGCCCCCACCACCCCGCCACCCACGGTGTCCTGCGCCTGCTCGTCACGCTCCAGGGTGAGGTCGTGCGAGACGTCAAACCGATCATCGGCTACGTGCACACCGGGATCGAGAAGACCGCCGAGGACAAGTCCTACTGGAAGGTGATTCCGGTGATCGAGCGGATGGACTACCTCGCCTACCACTTCAACGCGATGGCCTTCTGCGGGGCGGTCGAGACCCTGACCGAGGTGGACGTGCCCAAGCGCGCCCAGTACCTGCGTGTCATCAACCTGGAGCTGAACCGGATCGCCTCACATCTGTTCTGGCTCGCCACGAGCGCCCTGGACCTGGGGGCCATCTCGATGTTCTGGTACTGCCTGCGCGAGCGCGAGCTGATCGTCGACCTATTCGAGATGTCCACCGGCCAGCGGATGCACACGCGCTACTTCCAGGTCGGGGGCGTGATCGAGGACATCCCGCGCGGCTACGCCGAGAAGCTTCTTGGCTTTCTGAAGCTGATGCCCGGGCGCGTGGACCAGTACCGAGCGCTGTTGAACAAGAACGAGATCGTGCTCGCGCGGCTGCGTGGCACGGGAACGCTCGACGCCGACACGCTGCTCGCGCTGGGCGTCACGGGGCCGCTGCTGCGCGCTGCGGGCAACCCCTGGGACCTGCGCAAGGCGGAACCGTATTGCTCCTACGGCGACTTCGACTTCAGGATCCCGGTCGGCACGGTGGGCGACAACTACGATCGCCTCGTCGTGCGTCTCGCCGAAATGGACGAGTCGGTGGCAATCATCGGCCAGGCGCTCGAAGGCCTCCCGGAAGGGCCCTACATCACGGCCGACCGCAAGGTCGCGCTCCCGCCGCGGCACGAGCTGGCAACTTCGATGGAGGCGCTGATCCATCATTTCAAGCTGGTCACCGAGGGGTTCCGGGTACCCCCGGGAGAGGCCTACTGCCCGGTCGAGAGCCCGCGCGGCGAGCTCGGCTGCTGGGTGCGCTCGGACGGCTCGGCGAAGCCCGCTCGCGTGCACATGCGCGACCCCTCGTTCGTGAACCTTCAGGCGTTCTCCGACATGGCCGAGGGGGGATACATCGCCGACATGATCGCGACGCTGGCGATGCTCGACCCGATCCTCGGCGGCATCGACCGATGAGCATCTCCGCGTCCGGCTGGGATGAGCCTGTCGATCTCGAGAAGAGCGCTGCCGAGATACCGGACCCGCAGAGCACCGATGTCCCCGCGGAGCTGCGCGCCGAGATCGAGGACTGCATGGCGAGCTATCCCGACCCGCGCTCGGCGACGCTGCCGGCGCTCGAGGCGGCGCAGCGCGTGCACGGCTGGTGCTCGCCGCAGGCGCTCGAGCAGGTGGCTTGCGTGATGAGGGTGACCCCGGCCTCCCTGGAATCCGTGGCGACGTTCTACGACATGCTCGAGACCAGTCCGGCCGGCCGCCACGCGATCTACGTCTGCACGAACATCTCCTGCTCGCTGCGGGGCGCCGACGCCCTCTTCGCGGCCGTCCGCGACGCCGCCGCCGGCGAACCGGAGGAGTTCAACGTGCGCTCCTTCGAGTGTCTCGGGGCCTGCGATCTCGCGCCGATGGCCTCCGTCGACGGTGTCTATATCGGGCCACTGTCGAGCGAGGACGTGCCACGACTCCTCGACGATGCGCGCGCCGGGCGCCCGGTGCTGCCCGCGAAGCAGCTCGCGCCGCGCCTCGTCGCCGACCCGCAGGCCAACTCGCGCGAGTTCCCGTCCCACCCGCCACAGGAGCCCGCCACGCGATGACCGAGAAGTTGCTGTTCGCGGACATCGACGAGCCGGGGCTGAACACGCTGGAGGTCTACGAACGGCGCGGCGGCTACGCATCGCTGCGCAAGGCTCTGGCGATGGCACCGGAGGACGTGTTGGCCGAGCTGGAAGCTTCGGGCCTTCGTGGCCGCGGAGGTGCGGGCTTTCAGACGGGCAAGAAGGTGTCCTTCCTGCCCAAGGGCTCGATCGAGAAGTACCTCGTCTGCAACGCGGACGAGTCCGAGCCGGGGGCCTTCAAGGATCGCGAACTGCTGCAGAAGAACCCGCACAGGCTGATCGAGGGGATCGTGATCGCCTCGCATGCCGCCGGCGCCCAGCGCTCGTTCATATACGTCCGCGGCGAGTACG
>DATMQG010000013.1:0-17382 GCA_035566835.1 Solirubrobacteraceae bacterium
GGTCGGCAGGCCGGGACGGGCGCTAGGCCGTTTGTACGTTGACGGCCTTGGGTCCCTTGTCGCCTTCTTCGGCCTCGTAGGAGACCTTTGCGCCTTCAGCGAGTGAGCGATAGCCGTCGCCGACGATCGCGCTGTGGTGGACGAACAGGTCCTTGGACTGGTCATCGGGCGTTATGAACCCGAAGCCCTTGTCGTCGCTGAACCACTTAACTGTTCCTGTAGCCATTGTTTTCCTCCGGCGTTGTGTGCTGCGAACGCGGAGATTGCTATGAGCAAGGGCTACGAGCGCTGGCACTACTTCGTTGGGCGAGCTGCCCAACCTGATCAAGGAACGATAGCAGGCGCCTCGGCAGCCCTTTTGCGCAGCTCGACCGGCCACGGGAGCGCCGCGCGAAGCGTTGTCGTCCCGCCTCGCGCGCGGTCGGGATCATGGTCCTGATCGGGGCGTGCGCGAGCTGCTCGCAGCGGCGCGCACCTACTCCTCGAGATGCTCCTCGTCTGCTTCGCCGTAGACGGAGTCCGACGGCTCCTCCTCCGGTCCGGCGTCGCGCAGGATTCGGAACGGACGGTGCTCGTCGCCGTGCGAAGCGTGATCGATCAGTTCCTGCTCGCTCAGCTCGAAGCCCTCGGACTGACCGCCGCCGCCCTCCTCGACCGCCACGCGCTCTTCGCGGCGACGCTTGGCGAGCTCCGAGAAGGGGTCGCGCGTGCCTTCGGACTCCACGCGCAGAGCCTAGTCCATTCGTCGCGGGCGCTTCACGCATGTGGCCGGATGCCCGATCGCCGCACCGGGCACTCGGCTCGCCTGCGGTGCCACTACAGGCCGCGTCAGCTATGCGTGTAGTTGCTCGCGCGCGTCTTCGACGAGCGAGCCGCCGGCCTTGAGCTCGGTGAGCGCCGCGAGCATCGCGTCAAGCTCGCACTCGATCTTGTCCGGCCAGGGCTTGGCTGGGTGGTCGTCGAGCGTCTTCAGTCCATTGCCGGTGATGATCGCCACGACGGTCTCGCCTGGGTCGAAGCGACCGGCTGCGGCGAGCTTCTCGAGCACCGCGACGGTCGTGCCGCCCGCCGGCTCTGTAAGCAGGCCCTCGGTCGCGGCCAGGAGGTCGATGCCCGCGAAGATCTCCGGGTCGCTGGCGAAGCCGGCCGTGCCGCCGCGTTTGAGCACCGCGTCGATCACGAGGTAGCCGTCCCCGGGCGCGCCGATCGCGAGCGAATGGGCCGCCGTCTCGGGCGTGACCGCATGAATCTCGGCCTCCTCGGCGAGAATCGCCGTGGCAATCGGGTTGCAGCCGCTCGGCTGTGCGATGTGGATGTGCGTCGGGTCCGTCTCGGCAAGACCGAGTAACTGCAGCTCGCGCAGACCCTTGTGCAACCGCGATGAGAGCGTCCCGCCGGCGGCGGCCGTGACGATGTGCTCCGGCGCCTGCCACTCGAGCTGGCCGACGATCTCGAATGCCGCCGTCTTCGCGCCCTCGGCGTAGAACGGGCGCAGGGTGATGTTGGCAAAGTCCATGCCGGTCGCCAGCGCGAGTTCGCGGCAGCGGCGGTTGGCTTCGTCGTAGTTGCCCTCGACCTGGCAGACCTTCGCGCCCAGGGCGCGGCAGGCGCGGGCCTTCATGTCCTCGAGGCGGTTGGGGTAGAACACGTACGCGTCGACACCCGCCTTGGCGGCCATCGAGGCCACGGCTGTGCCGACGTTCCCGGTCGAGACGCAGCCGATCTCATCCTTGCCCTTCTCGAGCAGCCGGGCCACGGACATCGAGACGACCCGGTCCTTGTAGGAGAGACTCGGACGGGAGGTCGAGTCATCCTTGAGGTAGAGGTTGTCGATGCCCAGCTCGGCGCCGAGCCGATCGGCGCGGATGAGGGGGGTGTAGCCCGCGTGCTGTCCGACGCGCGCCTGGGCCGACGCATCGACGATCGGCAGCAGCTCCTCGAAGCGCCAGATGTTCTGCGGGCGCTGCGAGCGCGGCAGCTCCTCGAATCGCCGCGCGGCGAGCTCGTAGTCGTACTCGATGTCGAGCCCCTTCCCGCAATCGGGGCACGCGAACGCCGCGTCGTCGAGCGGATAGCGGTTCTCGCACCGGTGGCAGACGAGACCGGTCGCGCACGAGCGCGTCCGCTGTATGGACCCCGGGTGGGGACTCTGGGCGGTAGGGGTGCTCATGCAGGCACCCGAAACGATACGCCTGGCCAGGGCGTCTGTGCGCCAAGCTCGTGCCGGCCGAACGCGATCCACAGCTCCTCCGCGATGTGCGGCGCGAGCGGTCCGAGCAGCTGCGCGAGCAGTGTGAGCGCGTTCACGAGGGCCTCGCCGTTTGCCCTGCCGAGTCGTCCATCGCGCTCGAGAACGCGCTTCTCGAAGTCCTTGATCCTGTCAAAGAGGCGCATCACGTTGCGTACGGCGGTGTGGATCTCGAGCTGCTCCATATCCTGCGTCGTCCGCTCGACACCCGCCTCGCACCATTTCGCAAGCCGCTGTCGAAGGTGCTCGCTGGTGTCCATCACCTGCTCGCCGCCGCTCGCCGCCACGGCGGCAGTCTCGGTCTGCTCGATCGCCTGCAGCTCGCCGAGCTTCGCGTGCGAGTACTCCCACACCTGCGTGAGGAACCGGTGGCAGCGCAGCAGCGCCGAATCGCTCCAGTTCAGCGAACGCTGCGGCCGGGCCGCATAGAGGACGGCAAGCCTGACGGCGTCCGCTCCGTAGCGCTCGACGAGGTCATCAGGATCGACCACGTTGCCGAGATGCTTGCTCATCTTGCGGCCGTCGCTGATTACCATCTCGTGAAAGAGGCAGCCGGAGAAAGGCTCGCCGTCCTCGAGGAACGCGAGCGGGCCGAGGTCGCGCAGCGCCTTCGTGACGGTCCGCTGGTCGAACACGAAGTTGCCGCTGTCCGAGCCCGCGACGAGCCTCTCCGACGGAAGCCAGTGGCGCAGGTCCGGGAGGGCGAGGATCTCCTCGAGTGACTCATCGCGGGCCTCGGGCGGCACGCAGGCGGGGATCCAGAGCCACAATGCGTCGAAGTGGCCGTCCATCGTGTCCGTCTCCCGGCGGGCGGGCCCGCCGCAGTTCGGGCACGTCGTGTCGACGAACTCGGGCAGCTGCGCGAGCGGGTTGCCGGTCCCCGCAGGGCGGATGTCCAGCGGCAGCAGCACCGGCAGTTGATCGGCCGGCACCGGCACCGCGCCACACGCCTCGCAATACACGATCGGGATCGGCGTTCCCCAGGAGCGCTGTCGCGAGAACGCGAAGTCACGCGCGCGATAGCGCACCGCCGGGCGGCCTGCGCGCGCCGACGACGCGGCCAGCGTGTCCCCACCGTCTCTCACTGCAGACACGCCGAGGGTCTCGCCCGCGGCTGCGTCGGCGCGCTCGGGGACCTCGAGGGCGAGCCGGCGGGCGATCACCCCGTCGGTGCGGTCATGTGAGGGAACGCCGAGCACGGCGGTAACGCCGAAGCGGGAGTCGACCAGCGGCGAGACGATCACGGGCAGGGCCGAGCCGGCTGGGCCCAACAGCGTGCGCCGGGTGTCGATCAGGGGGATCGTCTCCGCCTCGCGCGCGCTGCGCTCCCACCCGCCCGAGCGCATCTGCTCGAGCTCCTCCCGGACGTCCGCGGTCCACAGGTCGACCTCGGCGTGGCGAGGGGAGAGGACCACGAAGCGCGCGTCCGCCACTGCGTCGGCGTGAGGCGTGAAAACGGTCAGGCTGGCGCCGCCGTCGGGAGCCCGCAGCTCGAGCTCGATGCCCTCGGTGCGCCCGAGCACCTCCTGCTGGCTGCCGAGCGCCACCTCGTCCCAAAGTCCGCCGGCGGCGAGCTCCTCCATGCGGCGATCGTTCTCCTGCACGTACGCGCTGATTCGCAGATACCACTGTGGAAGCTCGATCAGCCTGACCGGGCCGTGGCAGCGCCAGCACGTGCCGCCGGGCTCGACCTGGATCGACGCGAGCGTGGTTTGACAGTTGTCGCACCAGTCGACGTTCCCCGTCCCGCGATAGACGAGGCCGGCATCGAGCAGCTTGAGGAAGAGCCACTGCGACCAGCGGTACATGTTCGCGTCGGAGCTCATGAAGGTACGGTCCCAGTCGAAGGAGAAGCCGAGCCGATCGAGCTGCCGGGTCATGTGCTCTGCACAGCGACTCACCCACTCGCTCGGCGACTCACCGCCGGCGATCGCGCCCAGCTCGGCGGGCAGGCCGAAAGCGTCGAAGCCGAACGCCAACAGGACCGCGTCCCCGCGCGCCCGCCGGAAGCGCGCGTACGCATCTCCGATCGAGTAGCTGCGAACGTGGCCCATGTGGATGTTCCCCGACGTGAACGGGGCGGAGGGCTTGATGTACAGGTGCGGCTGCTCGTCGGCGAGCGCGGGCGTCCGGAAGGCGTCGCGCTCGCGCCAGGCCGCCTGGCGCCGAGCCTCGATCGCGTGCGGGTCATAGCGCGTCTGCAGGGGTCGGCTCATCCTCCTTCGAGCATATCCAAGGCCATTAGCCGCGGTGAGGCGATTGCTATGCTCAAACTCACTTGGCTGCCGTCACCCAAAAGGCCCCAGCGGCGACCTGCCGGTTCTCCTTCGGCCCCGCCCAGAGCGGGGCCTTCTTGTCCGCGCCGACTGCGAGGATCCAAAGATGGAGATAGAGATAGGACGCGGCAAGAAGGGGCGTCGGGCTTACGGCTTCGACGACATCGCGATCGTTCCCTCGCGCCGCACGCGTGACCCGGACGACATCGACATCTCGTGGAAGCTGGGCCCATACCAGTTCGAGCTGCCGATGCTCGCATCGGCGATGGACGGCGTCGTCTCGCCCCAGACCGCCGGCATCATCGGGCGGCTCGGCGGTCTTGCCGTGCTCAACCTCGAGGGCATCTTCACGCGCTACGAGGACGCCGAGGAGCAGCTCGAGCGGATCGCCGCGCTGCCGAAGGAGGAGGCGACGCGCGAGATGCAGGACATCTACCGCGAGCCGGTCAAGCCCGAGCTGATCGCGCAGCGGATCCGCGAGACCAAGGAGCAGAAGGTCGTCGTAGCCGCCTCCCTGACACCGCAGCGCGTGCTCCGGTATCACGAGATCGCGATGGAGGCGGGGCTGGATGTGCTCGTGATCCAGGGAACCGTCGTCTCGGGCGAGCACGTCTCCAGCGTCTCAGAGCCGCTCAACCTCAAGGAGTTCATTCCCACGCTCGAGGTGCCGGTCGTAGTCGGCGGGTGCGCCTCCTATCACACGGGGCTGCACCTGATGCGCACGGGCGCGGCCGGCGTACTCGTCGGCGTCGGGCCCGGCTCGGCATGCACGACGCGCGGCGTGCTTGGCATCGGCGTTCCCCAGGCGACCGCGATCGCAGACGTAGCGCACGCCCGCTCCACCCACATGCTCGAGACGGGTGAGTACTGCCAGGTGATCGCCGATGGCGGCATGCGCAACGGAGGCGACGTCTCCAAGGCGATCGCCCTCGGCGCGGACGCCGTCATGATCGGCTCGCCGCTGGCGCGCGCATACGAGGCGCCCGGTCGCGGCTTTCACTGGGGCATGGCGACATTCCACCCGAGCCTGCCGCGCGGCGCGCGCGTGGCGACGGCACAGAACGGCACACTCGCGGAGATCCTCGTCGGTCCCGCGCATGAGAACGATGGCACTTTCAACTTGTTCGGCGGCCTGCGCACGTCGATGGCCACGTGCGGACACAAGGATCTGGCCGAGTTCAACCGGGCCGAGGTCGTGGTGGCGCCGTCGCTCCAGACCGAGGGCAAGGCGCTGCAGCGCGAGCAGGGCGTCGGTATGGGTGCAACCAACGGGAAGGTAGCCGCCCTCGTCAATGAGTGACGCGCCGAAGCCGCCTGCAATCGCGCCCGTCGGGCGCGGTCTCGCGGCGGGCGGCGTTCTCGATGCTGAGAGTCCCGGCGAGCCCGTCACGGCCACGCCGGCCACTGTCCCCGCAGACGGCGCAGGGCGCGGCGCTACGGAGTTGGCGGAGATCGTCGTGCTCGACTACGGCGGGCAGTATTCGCAGTTGATCGCCAGGCGGGTCCGCGACTGCGGCGTGTTCAGCGAGCTGCTTCCCCATAACGTGCCGCTCGAGGAGATCGCGGCGCGAAAGCCGCGCGGGATCATCCTTTCGGGCGGCCCGGCCTCGGTATATGCGGAGGGAGCCCCGCCGCTTGAGCCCGGCCTGCTCGAGCTGGGCGTTCCCGTGATGGGCATCTGCTACGGGATGCAGCTGCTCGTGCACGAGCTCGGCGGTCGCGTCGAGCAGGCCGAGGTCGGCGAGTTCGGGCGCTCGGACCTCCACGTCTCCGACGGCGGCAGGCTGCTCGACGGGCTGCCGCGGGAGCAGACGTGCTGGATGTCCCACCGAGACACGGTCTTCGAGCCCCCGCCCGGCTTCACTGCGCTCGCATCATCGAGCGCCTCTCCGGTGGCGGCGATCGAGCATCGCGGGCGGGGGATCTACGGGATTCAATTCCACCCCGAGGTCGTGCACACCCCCTACGGCCAAGAGATCCTCACGAGGTTCCTGAACGAGATATGCGGCTGCGAGCCGACCTGGTCGGCGGCCTCGATCGCGGAGGACCAGATCCGAAGGATCCGCGAGCAGGTGGGCGGCGGCAAGGTGATCTGCGGACTCTCGGGCGGGGTCGACTCGTCGGTCGCGGCGCTGCTTGTGCACAGGGCGGTGGGGGACCAGCTCACCTGCGTGTTCGTCGATCACGGGCTGATGCGCAAGGACGAGGGCGAGCAGGTCGTGAGCACGTTCCGCGACACCTTCAAGGTGCCTCTCGTGGCGGTCGATGCGGAGAGCCGCTTCCTGGAGAAGCTCAAGGGAGTGACCGACCCGGAGGCCAAGCGGAAGGCAATCGGAGCGGAGTTCATCAGGGTCTTCGAGGAGGAGGCCGCAAGGCTGGCCGACGCCGAGGACGGCGGGCCGGGCGGAGATCGACCGAGCGGAGAGCGACCGATCAAAGATCGGCCAGCGCGGTTCCTGGTGCAGGGCACGCTCTACTCCGACGTGATCGAGTCGGGCGGAGGGACCGGGGCCGCCACGATCAAGTCCCACCACAACGTCGGTGGCCTGCCCGAGGACCTGCAGTTCGAGCTCGTGGAGCCGCTGCGCGCGCTGTTCAAGGACGAGGTGCGGGCCGTGGGCGCCGAGCTGGGCCTGCCCGAGCGGCTCGTCTGGCGCCAGCCGTTCCCTGGACCTGGCCTCGCGATCAGGATCGTCGGCGGCGAAGCCACCAAGCAGCGCCTCGACGTGCTGCGCGAGGCCGACCACATTCTCCAGGATGAGATCCGCAAGGCCGGCCTCTATCGCGAGCTGTGGCAGTCGTTCTGCGTGCTGCCGGACGTGCGCACGGTGGGTGTGCAGGGCGATGAGCGCACATACGGTTACGTCGTCGTGATCCGCGCCGTGACCAGCGACGACGCGATGACTGCGGACTGGGCGCGACTGCCGTATGACCTGCTCGAGGCGATCGCGTCGAGGATGATCAACGAGATCCGCGAGGTGAACAGGGTGGTGCTCGACATCACATCAAAGCCGCCCGGCACGATCGAGTGGGAGTAGCGCGCGGGTAGGCGCGACTTCGCCTATGATGTGCGCTCGCGCCGCGCCTCCCGCGCGGCACTTTTTTTGACGCTATGGCTCCCTCGACAAAGACCTACGTAGCGAAGCCGACCGACCGTGAGCGCAACTGGCTGCTCGTGGACGCGAACGGCAAGACGCTCGGCCGCCTCGCGACGCAGATCGCCGACCTGCTTCGCGGCAAGCGCAAGCCCGTGTACACGCCACACATCGACACCGGCGACTTCGTCGTCGTCGTAAACGCGGAGAAGGTCCACGTCACCGGCAACAAGCGGGCAGACAAGCGTTACTACCGCCACTCCGGCTATCCGGGCGGGCTTCGCTCGCGTACCTTCGAGGAGATGCAGGCGAGGCGCCCGGAGGAGATCATCCGGCTCGCTGTCAAAGGCATGATGCCCCGCAACCGGCTCGCGCGCAAGCAGCTCACGAAGCTCAAGATCTACGCTGGATCAGAGCATCCGCACACGGCCCAGAAACCACAGACTTTGGAGATCGACGCATGACGGCCGACGAGGACAAGCGCGACGCCCCCGAGGACGGTCGCGAGGACCGCTCGGAGGCCGACGGCTCTGAGCGCGACCAGGCGGCGGAGCAGTCAGGCGAGGCGCAGGGCGAGCAACGGGCAGCGGGCGAGGGACACGCTGTCCCCGGCGAGGACGCCGCCGAGATAGCGGCCGTCGCCGAGGATGCGCCGCTCGAGGCATTGCAGGAGGCCGAGGAGGCGGGCGTCGAGACGACCGCGCCCGAGCCGCCCACGGTGGCGCCCGGTGGAGAGGGCCACGCCGTGCCCACAGAAGAGGCCATGGAGATCGCCGCGGTCACCGAGGACGCGCCGCTCGAGGCGTTGGAGGAGGCGGAGGATCGTGCGGCCGAGCAAGCCGCCGCGAGCGAGGAGGAACCCGAGGAGGACGCGGCCCCACGCGTGAAGCCGTCGGTACCCGGCGCGGACCTCGAGGTGGACATCGTGCCGGAGGGGGTCGATCCGCTCGGGCGCGGCGAGAGCTACGAAGACCCATATGCAATCGAGGGCGAGACCGACCAGGCGGAGGAGAACGCGGGACCCGAGCAACAGGAGGAGGAGGAGACGCTCACAGAGCCGATCTCCACCGCGGCCATCGACCTCGGCTCGGGTGCGCGCTACCGCGCCACAGGCAAGCGCAAGACGGCGATCGCGCGCGTGACGCTGCGACCTGGCACCGGCACCTATCTCGTCAACGGTCGAGCGCTCGAGGACCATTTCCCGCGGCTCACACTCCAGCGCAACATTCGACAGCCGCTTGAAACGGTGGGTTACCAGGAGCGGATGGATGTCGTGGCGCGGTTGCATGGAGGCGGCATCTCGGCGCAGGCCGGGGCGCTGCGGCACGGTGTCTCGCGGGCGCTGCTGGAGGCCGACCCGAACCTGCGCGGCGAGCTCAAGCGACGGGGCTTCCTGACGCGCGATCCGCGGGTCAAGGAGCGCAAGAAGGCCGGCCTGAAGAAGGCGCGTAAGCGTCCGCAGTTCTCGAAGCGCTAGGCCTGGATCCTAGGCGGACAATGACCCGCAAGTTGTTCGGGACCGACGGCGTTCGCGGCGTCGCCGGAGAGTTCCTGACCGCCGGGCTGGCCCTCGCCCTCGGGCGCGCAGCGACCCTGCAGACTGGAGCGCAGCGCCCGCAGGTGCTGATCATTCGCGACACGCGCGAGTCCGGCGAGATGCTCCAGGCGGCCGTGGCGGCCGGCGTCAGCGCCGCCGGCGGCGACGCGTTGCTGGGCGGCGTGCTGCCGACTCCCGCTGCGCCGCTGCTGATCGGACGCTATGGCTTCGACCTCGCGGTCGTGCTCTCGGCGTCGCACAACCCATACCGCGATAACGGGATCAAGTTCTTCGCAGGCGACGGCTACAAGCTCTCCGACGAGGCCGAGCTCGCGATCGAGCGGGAGGTCGCGCGCGGCGCGCCGGCCCCGAGCGACGACGGTGGAGCCGACACTGCTCAGGGTGCGCCGGCGATCGGCCGCATCCGCGAGCTCAGAGGTGCACCCGAGGACTACCTGCGCGAGCTGCACACCCGTTTTCGTGAGCTCGATCTGGGCGACCTCGACGTGCTGCTCGATTGTGCCAACGGCGCCACCCATCACGTCGCGCCGGAGATCATGCGGCGGCTCGGCGCGAACGTGACCGCGATCGCCGACAGGCCTGACGGGCGCAACATCAACGCCGCATGCGGCTCGACGCACATCCAGGAGCTCGCCGGCCGCGTCGTCTCCGGTGGCCATGCGATCGGCTTCGCGTTCGACGGCGACGGTGATCGCGTGCTCGCCGTCGACCGTCGCGGCGTGGTCGTCGACGGCGACGAGCTGATCGCGCTGTCGGCGCTCCATCTGCGCGAGCGCGGACGCCTGAAGGGAAATGGGGTCGTCGTCACGGTGATGACCAACTACGGCTTTCATTCCGCGATGGACCGGGCCGGGGTGGCGGTCGCGACGACGGCCGTGGGCGACCGCTACGTGCTCGAGGAGCTTCGCACCCGTGGCTGGACGCTCGGCGGCGAGCAGTCGGGGCACATCATCGACATGGACTTCAACCGTACGGGCGACGGCATCGCCAGCGCGCTGCTCACGCTGGAGGCGCTCGCCGGCGGGGACCTGGGCGAGCGCGACGCGATGGCACGGATTCCGCAGCGCCTCGTGAACGTGCAGGTGCGCGATCGCGGCGCGCTGGAGCAAGCGGGGAGCGTCGAGCAGGGCGTGCACGCGGCCGAGCAGGCGCTCGCGGGGCGGGGGCGCGTGCTCGTTCGCCCGAGTGGCACCGAGCCGCTCGTGAGAGTCATGGTGGAGGCCCCCACCGACGCGGAGGCCGAGGACGTATGCGCTCGGCTGGCGGCGCTCGTGAAGCGAGAGCTCGGATAGCAAAGGGCCGACTCGTCCGATTGGCGGGAAGCGCCGCTGGTATCTTCGAGACGGTGTGCGGGATCGTTGGCTACGTCGGTGGGCGCTCCGTCCAGGGGCTCCTGCTCGCGGGCCTGAGCAAGCTCGAGTACCGCGGCTATGACTCGGCGGGGATCTCAGTGATCGCCGATGACCGCATTGAGGCGGTGCGGGCCGTCGGCAACCTCAGCGCCCTGCGCGCAAAGCTCGACGGCGCCTCCTCCTCGGCGGGGGAGACGGTGGCGGTCGCCCAGCGGCCCGCCACGACCGGCATCGGCCATACCCGCTGGGCGACCCACGGCAGGGTCAGCGAGGAGAACGCCCACCCCCACTACGACAGCGACGACCGCGTGCACGTAGTGGTCAACGGGATCGTCGAGAACTACGTCGCTCTGAAGGACCGCCTGTCAGCCGAAGGCAGCGTGTTCACCTCCGAGACCGACGCCGAGGTCATCGCCCACCTGGTCGCGCACCACTACACGGGAGACCTCGCCGAAGCGGTGCGGTCGGCCTACGCCGAGCTACAGGGCCACTACGCGTTCGTTGCGATGAGCCTCGATGAGCCGGACGTCCTCGTCGGCGCGCGCCGGGAGTGCCCGCTGGTCGTCGGCCGCGGCGACGGAGAGCAGTTCGTCGCCTCGGCCGTGCCGGCCTTTCTCGCGCAGACGCGCCGGGTGCAGTACGTGGAGAACGGGGAGATAGTCGCGCTGAGGCCCGGCGGCGTGACGATCACCACGGCCACGGGCGAGGTGCTCGAGCGCGAGGAGCAGACCGTCGATTGGGACGAGGAGACCGCCGAGAAGGGCGGTTTCGAGACGTTCATGCTCAAGGAGATCAACGAACAGGCCGACGCGGTCGCCGAGGCGATCTTCGATCGTACGGCCCGCGAGGACGGCGTGGATCTCCAAGAGCAGGGAGCGCTCGATGAGGCGATCTTCGACGGGGTCCAGCGGATCGTCATCGTCGCGTGCGGCACCTCCTACCACGCGGGGCTGATCGGCCGCTACGCGATCGAGGAGTGGGCGCGCCTGCCCGTCGAGATGGACATCGCCTCCGAGTACCGCTACCGCAACCCCGTCGTGGGCCCGGGTGATCTCGTGGTCGGGATATCCCAGTCGGGTGAGACTGCGGACACGCTGGCGGCGATGCGGCTGGCACGCGAGCGCGGTGCCCGCGTACTCGCGATCACGAACGTGATGGGCTCGCAGGCGACCCGCGACGCGGACGGCGTGCTGTTCATCCGCGCCGGCCTTGAGATCGGGGTTGCGGCGACGAAGACGTTCCTCTGTCAGGTCGCGGTGATCTACCTTCTCGGCCTGCGGCTGGCCGAGCTGCGCGGAACCCTCGAGCCCGACAGGGTGAGGGAGCTCGTCGCCGAGATGAAGCGCCTCCCGAACCGAATCGACGAGGTGCTGACCGGGGTGGGCGATCAGGTTCGCGCCGTCGCCGACGCCCACTGGCAGAGCGAATTCTTCCTCTATATCGGCCGCCACGTCGGGCTCCCCGTGGCGCTCGAGGGGGCGCTCAAGCTCAAGGAGATCTCCTACATCGCCACCGACGCGTATGCGGCGGGAGAGATGAAGCACGGTCCGATCGCGCTGCTTGACGACTCCACTCCGGTCGTGTGCGTGGCGACAGACTCACCGGTGCTCGAAAAGGTGGTATCGAACATGCAGGAGGTCCGGGCCCGCGGAGCCCACGTGATCGCGATCGCGACCGAGGGCGACGAGCGGATCGCGCGGCAGGCGGAGTCCGTCATCACGGTGCCGGCCGTCGACTGGATGCTGCAGCCGATCCTCGCGGTGATCCCGCTTCAGCTGCTCGCTTATGAGATTGCGCGACGGCGGGGCTTGAACGTGGACCAGCCGCGCAATCTGGCGAAGACCGTCACGGTCGAGTAGCGCGGCGTGGGTGTGCTGCCCGACTGGCTTCTTCCGCTCCCCGACGCAGAGACGATGCGCCGCATCGACCGCTGGGCGATCGAGGAGCGCGGTGTGCCCGGTCTCGATCTGATGGAGCGGGCCGGCGCGGGCGTGGCGCGCGCAGTCGAGCGGCTGGCCGGCGGCGCTCCCGTCGCGGTCGTGTGTGGAAAGGGAAACAACGGCGGTGACGGGCTGGTGGCGGCAAGGCTGCTGCGCGAGGCGGGCGGCCAGGTAACGGTGGTCTGCGTCGCGCCGCCCGACGAGTTCGCCGGCGACGCGCGCGTGAACCTCGACCGGCTCACCGGGCCGGGGCCGGTGCGGCTGAACGGCGCTTCGTGGGAGCACGGCGAGCCGCAGCAGCTGAGCCCTGACTCGAGTGCCCTGGCTGGTGCGGGGGCCGTCGTGGACGCGCTGCTCGGGACGGGCTTCGAGGGCGAGCCCCGCGGCGCCGTCGCCCAGGCGATCGACGCGATCAACGATCTCGGCGCGCGCGTGGTGAGCGTGGACGTCCCCAGCGGCGTGGACGCGTCGACGGGCATCGTCGCCGGACGAGCGCTGCGGGCCACCCTCACCGTCACCTTCCATGCGGCGAAGCCGGGGCTTTGGATCCATCCGGGCAAGGCGTACGCGGGTGAGGTCGAGACGATCGACATCGGCATCCCGCGTGGGGCCCCCGTGGAGCCCGCGATCGGGCTGATCGAGCCGGCGGTCCTCGATCTGCTGCCGCGCAGGAGAGCCACCTCGACGAAGTTCACCTCGGGGCACGTGCTCGTCGTCGGCGGCTCGCGCGGGCTGACGGGCGCGCCGCGAATGGCCGCGCAGGCGAGCATGCGGGCGGGCGCGGGCTACGTGACGGCGTGCGTACCCGCGTCGCTGCAGGCGATCATCGCGGGCGCCTGCACGCCGGAGCTCATGACGCGAGGTCTCCCGGACAGCGACGGCAGCCTCGACCCGGACGGCGTGGGGGACGTTCTGGAGGTGGGCACCCGCGGCTCCCTGGCGCTCGGCCCCGGCCTCGGCCGCCTGGAGCGAGCCTTCGTCTTTGCGCGTACCCTCGCGCGCGAGGCGCGGATCCCGATGGTGCTCGACGCCGATGGGCTCAACGCGCACGCGGGCCGCCTCGGCGAGCTCACGGAGCGCTCCGCCGAGACCGTGCTCACGCCGCACGCGGGAGAGCTGGGGCGCCTGCTGGCGCTCGACGGCGCCGCGATCGAAAGCGGGCGGCTGCGACACGTGCGGGCGGCGGCCGAGGAGTCGCAGGCGGTGGTGATCCTGAAGGGCGACGACACGCTCGTCGCCGATCCGTCCGGGCGCGTCGCCGTGAGCCCCGGCGGAGCGCCGGGTCTCGCCACCGCGGGCACGGGGGACGTGCTGACAGGTGTGATCGGCGCGACACTCGCGCAGGGCCTCGATGCGTTCACGGCGGCCGCGGCCGGTGTCTGGCTGCATGCCGAGGCCGGCAAGCGGGCGGCCATGCGGGTCGGGGCACCCGAGGGCGTGATCGCGACCGACGTGATCGCAGCGCTGCCCGTCGCGAGAGCCGCCTCGCACGGGCGCAGCGGCGGCGGCGCGAGGGCTTCTGGCGATGACGGCGAAGGAGACGAGTGGAGATGAGCGTGGCTCGGGCGGCGGCCAAGATCAACGTGGCGGCGATCGAGCGCAACTGCTCGCGCCTCCGCAGGGAGCTGCTCGGCGGGACGTCGCTCTGTGCCGTCGTGAAGGCCGACGGCTACGGCCATGGCGCCGTCCAGAGCGCCGCGGCAGCACTCGCCGGCGGCGCGAGCTCGCTTGCGGTGGCGAGCGCCGAGGAGGCGCGTGAGCTACGCGACGCTGGCGTGCGCGTGCCGGTGCTCGTGATGGGTGCTCTCAGCGAGTCCGAGCTCGCGCAAGCGCTGGCCGCGGGAGCCGAGGTCGTCGTCTGGCGCGAGCCCTACCTGAAAGCGGTCGCCGCTGCCGGAGGCGGGCGGGTGCACGTGAAGTTCGACTCCGGCATGGGACGCCTCGGGACGCGCGATCAGGCCGAGGCCACGCGCGTGGCTGAAGCCGCGCGCCGCATCCCAGCGCTGGAGCTGGTTGGCGTGATGACGCATTTCGCGACCGCCGATGACCTCGACGACGACGGCTTCTTCACGCGCCAGCTGGCGACGTTCACGAACTGGGCGATGGAGATGAAGGCCGATCAGCCCGAGCTCATCGTGCACGCCGCCAACAGCGCGGCGACGCTCCGTGACCGCTCGGCCCATTTCGACATGGTCCGGTGCGGGATCGCGATCTACGGCATGGACCCATACGGAAGGGACCCCGCCGTGCGCGGGCTCGAGCCCGCCATGGAGCTGAGCTCCTACGTGGCTGAGGTCAAGCTCTGCGGTGCCGGCGAAAGCACGGGCTACGGGCGCCGCTTCACGGCCGAGTCCGACACCTATCTTGGCGTGCTTCCAATCGGCTATG
Organism: Solirubrobacteraceae bacterium; assembly: GCA_035566835.1. Classification (GTDB taxonomy): domain Bacteria; phylum Actinomycetota; class Thermoleophilia; order Solirubrobacterales; family Solirubrobacteraceae; genus Palsa-744. The sequence goes on from DATMQG010000013.1 coordinate 14,858, forward strand.
GCGACGGCTGGCGGCGCGGGCTCTCCAACAACGCGGACGTGCTCGTGGGCGGCCGTCGCTACCCGCTCGTCGGGACGGTGAGCATGGACAACGTCACCGTCGATCTCGGAGCCGATCCATCGGCGCTGAAGCTGCGCGGCGAGCGAGCGATCCTGATCGGCTTCCAAGGCACCGAGCGGATCACCGCCGAGGAGGTGGCCCGGCGCCTCGAAACGATCAACTATGAGGTGACCTGCGCGATCACGTCGCGCGTGCCGCGCTCCTATCACCGCGACGGGCGCCCGCTCGAGGGCGAAGCGCCGCGGGGAGGTACCCCGGCGCTCGACACGATCCGGCGATGACGAAGGGCCTCCAGGCTGCGCGTGCGGCGCTTGCGGGCCGGCGCGCGTGGCTGGTCGGCGGCGCGGTGCGCGATCATGCGCTCGGCCGGCCGTCCGAGATCGCCGATCTCGACGTCGTCGTCGACGGCGACCCCGCCGAGTCTGCCCGGGCGGTCGCTCGCGCCGCGGGGGGCGCCGCCTGCTTCGCCCTCTCGGAGGAGTTCGGCGCCTGGCGGGTGGTGGCGCGGGACCGCTCCTGGCAGGTGGACGTCGAGGCCCTGCGCGGCTCGTCACTGGAGCAGGATCTGAGCTTGCGGGACTTCACGGTCAACGCGATCGCCGAGCCACTCGAGGGGGGTGAGCCGATCGATCCACTCGGCGGCCTGGCCGACCTGGCGGCGCGCCGCCTGCGCATGGCCGGACCGACCTCATTCGCGGACGACCCGCTGCGTGTCCTGCGCCTCGCCCGGGTCGCCGTCGAGCTCGATCTCGAGCCGGTCCCGGACACGCTCGGCGCGGCGGTCGCACAGTCCGGCTCGCTGCGGGAGGTGTCGCCCGAGCGGGTGTTCATGGAGCTGCGACGGATCATCGCGGCGCGTGCCGCGCCGGCGGGCATCGAGCTGCTTGGCGAGATCGGCGCCACCCCCGTCGTGCTGCCCGAGCTCGAGGCGCTGCGGGGCGTCGAGCAGAACCGCTACCACCATCTGGACGTGTACGGGCACACGCTCGAGGTGCTCGAGCGGGTGATCGAGCTGAGCGCCGCCGACGGCCGCCAGCTCGAGCGCGCCGGCGCATGGATGGCGCCGCACGCGAGCGACGTGGCGGCGCTGCTCGCCGAGCCGCTAGCAGACGGGCTGACCCGCGGTGAGGCGCTTCGCTGGGGCGCGCTGCTCCACGACGCCGCAAAGCCGCTGACCCGCGAGATCCGACGCGCAGACGGCAGGGTGACGTTCATCGGGCACGACGTTCGCGGCGCCGAGCTCGCTCGCACCGTCCTCGGCCGGCTGCGTGCGAGCGAGCGGTTGCGCGCCCACGTAGCCGCGCTCGTCCGCCACCACCTGCGGGCGGGCTTCCTGGTGCACGAGCCGCAGCCGCTCTCGCGGCGAACGGTGTTCGCCTACATGCGCGCGTGCGCGCCCGTGGAGGTCGACGTCACGCTACTGTCGGTCGCCGACCGGCTGGCCACGCGCGGAGATCGCGCCGAGGAGTCGACCGAAGCCCACCTGCGCGTCATCGAGGGCCTGCTGGCGGACTCGCTGCGCTGGCGGGCGGAGGGGCCGCCGCGCCCTCCGCTACGCGGCGACGAGCTGGCCGCGAAGCTTGCGATCCCGGTCGGGCCGCAGATCGGGCAGCTGCTGCTGGCGATCGCCGAGGGGCAGTATGCGGGCGAGATCTCCACACCCGCGCAGGCACTCGACTACGCGCGGGCGCTCCTCGAGTCCGGGAGTATCTAGTCTTTCCGGCGATGGCCGATCCCGACTGCATATTCTGCAAGATCGTCACGGGCGAGCTTCCCGCCACGATCATCGACGAAGACGAGCGCACGATCGCCTTCATGGACATCAACCCGGCAACCCGAGGGCACGCGCTCGTGATACCGCGCGCTCACTCGACCGACCTTTTGACCGTCGGCCGCGACGATCTGATCGCTGTCGCGCTCGCGTCTCAGCGGCTGGCGGCGCGCGTCACGGAGCGCCTGCGCGCCGATGGGGTCAACCTCGTCAACTCCTGCGGCGCGGTCGCGTGGCAGAGCGTGTTCCATTTCCACATGCACGTGATCCCGCGTTACGAGGACGATCCGCTCCGTCTTCCGTGGGTGCCGGCGCCGGGCGATCCCGAGGAGATCGCGGCGGCGGCGCAGGAACTGTCGGGCCCGTAGAGAAATACTCAAACCGCGACTAACCATGTGGTCGTCGTGTTGAATGGCAAATATGAGACGCATAATCATCGCCCTGCTCGCAAGCCTGTCGCTCGCGCTGGTGCTGCCGGCGGTCGCGCCGGCGACGCTCAGCGAACTCGGCGTGATCGGCGCCACCACACCGGCGACGGTCCCGAGCTGCCCCTCGAGCCCGTGTCTCGCCGTCAGCCGCACCACCGGCTTCCAGGCCCGGGTGGGTCCCGCTCGCAGTCTTCTCACGGTTCCCCGAACCGGCACGATCGTCGCGTGGACCATCTCCCTCGGCAAGCCGACCGCCACGCAGATCA
>DATMQG010000014.1:0-15192 GCA_035566835.1 Solirubrobacteraceae bacterium
GCGATGCTAGAGGCGTAGCGGCGCCGCATGTTCACATCCACGCGCAGACGGCTCAACTACGCCAACGTCACGGCCACTCTCGCATTGGTGTTCTCGATGACCGGCGGAGCGCTGGCCGCAAGCCACTACGTGATCAACTCGCCCAAGCAGATCAACCCGAAGATCCTCAAACGGCTCAGGGGCGAGACCGGTCCGATCGGCGCCCAAGGCAAAGCAGGCCCGGTCGGAGAGGAGGGAGCTGCAGGCAAAGAAGGAGTGACGGGACGGGAAGGCGCTGCCGGCAAAGAAGGGGCAGAAGGCAGGCAAGGAGCGCCGGGCAAGGAAGGGCCTTCCGGAAAGGAAGGAGCGCCCGGTAGCTCCGGTCCCCTCCTGCCCATACTCCCGAGCGGCAAGACGGTGAAGGGCATCTTCGGTGGCGCCGGCGCCGTGGTCACAGAATCCAACAACGCCGTGGAGTTAACGATCTCGTACCCGATCCCTCTCGCAGCAAGTCCCGCGGCCGAGGTGATCCCGCCGGGAGGCTCACCGACCGCGAGCTGCCCCGGCAGCGCCGCCGCGCCGGCCGCTGCCGCTGGTCATCTGTGCCTCTACGTCAGTGGCGGCCACGAAGTTAACACGACAGCCGTCTCGACTTACGGAGACGACGGAAGTCGCGACTACAGATACGGCGCGGTCGTATACGCGTACCCGACCTGCAAAGCCCCCTGCCGCGGCGAGTTCTGGGGAACGTGGGCCGTTACGGCGTCTTGAGCTCAGTCGAACGTCAAGCCAGCGCCGTCGCCTCGGCTCCTGCCTTTTGCAGCACCAGCTCCCCGTCGGCTACGCCCACGCGAACCGAGTCCCCTTCATGGATCTCACCCTGCAGCAGCGCCAGCGCGAGCCGGTCGACGAGCTGCTTCTGGATCACCCGCCGCAGCGGGCGGGCGCCGTAGGCGGGGTCATAGCCCAGGTTCCCGAGCAGCTGCTTGGCGTCGGCGGTCAGCGTCAGCTGCACGCCGCGATCGGCCAGGCGCTCGATCACGCGAGCGACCTGGATGTCGACGATCTCCGCGAGCTGTTCGCGGCTGAGCGCGTGGAAGCGCACGATGTCATCGAGGCGGTTGATGAACTCGGGCTTGAACCGCTGCAACAGCTCAACGCGGATCTGGGTGTCTGACAAGCCGTCTTCGATCGGGATGTTCGACGTCATGATCAGCACGGTGTTCTTGAAGTCGACGGTTCGTCCCTGGCCGTCGGTGAGGCGCCCGTCGTCCATCACCTGAAGCAGCGTGTTGAAGACGTCCGGGTGGGCCTTCTCGATCTCGTCGAGCAGCACGACCGAGTACGGGTGCCGGCGAACGGCCTCGGTGAGCTGGCCGCCCTCTTCATAGCCCACGTAGCCGGGCGGGGCGCCGACGAGGCGCGAGACGGAGTGTTTCTCCATGTACTCGGACATGTCGATGCGGACCATCGCGTCCTGCGAGTCGAACATGAACTCCGCGAGCGCGCGGGCGAGCTCCGTCTTGCCGACGCCGGTCGGCCCCAGGAACAGGAACGTGCCGATCGGCCGGTCGGGGTCCTGCAGCCCGGCGCGTGAGCGTCGCAGCGCGGTCGCCACCGCCTCGATCGCCTCGTCCTGGCCGACGACGCGTTCATGCAGCCGCTCCTCCATGTGGATCAGCTTCTCGGTTTCACCCTCGAGCAGGCGGCTGACGGGGATGCTGGTCCAGCGCGCCACGACCTCGGCGACGTCGTCCGCATCGACCTCCTCCTTGAGGAACACCGGCCCGTCGCCCTCTCGCTCGCGCTCGCTGGATTCGAGCTCGGCCAGCTCCCGCTCCAGCTCGGGGATCTCGCCGTACCGCAGCGTAGCCGCGCGCTCGAGGTCGGCTTCACGCTCGGCGCGCTGGGCCTCCCCACGCGCCTGCTCGAGTCGCTCCTTGAGCTCCGAGATCTGCTGGATCGACTGCTTCTCGTTCTGCCATTGGGCCTTCATCGCCGAGGAGCGCTCGCGCAGCTCGGCGAGCTCGCGCTCGAGCGAAGCGCGGCGTTCTGCGCTCGCCGGGTCGGTCTCCTTCTCGAGCGAGGTCAGCTCGATCTCGAGCTGCATCACGCGGCGGTCGACCTCGTCGATCTCCGTGGGCACCGAATCGATCTCGATCCGCAGCCGCGAGGCTGCCTCGTCGACGAGATCGATCGCCTTGTCGGGCAGGAAGCGGTCGGAGATGTAGCGGTGCGAGAGCGTCGCGGCGGCGATCAGCGCGCTGTCCTGGATCCGCACGTGATGGTGGTTCTCGTAGCGCTCCTTGAGTCCCCTCAGGATCGCGATCGTGTCGCCCACCGACGGCTCCCCCACCATCACCGGCTGAAAGCGCCGCTCGAGCGCGGCATCCTTCTCGATGTACTTGCGGTACTCGTCGAGCGTGGTGGCGCCGACGCAGCGCAGTTCACCACGCGCCAGCATCGGCTTCAGCAGGTTGGCGGCGTCGACGGCGCCTTCGGCGGCTCCGGCGCCGACGATCGTGTGAAGCTCGTCCAGGAACAGGATCACGCTGCCCTGCGCCTCTGAGACCTCGGCCAGCACCGCCTTCAGGCGATCCTCGAACTCGCCCCGATACTTGGCTCCGGCGATCAGCGATCCGATGTCGAGCGCGATCACGCGCCGGTCTCGCAGCGACTCGGGCACGTCGCCCGAGACGATTCGCCGTGCGAGGCCCTCGACGATCGCCGTCTTGCCGACGCCAGGGTCACCGATCAGCACGGGGTTGTTCTTGGTCCGACGCGAGAGCACCTGGATGACGCGTCGGATCTCCTCGTCGCGGCCGATCACGGGGTCGAGCTTGTCTTCCTCGGCAAGTTTTGTGAGGTCCTGGCCGAAGCGCTCGAGCGCCTCCAGCTTCTCCTCGGGATTCTGGTCGGTGACGCGATGCGAGCCGCGCACCTCGGCGAGCGCCTGCAGCAGGCGCTCGTGCGTCGCACCGGCGGCGCTCAGAGCCTGCCCGACGGGACCCTTCTCGTCGGCGAGCGCAAGTAGCAGATGCTCGGTGGAGGCGTACTGGTCGCCGAGTTTCCCGGCCTCGCGCTCGGCCGCACGCAGGACCGCCACGAGCTCGGAGCCAGGCTGCGCGAGCGCATCGCCCTGCGAGCCCCCGCCGAGAACGGGAAGCGCGCCGAGCGCCTGCTCGACGTTCGCCCGCACCGAGGCGGTCTGGACGCCGAGCTTGGCGAGAACCGGCAGGACCACGCCTCCCGGGGCGTCCGCGCTCGGAGCCGGGGCGGCGCTCGAGCGCTCTCCTTCTGCGAGCAGCGCGGCGAGCAGGTGCAGGGGGGTCACCTGCGGGTTGCGGCGCGCTTCGGCGAGCCGCGAGGCGGAGGCCACTGCCTCCTGCGACTTGATCGTGAAGCGATCGGCCTGCATTCTCTAGGACCTCGAGGGCCGACTTGGAAACGGCGACTTGACGTCGGCGGCGCGGACGAGCTCGAGCCCGCCTCGGTAGGGTACCGCCAGCTCGGCGCGGAACGAGCGGCGCACCTGCTCGAGCTCCTCCGCGAGGCGCACCTGCGCCTGCAGCGCCTGCTGCTCGATCTCCTCGATGCGCGCGTGCATCTCGTCGATCTGGAGCTCGAGGTCGAGCACCCGCTCCACTCCGGCGAGGTTGAGGCCGAGCTCGGCGGTCATCTCCTGGATGCGCTTGAGCCGCTCGACGTCGTCCTGCGAGTACAGGCGCGTGCCCTTCGGCGAGCGCTGCGGCTCGATCAGTCCCCGCGCCTCATACATGCGCAGCGTCTGCGGGTGCATGTTCGCGAGCCGCGCGGCGACGGAGATCATGAACACGCCGCGGTCGGTCTCCACCTGAAGGCGCGTGATCTTGGTTGCTCCGTCGGTACGGCGCCGGCGCTGGTTGACGGGCGAGGAAGGGCGGCGATCCATCAGCGCTCACCTGCCCCCTCGGGTGCCTCCTGTCGAGACGCGCCGCCGTTGGGAAAGAGCTGGGCGCGGGGGTCGCCGCCCATCGTCTTCGAGAGCGCCTCGACCGCCTCCTGCTGCTCCTTGCTGAGCTCCTTGGGGACGTCGATCACGAAGCGATAGTGGATATCGCCGCGGTCGGACCCGCCTCCGAGCTTCGGCGGCCCCTCGCCGCGCAGGCGCTGGACGGTTCCGTGCGCGGTGCCGGGAGCGACGCGCAGGGTCTTCGTTCCGCTGAGCGTTGGCACCTGCACCTCGGCCCCGCCGAGGGCCTCGGGGATGCTCAGCGGGACCTCGACTTCGAGGTTCTCTCCCTTGCGCTTGAAGATCGGCGACGGGGAGACATGGGTGATCAGATAGAGATCGCCCGCGGGTCCGCCGTTGCGGCCGGGCTCGCCCTTGCCGGGGAGCCGGATGCGGCTGCCATCTCGCACGCCCGCGGGGATGTTCACGCGCATGCGCTTGACCGTGCGCACGGCGCCGGACCCCTTGCAGGTCGGGCACGGGTCCTCGATCACCGTGCCCGCGCCACCGCACTGCGAGCACGGCTGTGAGATCGAGAACATGCCCTGCCCCTGCGTCTCGATGCCGCGGCCCTCGCAGCGTGGGCACACGGTGGGCGTGGTTCCCGGCTTGGCTCCCGTCCCGCGGCAGGTCTCGCATGTCATCTGCATCGGCACCTGCAGGGGGATCTGAGCCCCGGCGATCGCCTGGTCGAATGTGATCGAGACCTGCGCTTCGACGTCGGCGCCCCGTTCGGAGCGCGCCCGATCCCTTCCACGGCGGCCACCGGCCTGCCCGCCGAAGAGGTTGGACAGGATGTCGCCCATCGAGGAGGCGTCGAAATCGAAGTTGCCGAAGCCGCCGAAGCCGCCGCCCGGGCCGCCGCCCGTTGCGAAGGGGCCGCTGCCGCTGTCGTACTGCTTGCGCTTGTCTGGATCCCCGAGCACGTCGTACGCCTGCGAGATGTCCTTGAAGCGCGACTCGGCGCCCTTGTCGTCGGGGTTGCGATCGGGGTGGTACTGACGCGCCAGCTTGCGGTAGGCCTTCTTGATCTCCTCCGCGGACGCCTTCTTGTCAACCCCCAGGGTCTTGTAGTAGTCAGAACGGGTCGCCATCGCGTCTCCCGGCTATGCCGCCACGACCACTCGGGCCGGGCGGATGATGGTCTCGCCGCACCGGTAGCCGGGCTGGTAGACCTCGACCACCGTCCCACTCGCGGCGCCGCCGGCGGGCTGCTCGCTTGTCGCGACAGCCTCGTGGACCTCGGGATCGAACGCCTCGCCGCCCGGCGAGAACGACTCGATGCCGGTGCGGGCCAGAGCGGCGCTTAGTTCGGATCTCACGACCCGCACGCCGTCCAGCAGCGGATCGTCGGTCGCGGCCGCCGCGAGCGCGCGGTCGAGGTTGTCGAGCGCGGGCAGCAGCTCCTTGGCGAGCAGGATCGCGCCTCGCGCCTGTGCCGACGCCGACTCGCGCGCGACCCGCTTGCGGTAGTTCTCGAAGTCCGCCTGCGTGCGTTGCGCGAGCGCGAGATACTCGTCGCGCTGGGCGGCCGTCTTGACGAGCTCGTCCAGGTCGCCCTGGACGTCGGCGCCATCGCCGTTGAAGTCGCCATCGCAGGCCGCGGGCTCCAGCTTGGTGTCGGTCCGCCCGCTGCCGGCGTGACCCACCGACTCGCCGCCGTCCTCGGCCCGCGACGGGCCGGCCCCGGACGAGCTCGTGGGCCGCTCCTCCCCCGGGGCGTCTGCGCCGGGGGAGGGGTCGGCCTGCCTGTGCTCGTCAGAGTGCTGGTGCGGGATCCGCCTGCTGTCGGTCATCGCGCGCTATGCCTTCGGCTCGTCGACGACCTCGGCGTCGACCACGTCCTCGGTCTCCGAGGACGCTCCGTCGCCCGAGGCGCCGCCGTTTGTGGAGCTGGCTGCGGTCTCCTGCGCGCGCTGGTACATCGTCTCGGAGACCGCGTGGAACGCGGTCTGCAGCGCCTCGGCCTTCGCGTTGATCGCAGCGGCGTCCTCTGACTCGAGCGACTCGCGGACCTCCTTGATGGCCTCCTCGATCCGGGTCTTCGAGTCGGCGTCGACCTGGTCGCCCAGCTCGGCCAGCTGGCGCTCCGCCTGGTAGGCGGCATTCTCGCCGTTGTTGCGTGCCTCGGCGAGTTCGCGTGCGCGACGGTCCTCCTCGGCGTGGGACTCGGCGTCGGAGACCATGTTCTTGATCTCATCCTCGGAGAGGCCCGAGCCGGCCTTGATCTCGATCTTCTGCTCCTTGCTCGTCCCGAGATCCTTCGCCGACACGTTCAGGATGCCGTTCGCGTCGATGTCGAACGCGACCTCGATCTGGGGGATCCCCCGCGGAGCGGGCGGGATCCCGGTCAGCTGGAACTTGCCGAGCGACTTGTTGTATTGGGCCATCTCGCGCTCGCCCTGCAGGACGTGGATCTCGACCGATGGCTGGTTGTCCTCGGCGGTCGAGAAGACCTCGCCCTTGCGGGTCGGGATCGTCGTGTTGCGCTCGATCAGCTTCGTCATCACGCCGCCCTTGGTCTCGATGCCGAGGGTCAGCGGAGTGACGTCGAGCAGCAGCACGTCCTTGACGTCGCCGGCGAGCACGCCGGCCTGGATCGCGGCGCCGACGGCGACGACCTCATCGGGGTTGACACCGCGATGCGGCTCTTTGCCGGTCAACTCCTTGACCTTTTCCTGGACGGCGGGTGAGCGGGTCATGCCGCCGACCAGCACGATGTGCTCGATCTCCTTGACGCCCTTCGATTTCGCGTCGTCGAGCGCCTGGCGGACCGGTGCGACGACGCGGTCGAGCAACTCGGACGTGAGCTCGGCGAGCTTCGCGCGCGTGAGGCGCGTGTCGAGGTGCTTCGGGCCAGAGGAGTCGGCGGTGATGAAGGGCAGGTTGATCTGCGTCTCCTGGGTCGTGGAGAGCTCGATCTTCGCCTTCTCCGCCGCCTCGTAGAGACGCTGCAGGGCCATCGGGTCGGCGCTGAGGTCGATGGCCTGGGACTTCTTGAACTCGGCCACGAGCCAGTCGACGATCGCCTTATCGAAGTTATCGCCGCCGAGGTGGTTGTCGCCCGCGGTCGACTTGACCTCGAACACTCCGTCGCCGATCTCCAGCACCGACACGTCGAAGGTGCCGCCGCCGAGGTCGAAGACGAGGATCGTCTGGTCTGACTCCTTGTCGAGGCCGTACGCCAGCGACGCGGCGGTGGGCTCGTTGATGATGCGCTTGACGTCGAGTCCGGCGATCTTGCCGGCGTCCTTGGTCGCCTGACGCTGGTCGTCGTTGAAGTAGGCGGGGACCGTGATCACGGCCGAGTCGACCCGTTCGCCGAGGTAGGCTTCGGCGTCGGTCTTCAGCTTCTGCAGGATCATCGCGGAGATCTCGGGCGGCGAGTACTGCTCGCCGGCCGCCTCCACGCGAGCGTCGCCGTTGGGGCCGGCGACGACCTTGTAGGGGACGATCGACTCCTCCTCGCGCACCTCGGCCTCCTTGCGGCCCATGAAGCGCTTGATCGAGAAGATCGTGTTCTGCGGGTTGGTGACGGCCTGGCGCTTGGCGACGGTGCCGACGAGACGCTCGCCCGAGGCCGTGAATGCGACGACGGAGGGCGTCGTGCGGCCACCCTCTGAGTTCTCGACGACGGTGGGCTCGCCACCCTCTAGCACGGCCATGCACGAGTTGGTCGTGCCGAGGTCAATGCCTATGGTCTTGCCCATGTGAAGTGCTCCTTGAAATAGGCTGGATAAATCTAAGCGTTAGTTTGGCAGATTTCCTGACAGGCTTCAAGCCAGCAGCTGGCCGCGCCCGGCCGGGCGCGGAGCAGAACCCCAAATCGGCGCTCCTACGGACAAAAAGGGCCAGATCGCGCGTAACCTCCCGTGCCCCGGGAAGTAGTGGCAGGTAAGTGACACGCCTCGAGCGCAACGTCAACATCGCCGCCGTCGTGATCCCCTTCCTCGGTGTGCTGGCCGGCGCCGCGCTGCTTTGGAACCACTTCCTGGGGCCCCGCGATCTGGCGATCTTCGGCGTCATGTACGTGCTGACGGCGGTGGGCGTCACGGTCGGCTTCCACCGCCTGCTGACCCACCGGGCGTTCCAGACACGGCGCTGGCTGCGCTACACGCTGGCGGTGTTCGGCTCCATGTCGGTGCAGGGCCCGGTGATCGACTGGGTCGCCGACCACCGCAAGCACCACACGTTCACCGACGAAGACGGTGACCCGCACAGCCCGCACGCCGGTCACGGCGCGGGCATGCGGGGAATGGTCAGGGGGCTTTGGCACGCGCACGTTGGCTGGCTCTGGGAGACCCACGGCCAGGCGTCCTCGAAACGCTTTGCGCGCGACCTGCTGGAAGACCGGATGATGCGGCGCATCAACAAGGGCTTCCCTCTGATCGCCCTGTACAGCCTCGCGCTGCCCTTCCTGCTGGGCCTCGTGCTCAGCGGCGGGTCGCTCGTCACCGGTGGCCTGAGCGCCCTGCTGTGGGGAGGCCTCGTGCGGATCTTCCTCGTGCACCACATCACCTGGAGCATCAACTCGATCTGCCACTTCTTCGGCAGCCGGCGCTTCGCGACCGACGACGAGTCCACGAACGTATTCTGGCTCGCACTTCCCTCGCTCGGCGAGGCCTGGCATCACAACCACCACGCGTTCCCGCAATCGGCCTTCCACGGGCTGCGCTGGTACGAGCTCGACCCCTCCGGCTGGCTGATACTCGGCCTCGAGCGCATCGGCCTGGCCTGGGACGTCGTCACGGTCACACCCGAGCGCGCGCGCGAGAAGCTGGCCGCGAGCCGGGACGGCGAGCGGTTGACCGTCTAGCGAGCCGGGACGTCGAGCGCTCGAGCGTCCAGCGCCGGCTGACGGCGACTACCAGAGGCGCTACCGTCCCTGTGTGACCTCGCTCGAGACGCCCGCGAGCATCAGCAGGGCCGCGACACTCGTGAAGCCGCGCCTGCGCGGCGTCTCGCACCAGTACGCGTTCTTCGTCTCCGTCGGCTGCGGCGTCGGCCTGATCCTGGCGGCGTCGGGCGGGCGGGCGCGGATGGCAGCGACGATCTATGCCGTGGCGGTATCGGGGCTCCTCGGCACGAGCGCCCTCTACCACCGCGTCACCTGGCGCCCGAGCGCCCGGCGCTGGATGCGGCGGCTCGATCACTCGATGATCTTCGTGCTGATCGCCGGAACGTATACACCGGTCGCGCTGCTCGCCCTGCACGGATCGCTGGCGAGCACGATCCTGATCGTGCTCTGGGCCGGAGCGCTCGGTGGGGTCGTCTTCAAGCTCGTCTGGATCGACGCGCCGAAGTGGCTGCTCGCGACCGTCTACGTCGTTCTCGGCGGCGTCTCGGCGGCGATCCTCGGCGAGCTGCCCGCGGCGATCGGCTGGCTGGGCGTGGCGGGGCTGGCGACCGGCGGGCTGCTGTACACGGTGGGCGCGGTCGTCTACACGAGCGGGCGGCCGAACCCGTGGCCGCGCGTGTTCGGCTATCACGAGATCTTCCACGCGCTCGTGCTCGCCGCGGCGGGGTTGCACTATGCGGTGATCGCGTTCGCCGTCCTGCCGCGCGGCTGACTCCTCACGCGAACAGCGCCCGGCTGGGGCACATGCGCGCGAGCGCACATTCGCGGCAGGCGGGAGAACGGGCGTGGCATGTCCGGCGTCCGTGGCGCAGAAGGTTGACATGCAGCTCGAGCTCCTCGCCGGGCGGGGTGAGGGCCAGCATCTGGTCGTGGAGCTCCTCGGACGAGGCGCCCGAGCGCAGCAGCCCCAGGCGCGTCCCGACCCGCGCGACGTGCGTGTCCACCGGGACCTCGTGCAGGCCGTAGGCGAACAGGAGCACGCAGGCGGCCGTCTTGCGCCCGACGCCCGGCAGCGCGGTGAGGTAGTCGCGGGCACGCTGCAGCGGCACGCCTGCAAGCCAGTCGAGCGACAGCTCCGGCGGCGACCCAGCGCAGGCCGCCTGGAGCGCCTGTGTCTCCGGCGGGCGCTCGGAGATCGCGCGCAGGATCGCCTGGATGCGCGCGGACTTGACCTTCGAGATGCCGCCCGGTCGGATCGCCTCCTCGACCTCATCGACGGGGGCGTCGCGCACCTGCTCCCAGAGCGGAAAGCGCTCGCGCAGGCGCAGGTAGGCGACGTCGCGGTTGCGGTCGTTCGTCGATTGCGAGAGGACGGTGAGGATCAGCTCGGCGATCGGGCGGCGATGCGGCTTCATCAACGGGACGCCATACACGGCGCGCAGCCGTTCGCGAATCCTCACGACCCGCGCGCGCGTCGGTGGCTTCCAGTCGTTCGGCGCCATCGCATCACCGTATCCGCCGGCGTTACGCCTATATCCTCGCCAGGGTGCCCGAGGTCAGCGACCACAACGGCGAGCTCGACGGCCTGCCGGTCTTCTGGCGCAGCGCACCGGCGCCTCCCGCGGTCACGGGCGACGCGGTGGCGCTCTACCTGCACGGAGTGCCCGACAGCTCGGACTGCTGGCGGGCGTTCCTAGAGCGCACCGGGGGTATCGCGCCCGACCTGCCAGGTTTCGGGCGCTCGGGCAAGCCGGGGTCGCTTAGCTACACGATCGACGAATACGACCGCTTCATCGAGCGCTTCATCGACCAGCTCGGCGTCGAGCGGGTGAGCTTGATCATGCACGACTGGGGCGCGGTCGCCCTCACCTTTGCCCAGCGCCTGCCCGAGCGCGTCGAGCGGATCGCGCTCGTCGACGCCGTGCCGTTGCTGCCCGGCTATCGCTGGCACCGAACGGCCCGCATCTGGCGCACACCAGTCCTCGGCGAGCTCGCGATGGGAACGACCAACCGCTTCGTGCTGCGCCTGTTCTCGAGGGAGGGGAACGCGACCCCGGGGCCGATGCCGGACGAGTGGATCGAGAGCGTGATCGCCCACTTCGACCAGGGCACCCAGCGGGCGATCCTGCGCCTCTACCGAAGCTCGCCGCCGGACGTGCTCGCGGCGGCGGGGGAGCGCCTCGGGCAGCTGAACGTGCCGGCGCTGGTCGTTTGGGGCGTGAAGGACCCCTACCTGCCGGTACGGTTCGCCGCCGAGTACGCGCGCGTGCTGCCGCGGGCCGAGCTGCTCGAGCTCCCCGACGCGGGGCACTGGCCATGGCTCGACCGACCGGATGCGCTCGAGCGGATCGTCGAGTTCGTCAACGCCCGAGCGTGAGCGGCGGTGTGTTCGAGGAACGCGTAGAGGCCCGGGGCGCGGTCCCGCGACGCCCTCCTGCCGCGGGTGTGCTCGCACGCGTGGCGCGCGTGCCCGCGTGGACGATCACGGCCGCGCTCGGCCTCGCCTACGTGATCGCCGCGCCGCCGAGCGCCGACCTCGCCGCCGCCTCCTACCGCAGCTACCTGTTCGGGCGCGAAGGCTTCACCGTGTGGGACAGCGCGTGGTACGGAGGCCACCATCTCCCCGCCTACAGCCTGCTCGCACCGGCGCTCGGATGGCTCGTCGGGCCGCCGCTGCTTGCCGCCGTGTCGATGACCGCGGCGACGGCGCTGTTCGCCGTCCTGATCGAGGGACACTTCAGCGAGCGGGCGGTGCGCGTCGCCTCGGCGTGGTTCGCGCTTGGCGCCGCGATCGCTCTGCTCTCATCGCGCGTTCCGTTCGACCTGGGCCTCGCGCTGGGGCTCGGCTCGCTGCTCGCGGCACGGAGAGGAAGGCAGGCGCTCGCGCTCGTGCTGGCCGCGGTCTGCGCGCTTGCGAGCCCCGTCGCCGGCGCCTTCCTCGCGCTCGCGGCGCTCGCGTGGGCGCTCGCCGGCGAGGATCGCGCGCGGGCCGGCACCCTCGTCGGGGTGGCGCTCGCGCCGATCCTCGCGCTCGTGCTGCTGTTCCCGGAAGGGGGTACGCAGCCGTTCGTAGGCTCCGCCTTCTACCCGGCCCTCGCGGGCGTGCTGCTGATCGCCGCGGTCGTCGCCCCCGAACATCGCGTGCTGCGAACCGGAGTGCTGCTCTACGCGATCGCCCTGACGGGCGCGTTCGTCGTCTCGACGGCTGTCGGCGGCAACGCCGACCGTCTCGGAGCCCTCGCCGCCGGACCGGTTGCGGCGTGCGTGCTGCTCGACGGACCGCGGCGGAGCAGGCGTCCGCTGCTGCTGCTCGCGCTCGCGCCGGCCTTCCTCTACTGGCAGGCGAACGCGCCCGTGGCCGACTTCCTCGCCGGCGCCTCGGATGCGTCCGTGCGGGCCTCCTATTACACGCCGCTGCTCGCCGAGCTGCGCGCACTCGGCATCGATTCCTCGACACACCCCGCGCGCATCGAGGTGGTCGCGACGCGCGATCACTGGGAGGCGCGCTGGGCGGCGGGGAACGTGATGCTTGCACGCGGCTGGGAGCGACAGCTCGACCGCTACCGCAACGGGCTCTTTTACGAAGAATCGCCCCAGTTGACGGCGCCGCGCTATCACGCGTGGCTGCTCGAACAGTCGATCGCCTATGTCGCGCTCCCCGACGCGCCCCTCGACTACTCCGCCACGGCCGAGCGAAAGCTGCTGCAGGGCGCCCGCAGCGCTGGCGCGGACGGCGCCGGACGCCCGCCGCCCTACCTCGAGGAAGTGTGGCGCTCGGCCCACTGGCGGCTGTTCGCGCTTCGCGACGCGAGCCCGCTCGCGACGCCGCCGGCGGTCCTCGCGCAGGCTGGCCACGACTACTTCACGCTGCGTGCGCCGCTCGCCGGGACCTATACCGCGCGCGTGCATTTCACGTCCTACTGGGCGCTGGCGGGCGGGCACGGATGCGTCAGCCGCGCGCCCGGGGACTGGACGCGGGTGCAGGCGCGGAGCGCGGGCAGCCTCCGTGTGGTGATCCGCTTCTCGCTCGCGCGCGCCTTCGACGACGGCCCTCGCTGCGGCTGAGCAGTCGGCGGAGGCGGCGCCGACCGATCGCGCTCGAGCACGGCCTCGTCGCCTCGCCGCGTCGTCTAGGCTTCTCGGCGATGGTCGCCCGCGCTCGTGTCCTGCAGGCGCGCGTCCTGCCGCAGGGGTGGCGGGATGCGCTGCGCCAGCTCTCCCTCTTCGCCGCGGCGTACCTCGCATACGGCCTCGTGCGGGGTCTCGTCGAGGGCGATGCGAACGCCGCCTTCGCGCATGCCCGCTGGCTGATCTCGATCGAGCGCGGGATGCACGTGTTCGTCGAGCCCTCGATCCAGGCATGGGCCTCCGGCAGCCATTTCGTGATGATCCTCGCGAGCTGGCTGTACGTGAACGCGCAGGGCTCGATCACGATCGCGGCGCTCCTCTACCTCTACGTGCGCCACAACCGCAACTTCTACTTCGTGCGCAACATGTTCATGATCGCGTTGGCGATCGCGCTCGTCGTCTACACGGTCTTCCCGACGGCGCCGCCGCGCTTCATGCCTGAGTGGGGCTTCATCGACACGGTCTCGGATTTCACGCCGGTGCACGTGTCGGCCAAGAGCGCCTCGATGAGCACGCTGTTCAACCCCTACGCAGCCGTGCCGTCGATGCACGTCGCGTTCGCGCTGATGATCAGCTGGCCGCTCGCGCTGCTGGCGCGCAGAAGCGTCGTTCGCGTCCTCTGGATCGTCTATCCCTTCGTGATGACCTTCGTGATCGTCGTCACCGCCAACCACTTCATCCTCGATGCCCTCCTCGGAGCGCTCACCGCAGGCGCCTCCGCCTGCTGCGCGAGCTGGCTCGCCCGCGCGCGACCCGCATGGCGGTTCTCGACCGTCTCGCCGCGACGCCTCAAGAGGACCGGAGCCGTCGTCCCCTCCGCGCGCCTGACGGCGAGCGGGTAGCGGACGGGGCTCCGCGGATGACGCCCCGGCAGCACGCCCCGTCCCGTCGCGCGCGCCGGCGCCCCTACCGCGCGGGCGGGCGCCGCGCACGTGCACCGATCGGATACGGCGAACGCCGCGAGCTCGTTCGCAACCGGCTGATCGAGTCGAGGCTGACGCCCAACGCGATCTCGCTCACGGGGTTCGCGTTGAACGTGCTCGCCGCGGTGCTCGTGTGGGAACAGCTCTTCTTCCTCGGCGGCATCGCCTTCATCGTCGGCTCGATCATGGACACGCTCGATGGCCGCTACTCGCGCATGTCCGGCAAGGGGACGCCCTTCGGAGCGTTCCTGGACTCGACGCTCGACCGCGTCGAGGAGGGGATCGTGCTGACGGCCGTCGCGGGCTACTTCGCGCTGCACGGCAACCGCGCGGGAGCGGCCGCCGTGGTGGTCGCGGTGCTCGCCTCGCTGATGGTCAGCTACACGCGCGCTCGAGCCGAGGCGCTGGGGGTCGAATGCAAGGTCGGCATCGCCACGCGGCCCGTGCGCGTGGTGATCCTCGCGATCGGGCTGGTGTTCGCCAAGGGAGCCTCGCTTGGCGACTTCGAACTGCTGCAACCGGCCGTCTATGTGCTGGCGGCGCTGAGCCTGATCACCGTCGCGCAGCGCATCTGGCACGTGCGCGCCGCGCTCTTCGGTGTGACTTGACGCGCGCCGCGGAGTAGTTAGCACGAACTTAAGGAAGGAATTTCTCACCGTGAGCACACACAGCAACGCAAGCAACGCCAACGCGCTAGCCAACGGCGCGGCCTCCTCCAACGGCGCGGCCCGCTACCAGCGCGAGAAGGTGCGCGTGGCGATAATCGGCGTCGGCAACTGCGCCTCGGCGTTCGTTCAGGGCGTCCACTACTACCGCGACGCCGACCCCTCCGAGCGCGTCCCCGGCCTGATGCACGTCGACCTCGGCGGCTATCACGTGCGCGACATCGAGTTCACCGCAGCCTTCGACATCGACGCCGCGAAGGTCGGAAAGGACCTCGGCCAGGCGATCTGGGCCGGGCAGAACAACACGATGAAGTTCGCCAAGGGAGGGCTGGCGGTGCCGAAGAAATTGGGCGTGCCCGTGCATCGCGGCATGACCCACGACGGCCTCGGCAAGTACCTGAAGGAGAAGATTTCGAAGGCTCCCGGCGAGACCGCCGACATCGTGAGGATCCTCAGGGAGACGAACACCGACGTGGTCGTGTCCTACCTCCCGGTGGGCTCCGAGCAGGCGACCAAGTGGTACGTGGAGCAGGTGCTGGAGGCCGGCTGCGGGTTCGTCAACTGCATCCCCGTCTTCATCGCGCGTGAGGACTACTGGGAGCGGCGCTTCAAAGAGGCTCGCCTGCCGATCGTCGGCGACGACATCAAGTCGCAGGTCGGCGCGACGATCGTGCACCGTACCCTCGCCCGCCTGTTCGCCGACCGCGG
>DATMQG010000015.1:0-11297 GCA_035566835.1 Solirubrobacteraceae bacterium
GTCGCGCGAGGAGGCGATCGAGTGGCTCAAGCGCGCGCCGTTCGGCGGCGGCGTCGAGATCGAGCTGCGTCAGATCTTCGAGACCGACGACTTCGGCGAGCAGCTGACGCCGGAGCTGCGCGAGGCAAACGAGCGGCTGCGCGAGCAGGCCGCCCAGAGCTAGGCGCATGACATCCTCGGCCACCCATCGTGCGATCGACGCCGTCTGGCGGATCGAGTCGGCCCGGCTGATCGCCGGGCTGACCCGCATCGTGCACAACGTGGCGGTGGCCGAGGACCTGGCCCAGGACGCCCTCGTCGCCGCGCTCGAGCAGTGGCCCGAGTGGGGCATCCCGGAGCGCCCCGCTGCCTGGCTGATGGCCGCCGCCAAGCGCCGCGGCATCGATGCGCTGCGCCGACGCGTCACGCTCGAGCGCAAGCAGAAGCTGATCGAGCGCGAGCTAGAAATCCTTCAGCAGCTCGACCAGCTCGACCTCGCCGCGCAGGTCGAACACGTGCAGGACGACATCCTGCGCCTGATCTTCATGACGTGCCATCCGGTCCTGTCCCGGGAGGCGCGCGTCGCGCTGACGCTGCGTCTGCTCGGCGGATTGTCGACGCCCGAGATCGCGCGAGCGTTCCTCGTCTCCGAGGGGACGGTCGCACAGCGCATCGTGCGCGCCAAGCGCACGCTGGCCGAGGCCAAAGTGCCATTCGAGGTCCCGGGCCGCGAGCAACTGGCCGAGCGTATGTCAGCGGTGCTAGAAGTGATCTACCTCGTGTTCAATGAGGGCTACGCTGCGACGGCAGGCGAGCGCTGGATCCGGCCCTCGCTCTGCGCCGACGCCCTGCGCCTCGGACGCATCCTCGCCGCGCTGATGCCGCGCGAGCCAGAGGTCCATGGCCTGTTGGCTCTGATGGAGCTGCAGGCATCGCGGCTGCGGGCCCGCGTCGGGGGCCAGGGCGAGCCGGTGCTTCTCGGCGACCAGGACCGCGCCCGCTGGGACCACCTACTCGTGCAGCGCGGCCTGGCGGGACTGCGGCGCGCCGAGGAGCTCAGCGGTGCACTGGGGCCGTACACGCTGCAGGCCGCGATCGCCGCCTGTCACGCGCGCGCTCGGAGCGTCGAGGAAACCGACTGGCCGCGGATCGTCGCCCTGTACGACGGCTTGACAGCGCTCACCGGCTCGCCGGTCGTCGAGCTGAACCGCGCGGTGGCGGTGACCATGGCTTTCGGTCCGGAGGCCGGACTGGAGCTTGTCGACTCACTCACCGACGAGCCGGCATTGCGCGGCTACCACCTGCTCCCGACCGTGCGCGGGGATCTGCTCGTCCGCCTGGGGCGGCTACCCGAGGCGCGCGAGGAGTTCGTGCGCGCGGCCGACCTGTGCGAGAACGAGCCCGAGCGGGCGCTGCTCCTGTCCCGGGCCGGGGCATGTCTGACCTAGGTGGAGCTACCCACCCCGCCCCGGCAGCAGTCAGCCGGTCTCCAGGGTGGCGGCGATATCTGTCTCAGACGTCCCGACACATCAAGATGGGGTAGTCATGCGAGCAGCCCGGGGGCGAGGCTCGGCACGCTCGCCCCGCTCGCCATCCGAGCGCGCTGGTCTACAGCGGTGGGACCTGGTTGTTGACTTGAGGTCCGTGGTAGAGGTGGTCGTGATCCCTGCACGCAGTCGGGAAGAAGAACTGGACGCTGTCGCTGCGGACCCCGTTGTAGCTCGCGAACAGGGTCGCGCGTCCGACGGCTCCGACCTTACATTTCGCATCGCTGCTCGCCCGCACGCGAACGATGATCTTCATGATGTTCCCGGGGAAACCCCACATCACCGCGTAGTGCGAGTGGTAGACGAGGTGATGTTCGACCGTCATAGTAATCGCCCGGGTTGGATGGATTCGGGAGCGGATTTCCTGGCACAGGATCCCGGAGACGGTGTTCGCTTCCAGATCGATTTGGCCATGGCCGCGGGCGAAGCTCCCCGTTTCGCCGATCGGGGGGCCGGTGTGGAAGCCCCATGGCGGAATCCCATAAACGATCGGGATCTCGCCGCAGCCGGGCGAATATCCGGCGGCCTGACCGGCCATGCTGCCGAATACCGGCAGCGTCATCAGCACCAAGAATGCGAGGCCGCTGCGCCCCGTGATGTGGTTCCCCACCACTACGACGCGACTATATTTCCTTCAGTTGACCCTCGTCGGCCGTGCTCCAACAGGACCGCCATTCCGGCCACCTCACGCAAGCGCCGCGGTACTGCTCAGCCTCGTACTCGGCGATCGTGGAAACTGGCTCGCGAGATCCGTCGTCGATCTCCGTCATCTGGTCCTCCTCTGAAATTCGTGGCTAGGCACTGAATGGTTCGCGCTACTCACGACCCCAAGCGACGCTCGCGACGCCAGCTTCCGCTGTCGTCAGTGCGAGAAACCGATCGATCTGGGCTGCCACGGCGGCGGAACGCTCGAGGTGCGACCAGTGGTGAGCGCCGTCGATCTCGCCCACCGTTGCCTCGGGCCCGAAACGAGCTGTGACAGCCGAGGCGAGCAACTCGTGCGTCACCGTTTCGTCGCTTCCGCCGCGTAGGAGCAGCACTGGGCCCTTGAAGGCGCTCGCCCCCGCACCGCCGGGGTACCCATTGTTGAACATGTCGGCAACCGTCCGCACCACCTCTGGCCGCAATTTGGCCCCGACCCTCGCGAGTCGCTTCAGCTCGGCCTCGGGCGCGGCGGGCGCAAGCTGCCGGCGTACGGCCTCCAGCTCGTCGGTCCCCAACTGGCCCAGGGAGCGGAGCTGCTCGATTACCTGTTCGGGCAATCTAAAGCCGCCCATAGGAGCAGGGGCGAGCAGGATCAGACCAATTGCGTCAGGGCGGGACGCGGCAACCAGCTCGACGATCGGCCCCGACATGCTGTGACCGACGAGCACGAACGGCTTGCCCAAAGCGTCAACGACGGCAGCGACGTCAGCGGCGAAGCGGTCGTAAGTAAACGGCCCGCAGGCGTCGGCGCGCTCCCCGAAGCCCGGCAGATCGAAGGTCACCGTCTCAAAATCCGACGCAGTCAGTTGGTCGATCAGCGGGTTCCAGACGTACTGGTCGTCAAGAAAGCCGTGCGAGAACACGGCCGCATAGTCGCCTGTTCCGTGACGGCGGAACACGATGTCGCTGTTGGGCACGGCTTCCGAGCTTGCCATCGAATACCTCTGCTTTCACGTGGGATTAGTCTGTTAGGACTCTGCATCGCCCGAGCCTCCCGCGCTAGGGAGGTGTCGCCAAAGTCAGCGGTGCTTGTCTTGTCGATCCCGACAAAACGTTGCGAGCGGATCGTCTCGATGAAGCGCTCGCCCGCACCCGCGGCTGTGTGCGATCCTCCGAACAGCTTGCCGCCGTGACGACGCCGATCTCCACCGAGTCCCTTACCACCCGCCGTCTTATCGACGAGGTCCTGCGCGAGCGCGAGCCGCTCGCCCGGCGGATCGTCGCGCGCGTCACCAGCGAGTTCGCGCCCTACGCGACGCAGCATCCGGAGGACCTATTACCCGGCGTGCTCTCCAACATCGAGCTGGTCTTCGGCGCTGTCCGGGACGGCCGCACGCTCACAGAGAGAGACCTCGCCTCGGGCGTCGAGCACGGAAAGCTCCGAGCCCGCCAAGGCATCGGCGTGGACGACCTACTGCACGCCTGGCGGGTCGCCATCGACGAGGCGGTCGAGACCATCACTCAGATTGGAAGGGCCGGCGACGTCCCCGGCGACGCGCTGCTTGACCTCGTCACCGACATCCACCGCACCTCAGACCGAACGATGGTCGCCGCCGCGCGCGGCCACCGCGAGCAGGAGCTCGCGCTCGCCGGCAGCCAGCGCGACCAGCGCTCCGACCTCGTGCGACGCCTGCTGCAGGGCTCGCTCACGCCCGTTGAGGTCGGCGTGCACGCCGAGATCCACGGCCTCGACACCGAGCGCTCCTACCGCGCCATCCGCGCGCGATCCGACAAGCGCTCGACCGTCGCCGACCTCGAACGTCGACTCGGACTGAGCGCCGGCGCCGGCCGGCCCACCGGCCTCGTCGCCGTGATCGAAGGGGACCTCGCCGGCTTCACCGCCCACGCGCCCGCCGGGTCAGTCGACGCGCCCGTCGGCCTCGGACCGCTGGTCCCGCTGCACCGGCTCGAGGAGTCATTTCGCCTGGCAAGCCGCGCGCTGGCCACCGCCACCGCCTTCGACATGACCGGCGTCTTCGAGCTGGGGGAGCTCGGCGTGCGCCCCGCGATCCTAGCCGACCGCGAGCTCGGCGACGAGCTCAAGCGGCGCTACCTCGATCCCGTCATGGACAGCGGCGACATAGGGCAGACGCTGGTCGAGACAACCCGCCGCTACCTCGAGAACGGCATGCGCGTCGAGGCCGCCGCCAAGGCGATGTTCCTCCACGCCAACACGCTTCGCTACCGGCTCAGGCGCTTCGAAGAGCTCACCCGCTGCGACCTCAAGGACCCCGACCGGCGGATGGAGGTCTGGTGGGCGCTCGAGAAGGCCCGCCTCGACGAGGCCGCCGCCACCGATACCTCATGACGAGCAGATCGTCACGCAGCAGCGGCGGCGCCATTGCACGCGACGCCGCGAGCCCGTCATTTCAGGAGCGGTCGGTAGCGGCGGGGACGACGGTGTTAACCAGGCCGTCGACGACGTCGTAGACATGCCCGGAGACCGCTATGCGAGGGGAGATGGCGGCTGCGGAGCCGAGGCGCTCGACGTCGCGCGTGACGGTCGCGACCGGGTCGAGGACGGCGTGATCTAGGAGCGTCGACTCCTCGACGCCGATCCGTTCGGCGTAGCGGCGGCGAAACGCGTCGTCGGCGAGTGCGCCGCTTCCGCACTGGGTGTGGTGGATCACGGCGACTTCGAACAGCGGTCCATCGGCGATCATGCTCTCGGCGAGCTGGCCGATAAACGCGACATCGTTGATCACCTCTTGGGTGACGCGCCCGCCCACGTTACGGACGACCATCGCGTCGCTGAGCTGAAGGCCCAGGATGTGTGCCGGGTCGACGCGCGGATCGAGACACGTGATCACGAACAGGCGCAGGTTGGGAAAGACGACAGCTCCCTCTTGACCGCCGGCGGCGGCGAAGGTGCGGTTGCGCTCGAGCGCGAGATCGATGTTGGCCGTGGTCATGGTGGTCCTCCGTTTCGTAGCGATGGGTTTGCTCCCGTCAGGCGTGCGACGGGTCGGGTGTCCGCACCGTGCGCGGTCCGCTCTCGCGCAGCGCGATCCGGTCGTGCAGTCGCCGCAGTGGCGCCGGCGCCCACCAGTTCCACTCGCCCAGCAGCTCCATCAACGACGGCACGAGCAGGGCGCGGATCACCGAGGCGTCGATCAGCACGGCCAGCGCCGTCCCCAGCCCAAGCTCCTTGATGAAGACGAGCTTTGAGGTCGCAAACGCGCCTATCGCCACCGCAAACAGCAGCGCCGCGGCGGTCACGATCCGGCCCGTTCGCTCGAGGCCGACCGCGACAGCCTGGCTGTTGGGCATGCCGCCGTCGTGGGCCTCCTTGATGCGCGAGAGCAGGAACACGCCGTAGTCGGTCGCGAGGCCGAAGCCGATCACGAACAGCAGGATCGGCTGGGTCGCATCGAGCGCCCCGGTGCTCTGGTAGGAGAGCAGGCCCTGAAAGTTGCCGTCCTGGAAGATCAGCACGAGGATGCCGAACACCGCGCTGAGACCGAGCGCGTTCATCAGCACGGCCTTGACCGGGAGCACGACCGAACCGGTCATCACGAAGAGGACGATCAGCGTGGCTGCGATCACGAACGCGAGCACGAGCGGCAGGTGCGCTTGCAGGCTGTGCTCGAGATCGATGAACCCCGCAGTCTGACCGGCGACGCCGACGTAGAACGGCGCTCGCAGCGCTCGTACCTGGTGCACGAGCCGTTTCGTCGCTGCGCTGTAGGTCGGTGCGGACGGGGCTACGTCGAGCAGCGAGAGGTCCCGCCCACCGGGCTGCGCGGGAGCGACCGCGGACACGCCCGGCAGCGTGCGGATGCGCTGCGCGAAAGCGCGCAGCTGCGGCGATCGGGCGGGCGCTCCCACGACGAGCTCCAGCGGGGAGGTGCGACCTGGTGGGAACTGGTCGCGCAGCGCCTGGTCGACCTGGTGTGCGCTCGCACTCGCGGGCAGCACGCTTGCGTTGACGGGCAGGAACCTGACCGATGCGAACGGGATCCCGAGCGCGATCAGCGCGCCGGCGCTGAGCGCGGCGATCCTGCCCGGGCGCCGCATCACGAATTGCGACAGCCGGTACCAGAAGCCGGATGCTTCCGGACGCGCGTCGCGGTCCTGCGCGCGCTGCAGACGTTGGGGTGCGAGCGCGTTGACCCGCGGCCCGAGCACGGCCAAAAGCGCCGGCAGCACCGTCAGCGCAAGGGCCGCGGCGATCACTGCGACGAGCGCGCCGGCGATCCCCATCGAGTACAGAAATCGTTGCGGGAAGATCGCGAGCGACGCGATCGCCGCGGCGACCGTGAGCGAGCTGAACAGGATCGACCGGCCCGAGGTCTCGAGCGTGCGGCGCAGCGCACTGACGCCGAAGCCGTAGACGGCCGACTCCTCGCGGTAGCGCGAGACCATGAACAGGCTGTAGTCGATCGCCAGCCCGAGGCCGAGGCCGGTGACGAGGTTGAGCGCGAACACCGACAGGTCGGCGAAACCCGACACGATCCGCAGCGCGAAGAACGTCACCAGGATCGCGAGGCCACCGAGCAGCGGCGGCAAAAGGGCCGCGACCAGCGAGCGGAAGAAAAGCAGCGACAGCAGGAAGATCAGCGGGAACGCGAGCAACTCCGCGTGCGCGAGGTCACTCCCGACCTGCGTGTTCGCCTGCGCGCCCGCTATCTGTTCGCCGCCGAGCCGCACGTCGCGCTGCCCGGCGAACCGACCCTCGATCCGCTTTGCAGCGTCTTCCAGTTGCTTGTCAGAGCGCGGCTTGAAGTAGGCGACCACGTACGTCGAGCGCCCATCGCGCGAGACCATCGCCGGGTCGTGCGTCTCGTAGAAGCTGGCGGCGCTCGCGACGTCGGGTTCGCCGCGCAGCCGGCCGGCGACCTGCTCGACACGCACCTCGACTGTACGGGTCCGGACGTCGCCGGCGCTCACGATCGCGACGATCCCGGGATCGATCTTGCGGCCGGCAGCGGCCTCGAATCGATTCCTGGCCTGGACCGATTGCGTGGCTGGGTCGTCGGCGCCGTAGGGGCTCATGTGCTTCGCGACGCCGAAGCCGAATGCGCCGGCGATCGCCGCTGCGAGCACCGCGATTAGCAGCACCCGGCGGCCATTGGCGTGAATGAACGTGGCGAGGTTGGTGAGCATTGGTCTACTCCTCTTCGCTCTCGGCTGCGAGTCGACGTTCGGTCGCCTCACACCAATTGATGATCGATTCGGTGAAATCGATCCCCACCTGCAGGGTCAGGTAGGACCCGGTCGGTCCCTTGCTCGCGTGCGGCTCGAGCGAGCGCAAGTGCGCGAGGTCGCGCTCTTCGCGCGTTCGCATCGCGCGGACGATCTCGATCCGCCGCTCGGGCAGGCTGTCGGAGAAGAACAGCTTCAGCATGCCCTCGTCGCGAAGCTCGTACGACGGCTCGTCGTCGGCCGCCAGCCAGTGCTCGAGAGCCGCCTTGCCTGCCTCGGTCAGCCCGTACACCGTGCGGGCGCGCCCGCCGGACGGCTCCGGTCGACCGCGGATGAGGCCCTGGTCCTCGAGGCGCTTGAGCTCGGGATAGATCTGGCCGTAGCTCGCGGCCCAGAAGTAGCGCGTCGTCTTATCTACGAACGTCTTGATGTCGTAGCCGGTGCGCTTACCCCACGCGATCATGCCGAGGATCACGCGGCCGGTTGGGCTCAGTTCGACGTCTGGCGTTTTGGGCTCCGGCATGCGCATGTCTCGTGATGATATATCACTACGATGTATGTGTCAAGGCCCACGCCGGCGTGAATCGCAAGCGCGAGCGGCTCGCGATCGCGTCGCGCGCCGGCGGCTCCTAGCGCCACCCGACTCACCAATCGGGGATGACCTCGAGCTGGCGTAGAGTCCGCCGTATGCCCACTTTCGTCCTGCGCCTCCTCGCTCCGCGCCCGAACTTCGCCCAGACCCTGACCGACTCAGAGCGCGAGATCATGAGCAGCCACGCCGCCCATTGGCGCCCGTACCTCGACCGTGGCGACATGGTCGTGTTCGGCCCTGTCCTCACCGACGAGGACTCGTACGGCCTCGCGGTTGTCGAGACGGACGACGAGCAGGCGCTGCGAGAGTTCACCGCGCAGGACCCAGTCGTGACCACCGGGACCGCGGCCTTCGAGGTCGGGCGGCTCGCCGCGGGTCACGTTCGCGGGGGCTGACCGCGCTTGCACAGTCGCGCCGGCGATTTTCGCCAGTTCTGCCGATCTTCTAGTTGAGAGCTAGGACGGCCTAACCACGATGCCGTTCAGCTTGACGCCATCGGCAGCCGCAACTCTCCCCGGGTAGCACCGGGCGTGGCAGCGCGCTGCCGTTCTCGCCCGGCGGTTTCGATTCCCGGCCTTATGCCGCGGCGCTACGCAGCAGCACGCGGGCGGCGGCCAGGGCGGTGCGTAGCTGTCCAGGGTCACGGCGGACTTGAGTCAGGAGCAGTCCGCCTTGCAGCAGCGCCATCGTGGAAGTCGCCAGGCTGGCGGGGTCAGCGTGCGCGGACAGGCGCCCGCGCTCCTGCATGCGCGTCAGACCGGCGCGCAGATGTGCCTCCCAGCGTTCGAAGCCGTCGGCAAGGTTCGCGCGAGCGCCTGGATCGCGCTCGGCGAGCTGACCAACGAGCGATCCGATTGGACAACCTCCGCGAGCTTCGCGCTGCTCCTGCAGGGCAACCAGCGCGCGGAACCACCGGTCGATGCCGGCCCAGTTATCCAGATGATCGAGCAGCTCGTCCTGCGCGAGCAGGACGGAGTCCGTGGTGGCGTTGATGACGGCGCGAACGAGATCGTCGCGATCGTCGAAGTAGTGATAGAGCTGGCTGCGGCTCGCGTGCGCGCGGTCGCAGACGTCGTCGAGGCTCATCGCGGCCGCGCCCTTCTCGGCCACCAGCTCGGCCGCGGCCTGGACGATCCGCGCGCGCGTGCTCTGTCCTTTTGCAGTCAGCACCTGTGGCACGCGGACATTGTAGTAGTTGGACTTGACAGTCCACCATCCGCCTGCTCGTGCTTCGTGACATCGACGAACTCTCCACGCGTGAGGCGGCCGAGATCGCCGGTGTCGGCGAGGCTGCGTTCAAGGCCGGCTGCACCAGGCGCACCCGACGGTGCGTGCGCTGGTGCGTGACGCGGCACTCGGGGCGAGCGCCGGCTGAATCCCTAAGCCATCAGCATGGCGCCGCGCCGCGACGGCGCGCGAGCTGAACTCGAAAAAGAAATCAACCGTTTTCTGGACTGTCTGGTCCAACCGTCTGGTTGCACGAGCAGCCCGCTGATGAAAGCGGCGGGCACGATCGCTGCTCGTGCGATCAGCAGTCCAGCCGAGGCGCACCGCCCCGGAAAACCCCCTGGAAGGAGACTCATCCGATGGTATTGCTCACAGTGCGACGGACAGGTGGCTATCTCTCGACCGTGCTTCTCGCAGCTCGGTTTGCGGCGCTGCTGCTGCTCCTGAGCGGAGCGCCGGCATCGGCCGCGCAGAGCCACCACAAGCGAGCGCAACACTCGACCAAGCGTCGAGGGACTCACGGTCAGGCCAGAAGGGCCGGCAACGAGAAGCCGCCCGGCGCGGCGAACGGGCTGGGACAGTTGACCGGCCTGCTCCCGCGCAATCATCTGACCGAGGAAAGCGCGATCCAGGTCGACCTCAGCCACGAGACGGTACGCCTGCCGCTGTATCCGGGGACGGCCCCGGTCCCGGGCGAACCGAGCAAGACCGAGAAGGTATGGTTCGTGCTGCTCGACGCGTCCGACCAGGGCCTGGCGCACGATCTCGGCGTCAACTATGCGCCGAAGCTCGCGAACATAGCGATCGGCGACCCCGCCGCTGTGCAGACCGTCACGCTCGACTCGCCCACGCCCGAACAGAACCACTTCGGCCCAGCCGTCGTGCACTTCCAGGGCGCTCCGGACTTCAGCCCGACGAGGATCGCGGAACCGGGGCCGACCGGCTTCCCGCTGAAGAAGTTCCAGCCGGGCTCCGTCGCCGGTCCCGGCTACAGCCCGTTCATCAAGATCGCGGGCTCGAACGTCGTCTACAACGCGCCCATCATCGCGGCCGGTGAAGGGCCGTTCGACGTCGTGCACCACACCAACACCGAGGACCGGGTGCTCGGGGTACACATCGCGCCGCCGTCGCCTCCCGGCCAGTTCCTGCAGTCCTACGCCGACCTGCTGTTCGTCAAGGGATTCGACGCCGGACAGCCGATCGTCTACCTGAGCACCGACGCCGGCCAGCCGCTCACGGCCGTACTCGAGCGCTCGACCTACGTGCCGGCACTGAACGAAGCCGCCTACAACGGCGGTGACGATTTCCTCGGGTCCGCACGCGAGCGGCTGTTCGGCTTCATCAACGGACAGACCGGCCAGGACAACAAGCAGGCGCAGGGCTTCCAGAACCTGGTGCTCGACGGTCACGCCGCCGAAGACGCCTCGGCGGAAAACACGGCCCTGATCAACGGCCTGAAAAACGGTGGGGATCTGCTGAACGTGTTCGGCGACTTCCCAACGCTCGCCAGTCCGCGACACGCCGACGCGTACAGCCCGCTGTGGGACGCGCAGCTGGGACTGTGGACCGCGAAGGCCATCAAAGAGGGCCTGAACAAGCGCCAGATCGACGAGAACCAGGTGTTCAACCTGGCGGCCACCAGGCCCGACCTGTTGACCGGCGTCAATCCGGCCACCGGCGAACCGGCTCCGTACGGCGCGGCCGGCGTGGACATCAACTGCGCGGTCATCGGCTTCACGGCGGATGCCCCCACGGCCAACCTCGCCGAACCGGTCGCAAACTCGCAGTTCCCGCCGCTCTAGGAGCAGCCACACCCGGCCCGGGAGGAGCGCCAACGGCTCTTCCCGGGCCGGCCCATCACGACATCGGCCTGGGGCGAGCCCACAAGGGCAGCGCCGTCAAGCTGCTCATCGCCGATCGAAGCGTTCGGCGTGATCTCGCCGGACGAACCGCGGCCCCGCCGACTGGCGGGGACTTCACAAGTCAGCCCGGCGGGCGTGCGCGGGAGCCGTCGCGCCCCCGCGCACGCCCGCTCCGGGTCAGATGTACGTGAACGTCGCGGCGCTCGTTTTCAAGCTCGTGACTTTGTTGACCGTCACTTT
>DATMQG010000016.1:0-55683 GCA_035566835.1 Solirubrobacteraceae bacterium
ATCACCTATGAAGCTCAAGGAAATCGCCGGATTGCTCGATTAGAGACATAGATATGCGCGATCGTCCGGACTATTTGCCAGCTGCCTGGATCATCCTGCCGGGCTGGAGGTGGGCGGCAGCCAAGCCAGAACGGGTACTGGCGTGGTTCTGCATAGCCATCGTCGTCATGTTCGGACTGTTCGTGATCGCCGTCGCGTCTGGATCGACGGTCTTGCTCATCTGTGTGCTGATCGCGACCATTCGGCCGGCGATTGACGTCACGATCTACGCGCCACGCGCTTGGCGCGCGCTCCGCGACGCCACCCAAAATCCAAACTGACCCACTGCCACCAAAGGGTGGCGGATCAGTTTGCATCCGGGCGCTTTTGCCCGCAGCGGCGGAGGGCGACAGCGGCCCATCTTGCCTCCAACACACCGAACGGCCACGTGCCCGCCAGAAAGCCGTAGACGCTGGATAGCGCGCAGCCGCACGCGAACGCCAGGCGGGCGGTGGGCTCGTTTGAGCTGCGCGCTGAGAGCAGGTAGGCTCTCGCCCATGGGGGTAGCACGCATCTTCTCGGCGCCGTTTCGCGCTGTCGGGAAAGTCGTAACCGGACTTGCTCGACGCGTGACCGGGCGCGACTAGCTGTTGGCCAAGACCGTCTTCATCACGGGCGCGAGCTCGGGGATCGGCCGGGCCTTGGCCGTCGAGCTCGCGCGGCGCGGATATGACCTCTTCATCACCGCCAGGAGACTTGACGCCCTCGAGCTCCTCGGCGGCGAGATCGCCGACACGGCCCCCGGACGCAGGGTGGAGATCCGTCAACTGGATGTGACCGACTATGCCGATGTCGCGAGCGCGATCGCAGAGGCGGCGGATCAGCTCGGTCGCTTGGACATCGTGGTCGCCAATGCGGGCGTCGGCAACTCTGGAGCGGTTGGCAAGGGCAACCTCGAACGCGCTCGCCTGATCGTCGATACCAACTTGATCGGGGCAATGGCGACCATCGACGCGGCGGTGGCGCTGTTTCGACGTCAAGGCGGCGGGCAGATCGTCGGGGTTGGGTCGGTGGCTGGTGTTCGCGGGCTGCCGGGCTCGTCCTCCTACAGCGCCTCCAAGGCCGGGATCGCGGTGTATCTCGAGAGCGTTCGCGCCGAGACCTACGGAGAGCCGATCACGGTCACGACCCTCGCACCCGGCTACGTCGACACGCCCATGAACGAGGACATGAAGACGCGACCGTTCCTGGTCGACGTCGAGACGGGCGCGCGGATCATGGCGGACCTGATCGAGCGCGGGGTCGGATATGCGACGGTCCCGCGCTTCCCCTGGATGGTCATCAAGCCGCTGCTGCGAGTACTTCCCACACGGTGGCTGGCGCGGAGCACGCCGCAGCGCGACTCGGCCACCGCACGCTGAGTGCGGCCGCCCAACCGATTACGGTGCGCGCTTCGCCTGCTCCGCCGTCTCGGCGTCGTTGATCGCCCATGCGAGCCGCTCGACGAGCTGTGCCGCCGCATGGTCGCTGCTGAGGTGCACCGAGTGGACGCGCTCGTCGAGCAGCACCGGGCCGTCGTCGGTGTGCGTGGAAAGGTCGGTGGTGACGATGATTCTCGGCATTGGGGTCTCCTGTGGTTGACGTTGATGCCCCCCAGGAGAAGATGCCGTGCCTCCCTGAGTGCCGGGTAAAGCGCCGGGCGCGATCGGGCTCGTCGACCTGGCACCAGCTTGAGATGTCGTTTGGCTGAACGGCCAGCAAGCACTAAGATCGAGCTCGCGTTCCAGACGACCTGAGGGGGTCCCGCCGAGCATGGATGCACCTGTGGAGGGCTTCGAGTTCGACTGGCTGGTCATCGGCTCAGGCTTCGGCGGCAGCGTCTCGGCCCTGCGCCTGTCCGAGAAGGGCTACTCGGTCGGCGTGCTCGAGTGCGGACGGCGCTTCGCCGACGACGAGTTTCCGCGCTCGACCGCCGACCTCAGGCGCTACTTCTGGCGCCCACGCCTGGGGATGAAGGGCATCTTCCGGCTGACGACGTTCAAGGACGTGGCCGTCGTCTCGGGCTGCGGCGTCGGGGGAGGCAGCCTGGGCTATGCCAATACGCTCTACGTCCCGCCGAAGGCCTTCTTCGAGGATCGCCAATGGGCGGACATGGCGGACTGGGAGGCCGAGCTCGCGCCTCACTACGAGGAGGCGCAGCGGATGCTCGGCGTGGTTCAGAACCCCTACGAGGATCCCGCCGATCAGTTGCTGCGCGAGCTCGGCGAGGAGCTCGGTGTGGGCGACAGCTACAAAAAGACGCCCGTCGGCGTCTACTTCGGCCAGGCTGGAGAGACGGTCCCGGACCCCTACTTCGACGGGGATAGGCCCGAGCGGACCGGCTGCATGCTCTGCGGGCGCTGCATGGTCGGCTGCCCGCACGGGGCCAAGAACACGCTCGTCAAGAACTATCTGTACCTCGCCGAGAAGCGCGGCGCCCGCGTGATGGCCGAACGCACGGTCATCGACATCCGCCCCGTGGGCACGGCCGACGGCGCCGAGGGCTACGAGGTGGTAACAGTGCGCTCGGGCGCGTGGCTACGCAAGGACCGTCGCGTGCACCGCGCGCGCGGGGTGGTGGTGGCTGCCGGGCCGCTTGGCACGAACAAGCTGCTGCAGCGCTGCCGGCTTGAAGGATCGCTGCCGCGCATCTCAGCGCGCCTCGGCGAGCTCGTGCGGACGAACTCCGAGTCGGTGCTGACGGTCACGGTCCCGAAGGACTATCCCGACGACCTGACCAAACGCGTCGCGATCACCTCATCCATATATCCCGACCCCAACACGCACATCGAGACGGTCAGCTACGGAAACGACGGCGACTCGATCCACCGTCTCTACACCCTGCTGGTGGGCGACGGGACGCGCCTGACGCGGCCGCTGAAGCTCCTTGGGCAGATCCTGCGGCACCCGCTGCGGCTCGCACAGGTGCTGTTCCCGAGGCACTGGTCGCGGCGGACGATCATCCTCCTCGTCATGCAGACGCTCGACAACGCGATCGCGCTGCGCCCCCGCAAAGGGCCCTTCGGCTCCTTCTGGCTGCAGACCGAGCAGGACCCCGAGCGACCCAACCCGACGTTCATACCGATCGCCAACCAGGCCGCCGAATGGTTCGCCCGCCGCACCGGCGGGATTGCTCAAAGCTCCGTCTTCGAGGCGCTCTTCAACATCCCGACGACGGCCCACATACTGGGCGGCGCCGTGATCGCCCCTGACCCGAAGCAGGGCGTCGTCGACGCACAGCAGCGGGTCTTCGGCTACGAGAATCTGCTCGTCTGCGACGGCTCGGCGATCCCGGCGAACGTCGGCGTCAACCCGTCGCTGACGATCACCGCGCTGGCGGAGCACGCGATGAGCCAGATCCCGGCGGCCGAGGAAAGCAGCTCAGGCGTCGCCCCCGCGGCTGTCGGTTAGCGCGGCAAGGTCTTCCAGATCGATCGGGCGGGCGCTCGCTCGCTTCATGCTGATCAGGTCGTCCAGGCCCGCGACCGACAGCCGCAGATCTCCGAGACGGATCTGCAACGCACGTCTGCGGAGCTCGTCGAAGGGCGGTGCGCCAGGGGCGTCGTGCACGACGTCGATCGCCCCGTGGCGCGTTGCGAACTGCCAGAGGGTGGCGCGCGGCAGCATGTTCGCGTCTACCTTCAGGTCCGCGCTGCCGGGGTTTAGCACCCGGGCTTCGAGCGCGTTGAGGGCATCCGCGAGCCGCACCATGTTGGACGGGTCGGGGCGGGGCAGCACATCTATGTCGACAGTGGTTCGCACGTGTCCGTGCGTCTGGACTGCAATGCCTCCGATGATCACGTAGTCGACGGCGTGCTCGGCAAGCGTCCTGAGGATGCTCTCCGCGTCGAGCGGCGTCTCACGATCCACGACCCGCCTCCACGCCGGCATGCCGCAAACGCCCGGCCATGCGGTTCGCAGAGATCGCAAGCTCGAGGCGTTCCTGCGGCGAGCGTTCACGCGACGCCGCGAGGTGGACCGGATCCCCCCTGCCGTGCAGCCGCCGTACGCGCAGGTCGGGCTCATAACCCATCGCCAGCAGGAGGGCACGCACCGTCTCCCAGTTAGGCGCCGTGACGCCCCGCTCGATGCGACTGATCGCGGCCTGCGTCAGCCCCGCTCGGCGTGCGAGGGAGCGCTGACTGAGACCGAGCCGCTCGCGATGCTGTCGAATGACCGAACCAGGTGGGGTGATATATGAAAGTATATCAGCGGGATCGGACCCCTCACAACCCGCGCCGGTCCGCCACGGCCGCGGTCGCGCTGAACTTCAGTCCCTCCTTCAGGCGTAGGCACGCGGCGCCACGGAGCGGGACGAGCGCGTTGAGTACGCCGTAACGATCAGCGCGCAGAGAGGCGACCGTCCGCCATGTGCGGTCGCGCAGCTGCCGTTGCAGAAGGACCAGCTGTCGTGAACTCATCAACAGCGCCCACACGCGCACATGTCTCGGGTCCGTACGCAGCGGGTCAAAGGGGAACGTGAAGCCGCCGAGGAACGCCTTGGGGCGCGCCGCTTCGGGATCGCCGCCCGGGGCGGCGCTGTAGAGACCGGCCGGCCGCTGGTATTCGATCGTCCCACCGGTCGGGGTGTCCGCCCGCAGGGCCGGATATGGGTCGATCAGGAACTGCCACTGGACGAGGCTCGCGCCGGCGACCCACAGCCGGTGCAGGGCTCGTGAGATCCACGCGGACTGCACGGCGGCCGGCACCCCGCTGGACGACTCGGGGGCGCTTTCCCAGTTGAGCTCGGTAACCCATAGGGGCTTGCTGCCCTCCGGCATGACTGTGCGCAGCTGCTCCGCGCGCTTCAACAGCCGTGTGACCTTCGCGAGGTCCGAAATGGCCACGTCGAGAGAGGAGGCCGCCGGCAAGTCCGGGTCCGCGAACGACAGGGGATGGAAGGCGAGCACGTCGAGATGGGGCGGGTCAGCGCACCTCGGCCGGCCGCGCCGGGCGGTCGGCCCCAAGCACAACATCTCGCGCAGGAACGTCACGGGCGCCATCCGTCCGACCCCGGCGGGTTCGCCGTTGGGGGCAATGCCCGCGGCTAGGACCACGTCGCTGCGGTCGATCGACTTCACGCCCGCGTAGAAGCCGTTCAGCAGGCGCCTGTACAGCAGCGGGGAGAACGCCCGCCAGTGGCCACGGTCCGTGACCCACTGGGGCTCGAGGAATCGCGCGAGGTTCGGCTCGTTCCAGGCCTGGAACAGGCTCACGCGCGGCAGCGGGCGTCCGGGATTTAGCGGGTCGGGGAAGGAGCCGTCGTAGCGGGCGCTCAAGGCCGTGGCGAATTCCTCGAGAGCGATCGGGCTCGGCGCCCAGCTACCGGGGTAGGCGTAGGGCCAGCGACGGGGCGCTTCCGCGAAGGCCGGAGCGTGCACGACGACCAGCAGCGGCGAGAGGCCGGCGGCGACCGCACCGCGCACCGATGCGTCCAGGCGCGCGAACCGGTATGCAGGTGCGGCGGGGTCGGTCGCGTGGAAGTCCGTCGGTGGTTCCGAGACGACCGTGTGGCGCCAGTCGACCGGGATCCGTACCACAGTCGACCCGGTTTCGCGGATGTGCCGCATCGCGACCCCGCGGATTCGGGAATCTTCGCTCAGGACAAGCGCGATGTCGGAGACGCCACGAACAAGGCCACCGTGCCGAAAGGGGCCGTCCAGCATGGCCCGGTCCTGCACCCGTCGCAGCCCCCCCGGTG
Source organism: Solirubrobacteraceae bacterium (assembly GCA_035566835.1). Classification (GTDB taxonomy): domain Bacteria; phylum Actinomycetota; class Thermoleophilia; order Solirubrobacterales; family Solirubrobacteraceae; genus Palsa-744. Next base: position 5,720 of record DATMQG010000016.1, read on the forward strand.
TGTGCGATGCCGGTGGTCCCGGGGCCGGCTCTGCGCCGTAGGGTCGTGGAGGACCGTCGGCACCGCCGCGCGACGGGATCGGCAGAACGGGCGGCGGCTGAAGCCAGGCCAGTCCGGCCACGGCCAGCCCGAGCGTCTTCATGAGGATCGGGGCGGCGCTAACGATGAAGCGAGACCGACCGGCGTTCCAGGGTCAGCTTCTGGCCCGAGTTGCTTCGCAGCGTGGTGATCAGGACAACCTTCGCGTTCTTCGCCGACCTGAGCTTGCGGCGACCTTGCGAGGTGAGCTTGAGCACGACCGCGACCGTGCCGGCGGCTTTGGCCGTCGCCGAGCCGCGAGCGAGCAGAAGCGCGGGAGGCTTGCGCGGGTGGTGATGATTCTTGCTCGCAAAGGCCGGCAGCGTGCCCCCCTGCAGGTAAAGGTCCTGAGTGACCTTTCCGGGCAGGTTGATCGTCACGAGATCGCGCCACCCGAACTTGAGGAGGTTGCGAAGCGTGATGTGCGGAAGCTTGAAGATCGAGCCCAGCAGAGCCGGCGGCGGGGGCGGCGGAGGCGGGGGCGGCGGCGGAGGCGGAGGACACGCACCCACCGCGCGCTCGTTTTCACTTTCGTAGGTGAACACCGCTCCGCCCGCGAGCGGTATTTCGAGCGACTGAAAGGCTGACACGGTCTGCCCGAGTGCCAGTGGCGTCAGAAAGCTGCCAGCGAAGCTCGAGCCCGACAGAAACGTGATCTGAGCCTGGCCCGCTTTCGCGCGGTAGAAGCCGCCATGGGGCCAAGCTTTGTCGGAGAAGTAGCTTCCTTGTACCGTCTGGCCGGTCGCGCGCTGGCCTGAGAAGTTGCTCGAGCCTGCGCACACGGTCGCGTCCATCGACGGTGTGCCGTCGTACACGAACGATGCGACGATTTTGCCACCCGGATGGCCGCCCGAGGCGGTTGGGGATTCGAGGTTCACGACGTCGCCGACGGCGGGGATGGACGACATCCACACGTTGCCTCGGCCGTGTTCCCTCGACACTTCCACGCCGCCGCGGATTATCGACACCGCCACCGAGGCGCTCGGTTCGACTTGGCCGCTCGTGAACAGCACGCTGTCTTCGGGTTGCGTCGTGTAGCCCTCGCTGATCTTCAGCGAGTATTCAGTTGGCGAAGATGCTCCTGCCGGGGCGACGGCCAAAAACGTCAAAAGGATCGCGACCAGCGAGGCGAGCGAGGTGAGCGCTATTCGCCCGTGGGTGATCAGAAGACCGCGCGCTGCAGGGCTGCCGGTTCTCATGCGCACCGTCCCATCGTCCGAGGGCCTGCCGAGATTGAGCAATCGCGTCGAACTTCGACGCCAAAGCTAGATGCGGTCGCGGCGGAAAGCCTGCGAGGTGCGCTAGCGGCGGGAGCCGCCGGCCATCGCCGGCAGGATCACGAGCGTGTCCTTATCGCCGACGGCCGTATCGAGGCCGTCGAGCACCCGCACGTCCTCGTCGTTGAGGTAGACGTTCACGTAGCGGTTCAGCTCGCCCTCAGCCGAGAACAGCTGGCTCTCGGTCGCCGGATGGCTGGCGGCCAGAGCTCGCAGCACCTCGCCGACGTTCTCGCCCGACGCGCCCACTTCCTTCTCCCCGCCCACCGATGCGCGCAGGACGGGCGGAATCTTGATCGTCGCCATCTCCCGCCGCAGACTACCCGGCGGCGGCGCAGAACGCCTCGTAATCGGGGAACACGCCGAGCTCCTCGTCGGTGATCTGATCGGGATCACGCGAGCAGATCGGGCAGTCGGGGTCGCGGTGAACCTTGACCTCGGTGAGCGTCGCCCCGAGCGCGTCGTAAAGCAGCAGCCGCCCGATCGCGGGCTCGCCGATGCCGAGGATCAGCTTCACGACCTCGGTCGCCTGCAGCAGGCCCATCGTGCCAGGCAGCACGCCGAGGACGCCGTTGGCGCCGCACGACGGCGCGAGCTCGGCCGGCGGAGGCTCGCGGAAGAGGCAGCGATAGCACGGCCCCTCGTAGGGCTTGAACACCGACAGCTGGCCGTCGAAGCCGAGAATCGAGGCGGAGACAACCGGGATCTTCAAGCGCACGCTGGCGTCGTTGAGCAGGTAGCGGGTCGGGAAGTTGTCGACGCCGTCGACGATCACGTCGTAACCCTCGATGATCTCGACGATGTTCGACGCGTCGATGCGCGTCTGGTACTTGACGACATCGACGTCCGGGTTGAGCGCGCGGATCGACTCCTCCGCCGAGTCGACCTTGGGTACGCCGACGCGGCTGGTGTTGTGGATCACCTGCCGCTGCAGGTTGGAGAGGTCGACCTCGTCGTCGTCGACGATGCCCAGCGTGCCGACGCCCGCCGCTGCGAGATAGAGAGCCGTCGGCGAGCCGAGGCCGCCGGCGCCGAGCAGCAGCACCTTTGCGTCGAGCAGCTTCTGCTGGCCCTCCGCGCCGATCTCCGGGATCAGCAGATGGCGCGAGTAGCGGTCGCGCTGCGCGGGCGTGAGGGCGCGCGGGATCTCCACCTCGTAGCCGCGGTCCTTCCAGAGGGTGATGCCGCCCGTCATCGAGCGCACATGCTCGTAGCCGAGATCGTCCTGGAGGGTGCGCGCGGCGTACGCCGAGCGGTTGCCCGAGGCGCAGTACAGGATCACCTCGGCGGAGCGGTCCGGCGCGGCGTTCTCGATCCGCGACTCGAGGTGGCCCCTCGGGATGCTCTTGGCGCCAGGCAGGTGTCCGGTGGCGAACTCTTCGCTGCCGCGCACGTCGATAATCGCGACGCCCTCCCCGATCAGCTCCTTGACCTCAGACGGGTCGACCTCTTCGATCTGACTCTTGATATGACGGAGAAGCTCCGCTCCGGACGGACTCATTTGAAAACTCCTAAACCACAGTCAGGTTTGGGGGACTTCATAAAGTGTAGCGCCTGTTCACCCCCCTCCGAAGCCCCTGGCGTACGCTCACGACGATGCCAGCGACAGCCTCGCACGGGCCGCCCTCGCGGCCCCTCGCACTGGCGGCGGCCCTCGCCGTTGCCGCCCTCCTCGCCGCGTGCTCCGGAGGCTCCGCCTCATCGACCTCGAGCTCCACGGCGGCCGCGACCCCGGGCTCCGGCTTCGACGGAGCCGCGCTGCCCGCCGGCATCCCCGCGCCGGACTTCACCCTCACGGACCAGCACGGCCGCCGCATCTCGCTGGCGCGCTATCGCGGCCAGGCAACGCTCCTGAGCTTCCTCTATCCCACGTGCGGTCCGACCTGCGTCCTGGTCGCGCAGCAGATCCGCGGCGCTCTCGATCAGCTTCCCCACGCCCCACCAGTCCTGATCGTCAGCGCCGACCCCGCAACCGACTCGCCCGCGAACGTCTCGCGCTTCCTCGGGCGGGTCTCCCTCGCCGGACGCGTCGAGTACCTCTCGGGCCCGCTGGCGCAGCTTCAGGCGGTCTGGCGCTCCTACCGCATCACGCCTCCCAGCTCGAGCCGCAGCTCCTTCGATCGCGGCGCCTCGGTGCTGCTGATCGACCGCGCCGGCGATGAGCGAGTGCAGTTCGGACTCGAACAGCTGACCCCCGAGTCCCTGATTCACGACGTCGGGAAGCTACAGCGGGGCTGATACCCTAGCTCGCAGGTAGGAAATCTTGCGATGATGTTCTCAACCAAGGCCGAGTACGGCGTACGCGTGATGGTGGAGCTCGCTCGCCGGGCCGGCGAGGAGCCGGTTCCGCTAGCCGAGATCGCCGCCGATGACGAGCTTCCGCTCGCGTATCTGGAGCACCTGGTCGCTCGCCTGAGACGCGCCGGGCTCGTCGACTCAAGGCGCGGCTCGCGCGGCGGCTATCTCCTCGCGCGCCCCTCCACCGAGATCACGATGGCCGAGGTCGTCGAGGCGCTGGAGGGCTCGATCGCGCCCATCGAGTGCATCTCCGAGGCCTCCGACGGCTCGATCGTGTGCTCGCGCGAGTCCCACAACGAACGCGCGTGTCCGACGAAGCTGCTGTGGACCCGCGTGCGCGGATCGATCGTGCGAACGCTGCAGGAAACCACGCTTGCCGACCTCGCGCTGGCCCCCGCGGTTCCCACGGGGGCGATCCTGCCCGCGCTCGACATGCAACCCGTCACGACTGGAGCTTGACCCAAGAACATGGCCGACCTAGAGATCAGAGACCTTCATGTACGGACCGAGGACCGCGAGATCCTCAGAGGCGTCGACCTCGAGATCAACCGCGGCGAGATCCACGCGCTGATGGGCCCGAACGGCTCCGGCAAGTCGACCCTCGCCAACACGCTGCTCGGACATCCGGCCTACGAGATCACCGAGGGGTCGATCGCCTTCAAGGGCGAGGACATCACCGAGGCCGAGCCGCACGAGCGCGCGAAGGCGGGCCTGTTCCTGGCCTTCCAGTATCCGGTCGCGATCCCGGGCGTGTCGGTCGCGAACTTCCTGCGGATGGCGATCAACGCCAAACGCGAGGACCCGATCCAGGTCAAGGAGTTTCGCTCGCAGCTGCAGCACGCGGTCGAGCTGCTGGACGTCGATCGTGCGTTCACCTCACGTCATCTCAACGACGGCTTCTCCGGCGGCGAGAAGAAGCGCGCCGAGATCCTTCAGATGGCGATGCTCCATCCCGACATCGCGATCCTCGACGAGACCGATTCGGGCCTCGACATCGACGCGCTGCGCACGGTCGCCGAGGGCGTCCAGCGACTCCACGACGAGCAGGGCCTGGGCGCGCTGATCATCACCCACTACCAGCGCATCCTCCACTACGTCGAGCCGGAGTTCGTGCACATCCTGATGGACGGCCGCATCGTCCTCGAGGGCGGCGTCGAGCTCGTCGAGCGCCTGGAGCGTGAGGGCTATGACCAGATCCGCCAGGAGGTTGGCGCATCCCATGTCGGGGCACAGGCGGGCGCGGCCGGTGACTCGAGCCCACCCACCCATGTCTGAGCTGGGCGACGCGACGCGAGCCCCGACCAGCAACGGAGCGCCACCGGCGCAGGCCAAGGCCGGTCGCCATCGCGAGGCGACGCTCTACCAGGCGCTCGCCGGCGCCGGCGCCGGGGACGGGCGGTCGCTCGAGCAGCTGCGAGCCGATGCCCTCGCCGCCTTTAAGACGCTCGAACCGCCCGTGTGGAGGCGATCCGGATTCTGGACGACGAGCCTGCAGGGCCTCGACCTCGACGCGCTGGTCGCGGAGCCCGGCAGCGAGCAGGTTGGCGAGGCGAATGGCGTGCCGGCTGTCGTGCGGCGCACGCTTCCCGACCGGCCCCGCGCCGGCAGGATCGTGCAGAGCGCAGACGCCGTCGTCGAGGTCGAGCTGGATCCGGAGCTCGCAAAGCAGGGCGTGATCCTGTGCTCGCTCGAGGACGCGTTCCGCGACCACGACGAGCTCGTGACCGCGTGGTACTCCAAGCGGCTGACGATTGATCGCCACAAGCTCGAGGCGGCCAACGCGGCCTTCTGGAGCGGCGGGGCCTTCCTTTACGTGCCTCCGGGGCTCGTCGTCGAGGCTCCGTTCGAGATCGTCTATGCGATCGAGCGCCCTGGCGTCGCGCAGTACGGGCGCACGCTCGTTCTCGGCGACCGCACGAGCGAGTTCCGTGTCCATGAGTACGACCTCGCCGAGGACTTCGAGGGGCAGGCGCTGCATGCGGGCGCGTTCGAGATGTACCTGAAGGACGGAGCGCGCTGCCGGCTGGCGCAGCTCCAGGACTGGGGTTCCGGCGACGTGTTCGACGTCTCCACGCGCTTCGTGGGGGTCGGGCGTGACGCGTACTGCCACTGGCTACCCGCCTTGCTCGGAGGCCACCTCATCCGCCAGCACCTCGAGCTCGCGGTGATGGAGCCCGGCGGTGACATGGCCTTTCGCGGACTGCTGTTCACCGAGGAGCACGAGCACCTCGACGTCTTCGCGGTCGACCTGCACGAGACGGGACCGTCGGGCGGCGACGTGCACTGGCGTGGCGCCGCGACCGGCGAGAGCCGCGCGAGCTTCGAGGGCCTGATCCAGATCAACCCGGGCGCCCAGCAGACCCACACCTACCTGCAGTTCCACTCGATGATGCTCTCTCCCAAGGCCCGCATCGACGCGATCCCGTCGGTGCTCGTCTCAGCCGACGACGTCTCGGCGTCACACGGCGGCACGGTGGGCGAGCTCGATGAGACCGCGATCTTCTACATGCAGTCGCGCGGGCTCGATCGGCCGTCGGCCGTGCGCGTGATCGTCGAGGGCTTCTTCGAGCCGCTCGTCGCCGAGCTCAAGGACGAGCCTCTCGAGGCGCTCGTGCGGGCGAAGGTCGCGGGCAAGCTGGCCGCAGCGAGGGAGGACATCGAGGCCTATGCCACCAGTCGCTGAGAGCTCGCTCGAGGTAAGGGCCGACTTCCCGATCTTCTCCCGCCGCTTCGGCGGGCGGCCGCTGATCTACCTCGACTCGGCCGCCACCTCGCAGAAGCCCGAGGTGGTGATCGCCGCCCTGGCCGACCATCTGCGCAACCACAACGCGAACGTTCACCGCGGCGTCTACGCGCTCGCGCAGGAGGCGGACGCGGCCTTCGACCACGCGCGCGCGCGGATCGCAGCGTTCACCGGAGCCCGCCAGATGCAGACGATCTTCGCGAAGAACGTCACCGAGGCAATCAACCTCGTCGCGTACTCGTGGGGACGGGCCAACGTCGGCCCTGGCGACGCCGTGCTGATCACCGAGATGGAGCATCACGCCAACATCGTCCCGTGGCAGGTCCTGTGCCGGGAACGCGACGCGAGCCTTCGCTATCTGAAGGTGGACGAGCGCGGCGAGCTGTCGATCGAGCAGCTCGAGTCTGAGCTGGCGCGCGGGGACGTGCGGCTCCTCGCGTTCGCGCATGTCTCCAACGTGCTCGGCACGATCAACCCGGTCGCCGAGATGACCGCGAGGGCACGCGCCGCGGGCGCGGTCTCGCTCGTCGACGGCGCCCAGGCGGTCCCGCAGATGCCGGTTGACGTCGAGGCTCTAGGCGCCGACTTCTACGGCTGGACGGGACACAAGGCGCTTGGCCCGACGGGCATCGGCGTCCTGCACGCGCGGAGTGAGATCCTCGAGCAGATGCAGCCGTTCCTGACCGGCGGGGACATGATCTCCTCGGTCGACTTCCAGAGCGCCACCTGGAACGAGTTGCCGTCGAAGTTCGAAGCCGGCACGCCGATGATCGCGGAGGCCGTGGGGCTGGCGTCCGCGGTCGACTATCTCTCCGCGCTCGACATGACGCGCGTGCGCGCGCACGAGCGGGCGCTGACCGCATACATGCTCGAGCGGCTGTCAGAGGTCCCCGGCCTGCGCGTAGTCGGACCCCCCGAGGCGGACGGCCGAGGCGGGTTGGCGTCGTTCACGATCGAGGGGATGCATCCGCATGACGTCGCCGAGCTCGCCGATCGCGGGGGCGTCTGCATTCGCGCCGGTCACCACTGCGCCCAGCCCCTGATGCGGTGCCTCGGCGTCGGTGCCACGGCGCGGGCGAGCGTCGGCGTCTATAACGAGGCGGCGGACATCGACGCGCTCGTGCACGCGCTGCTGGCCGGGCGCGAGGTGTTCGAGCTCGACAACCCGTGAGCTGAAGATCAGATGGACGACCTCTACCGCGACTACATCCTCGAGCACTACAAGCGACCGCGCAACTTCGGGGAGCTCGAGCCCCGCGACCTCGAGGCGCTCGAGCACAACCCGCTGTGCGGCGACGAGCTCGGCGTGCACATCCGCGTCAAGGACGGCCGCATCGAAGACCTGCGCTTCCACGGCCATGGCTGCGCGATCTCGCAGGCAGCCGCCTCGATCGCCTCGGAGGAGCTGAAGGGCATGGAGCTCCAGAACGTCGGCGAGCTGGACGCCGACTGGATGATCGAGCTGCTCGGCATACCCGTCTCGGCCACGCGGCGCAAGTGCGCGCTGCTGAACCTGAAGGTCGTCCGCGGCGCGGTGACCGGTGATGACAGCTGGCCCACCGGATCCGCCTGAGCGGCGGCGAAGATTACGCTGAGAGCGAGTGGCGTACCTGGATCGGACTTGCCATCTCGATAGAATTCCTACTTCAGAGCACAGGATTGCGAGAGCGACAGCAGCGAGGAGCCACATGGCGACACTGGACCGCACGAAGATCACCAAGCCGAGCCCGATCGTCGAGGACGAGCAGGGACAGCTGCGCGCGCGCCAGGGCATCTCGCGCGAGGTCGTGAGCGAGCTGTCGAAGATCAAGGGGGAGCCCGACTGGATGGCCGAGAAACGGCTCAAGTCGCTCGAGATCTTCGAACGCAAGCCGATCCCCACCTGGGGCCCTGACCTGAGCGGCCTGAACCTCGATGACCTCGTGCTGTACTCGCCCCCCACCGCCGGACGCTTCAACAGCTGGGACGAAGTTCCCGCCGACATGAAGCAGACCTATGAGGACCTCGGAATCCCGCAGGCCGAGCGCGAGCACCTCGCGGGCGTCGTGGGGGTGTGGCGCCAAGAGCCGGTATATGAGGGCCTGAAGGAGGAGTACGCCAAGCAGGGCATCCTCTTCTGCTCGATGGACACTGCCGTCACCGAGTACCCAGAGCTGGTGCAGAAGTACTTCATGAACAAGTGCGTGCCGCCCCAGGACAACAAGTTCTCCGCGCTCCATGGAGCGGTCTGGTCAGGCGGAGCGTTCTGCTACATCCCCAAGGGCGTGAAGTGCGATCTGCCGCTGCAGTCCTACTTCCGTATGGAGGGAGCCGGCGAGGGCACCTTCGAGCACACTTTGATCGTCGCCGACGAGGGCGCCGAGGTGAACTACATCGAGGGCTGCACCGCGCAGACCTACAGCGTCAACTCGATGCATTCGGCGGTCGTCGAGATCTTCGTGCACGACGGCGCGAAGGCGCGCTACACGACCGTGCAGAACTGGTCCAAGGACGTCTACAACCTCAACACCAAGCGCGCCGTGGTCGACGCCGAAGGAACCGTCGAGTGGGTCGGGGGCTCGATGGGCGCGAAGTACGTGATGCTCTACCCCGGCTCGTTCCTGATGGGCGAGGGAGCGCGCGCCGATCACCTCAACGTGGGCGTGGCCGGAAAAGGCGTCCACAAGGACACCGGCGCCAAGGTCGTGCACCTCGCTCCGAACACCACCTCGAACATCCTCGCCAAGTCGATCTCCAAGGACGGCGGCATCATGGGCTACCGGGGCCTCGTGAAGATGGGCCACAACTCGGCCGGCTCGAAGGCACGCGTGCAGTGCGACGGGCTGATGATGGATGGCGAATCACGCTCGGACACCTGGCCTGACATCCAGATCCAGAACCCGCACGTGACCGTGGCGCACGAGGCGACCGTCGGGCGCATCTCCGACGATCAGCTGTTCTACATGGGCTCCCGAGGCTTCACCGAGGACGAGGCCGCAGCGATGATCGTCAACGGCTTCATCGAGCCGGTGACGAAGGAGCTGCCAATGGAGTACGCGGTCGAGCTCAACCGGCTCATACAGCTGGAGATGGTGGGATCCATCGGCTAGGAGCGTCGAGCGAGACTCGCTAGATCGCCGCCGCAAGTCGCGCTGGTGCAGCGTCCAAACGATAGATGACTATGGTAATGTGACCATAGTCATGTCTGAGCGAACTGTCCCCGCTTCGAAGTTCAAGGCCCAATGCCTCGCGATGCTCGACGAGGTCGCCGCCACGGGCGAGGAGATCGTGGTGACCAAGCGCGGCCGCGCCGTCGCCCGAGTGGTCTCGGCCGAGACACCGTCGAGCCTGCGTGGATCAGTGTCATTCAACGTCCCCGACGAGGAGTTGATCGAGCCGCTCGACGTTGACTGGGACGCTGCGACGCCGTGATCGTGCTCGATACGCACGCATGGCTTTGGTGGATGTCGTCTCCCGAGCGCCTGTCCGACGACGCCGCTGCGTCGATCGCCGATGCCACCGCAATCGGCGTCTCGACGCTAAGCGCCTGGGAGGTGGCGATGCTTGCATCACGGGGCCGGATCTCGCTGGATCGCGATGTCAGCCTGTGGGTGAAGCGTGCGCTCGCCGAGGAGCGGGTCGAGTCGCTGGCGCCCGGGGTCGAGATTGCGCTCGACGCCGGCGTCCTGGACGCCCGCGGCTTCCCCGGCGATCCAGCCGACCGCTTCATCTACGCGACCGCGCGCGCCGTGGACGCGCCGCTCATCACCCGCGACGCTCGCATCCGCGCGTTCGCTCCTTCCACGACGCTCTGGTGAGGAAACCCTGCGCTCGCCCGTAGACACCATCGCCGCGCCGGCCTTCCCGAGGCGGCTGCCATGGATCAACGTGAAGCGGGCCCCCGCGACCATCCAGCGCGGGAAGCCGCTGCTCGTCGAGTTCTGGGACTTCTGCCGGCCGAACTCGCTGCGGACGCTTCCCTACCTGAAGGCGTGGCACGAGCGCTATGAGCCCGCCGGACTGAGGGTTGTCGGCGTCCACTGCCCCGGCTTCGACGCGTCGCGCGAGGAGGGCGCGGTCAGAGATGCCGTGGCGCGGCTCGAGATCTCCTACCCCGTCCTGATCGACAGCGACCTGGAGCTGTGGCGCGAGTACGAGAACGAGGGGTGGCCGGCGCGCTACCTGTTCGACGGCTCCGGCACGCTTTTCGACTACCACTACGGCGAGGGCGCATACACCGAAACCGAGTTGGCGATCCAGGAGCTGCTCGGCGTCGAGCGCGACCCCGTGGCGGCGCTGCGGCCGGAGGACGCCCCCGAGGCGAGGCTCGTGCCGCAGACGCAGGATCAGCCGGGCGCCTACTCGGGCCCCTATGAGGCCGGCGGCGTCTGGGCCGTCCTCGACGGCGCCGGCACGATGCGCGTGGACGGAGTCCCCGCTGGGCGCGGCGCAGAGCTCGAGGTGACCCACCCAGGCGCCTACCTGCTGCTCGAGCACGATCGCCACACGGTGGGATGGCTGGACCTGGAGATCGGCGCGGGCGTCAGCTGCCTTGCGACCTGCTTCACGCCGGGGGTGGGCTCGCTCGAGCCGTGACTCGTCCCTTCTCGTGCAGTGACGCGACCGTGGCGCCCGCCGCGAGGAGCCTCACGCTCGGATCGGCCGGATGTCCGCGCGCGTGCGGTCCTGGAGCATGCGCACGAGCACGGGTGGCCCGGACTCCTCGACGAGGACGCCCGCGCCGGGCCAGTAGGGGCTCTCACCTGGCACGTCACCGAGGAAGATCCCGGCATAGGTCCAGCTGCCGGTATTGAGCAGTCGAGCGCCCGCGCGTCCCCGCCACTCGTGCTCGTCATCCCCGCGCAGCGGCCCCGCACGGTGGGTGTGGCCGAAGATCACGTAGGCGTCGCCAAGGCCGAGCCGCACGGCCACCTCGTCCATCGCGCGCAGCCCCGCGCGCCGCAGCTCGGCGCCGGACACGTCCGCGCTCAATGGCCCGAAGCCCGCGCGGTTGAGCGCCGCAACCGCCAGCCGGAAGGCCGCCACGAACGCTCGCCTGCGCAGCCGATGAAGCGCGCTCAGGCCGCGGGCGCGCGGGCGGGGTCGGGAGCCGGCCTGGACCAGGCCATCCGCGCCGGCGCCGGCGTTCAGCGCGCGCCAGGCGCCGACGGTCGCGATCCCGTTGAGCGCGGAGCCCGTGTGGGCACCCCGCGCAACCGCGTCGCGCCACGCGAACACCGGGGCGCCGAGCGCCTCATAGTCGGAGACGCAGGACAGCGAGTCAGCGGGCTTGCGCAACAGACGGGCCATTGCCGCCACGCTGAGACGCTCGAGGGTGGGCACGGTGAGGTGGCTGTCGAGATAGTGCCCGTGAGTCGCGTAGGCGTCCGTGCGCACCCACAGGCCCGGGTATGCGACGCGTACCCGCGCGCCCGACGCCCAGCCAGCGATCCGCTCATACGCCGGGGACACCTGCTCCGGATCGAGCACCTGCTCGATCTCAAGCGGTGCCGGCTCGGACTCTTCGCCTCGCCTCGCAAGCCACGGTTCCACGAGGGCGTGATCGTGGTTGCCGGCCACGATCACGAGCTCGCGTCCCGCGAGCGCCTCTCCGAGATCCTCGAAGAAGGGCCGCGCGGCGGCCATCGCCTCCCGTAGCGGGCCATGGCGCAGCTCGAGGACATCGCCAAGCAGGACAAGCCTGTCGACGTCAGCGGCGGCCTGCAGCAGCGGAGCGCGCAACTCGGGACGGCGGAGCAAATCGGTCCCGTGGAGGCCGCCGAGGTGCAGGTCGGAGACGATCAGCGTACGCATGGCCGACGCGTTGGGGTCGCTGCTCGGCGCTCCGCATGCGGTCGGCGCCGGAAACCTGTCCCGAGAGTCAGGATGCCTCGCCGGCGGCGACCGCTTCGCGGATCTGCTTGGGGAGCATGAAGCGGACGTCCTCGCGGATCACTTCGAACTCGGAGATGTCTTCGACGCCTCGTTCGCGGAAGAGCTCGACCAGGTCCTGGACCAGGTTCTCGGGAGCGCTGGCGCCGGAGGAGATGCCGACCACGCGAACGCCGGACAACCACTCCTCCCGCACCTCGCCGGCGTGGTCGATCAGGTGCGCCTGGGCACCGCAGTCGCGCGCGACCTCGACGAGCCGCAGCGAGTTGGACGAGTTGCGGGAGCCGATCACGAGCATCAGCTCGCACTCGCCCGCCATCTGCTTGACGACCGACTGGCGGTTCGTCGTGGCGTAGCAGATATCGTCGGTGCGAGGCCCGACGATGTGCGGAAAACGCTCGCGCAGGCGGGCGATGATGGAGCTGGTTTCGTCGACCGCAAGGGTCGTCTGGGTGACGTAGGCGATGTGCTCGCCGTCGTCGATCTCGAGCTGGTCCACGTCCTCCTCGCTCTGCACGAGAAAGATCTGCTCGGGGGCCTCGCCCATCGTCCCTTCGACCTCCTCGTGGCCGTCGTGGCCGATCAGCACGATCGTGTAGCCCTCGGCCGCGAAGCGCACCGCCTCGCGGTGAACCTTCGTCACGAGCGGGCAGGTCGCGTCGATCGTGCGCAGGCCGCGCTCCTCGGCACCCGCGCGCACGCTCGGAGCGATGCCGTGTGCGGAGAATACGCAGACCGCACCCTCCGGCACTTCGGTCTGCTCGTCGACGAAGATCGCACCCCGCTCGCGCAGCCCGGCGACGACGTGCTTGTTGTGGACGATCTCCTTGCGTACGTAGACGGGCGCGCCGTAGATGTCCAGCGCCCGTTCGACGGTCTGCACGGCCCTGTCGACTCCTGCGCAGTAGCCGCGTGGCGCCGCCAGCAGCAGCTTCTGGACCGTGTGAGTCACGATTGCCATTGTAGGGGGAGCCGAGGTAGGCTAAGCGGAGATGCCGCAACGCCACCTCGACAGGCTGACGCCGATCGATGCCTCCTTCTTGCACCAGGAGGGCCCCGTCTCACACATGCACATCGGTGGGGTGACGATCGTGGAGGGGCCGCCCCCGACGATGGAGGAATTCCTCGGCGAGATCCGCACGCGCCTGCACCTGGTCCCGCGCTACCGTCACAAGCTCGCCTACACAGCGCTGGACAGCGGACGCCCGGTCTGGATCGACGACCCGAACTTCAATCTCGAGTATCACGTGCGTCACACCGCTCTTCCCGCTCCAGGGACCTGGGAGCAGCTTCAGGAGCTGACTGCGCGCATCTTCTCCCAGCAGCTGGACCGCTCCAAGCCCCTGTGGGAGATGTGGCTGATCGAGGGCCTCGAGGAGAACCGCTTCGCGCTGATCACGAAGACCCATCATTCGTTGATCGACGGCATCGCCGGAATCGATCTGGCGACGGTGCTGTTCGACCTCTCGCCCGACCCGCCGCCGATCGCTCACTCGAAGCGCCCGTGGCAGCCGCATCGCGAACCGGGCACCGCGCAGCTGATCGGCGCCGGCCTGTTGGGGGCGCTTCGCGCCGCGATCGAGCTGGCCGAGGGCGCGATCGACGCGCTGACGCACCCCGAGCACGCGCTCGCGCGCGCGCGGGAAGCGGCCGAGGGAGTCGGCGAGATCGTCTGGGCCGGGCTCAATCCGGCCCCAGAGACGCCGTTGAACGTCCCTATCGGGCCTTACCGGCGGTTCGTCGGAATCTCGAGCGAGCTCGACGACTTCAAGACCGTCAAGAACGCGTTTGGCGGCACCGTCAACGACGTCGTGCTCGCCGTCGTCGCGGGTGCCCTGCGCTCGTTCTTGATCTCGAGGGGCAGGCACACCCAGGGCGTGGAGATGCGCGCCCTCGTGCCGGTCTCCGTGCGCGCCGAGGACCAGCACGATGAGGCGGGAAACCGCATCGTCGCCATGCGGGGGCCCCTGCCCATCTACATCGCCGACCCGATCCAGCGCCTGCGCTTCGTCTCCCAGGCGATGGACGGCCTGAAGGAGTCGAAGCAGGCGCTCGGCGCCGAAATGATCGCCGGTGCGCAGAACTTCGCGCCGCCGACGATCCTCGCACAGGCTTCGCGCTTGAACTTCTCCACACGGCTTTTCAACCTGATCGTGACCAACATCCCGGGTCCGCAGTTCCCCCTCTACGTGCTCGGCCGCGAAATGCTGCAGGCGATGCCAGTGGCCTTTCTGCCAGAGAACCAGGCCCTGGCGATCGCGATCATGTCCTACAACGGCCACATGAACTTCGGCCTGCTAGGCGACTTCGACGCGCTCCCGGATATCGATTCAATCGGCGAGAACATCGCCGAGGAACTCGCGAACCTCGTCTCGCTCGCGCGCGAGTCTGTTCCGACGCTGGCATAGCCGCCCGCCATGGGGTAGGCGATGCCAGCTACGAACGTGGAAGCGCTGCGGGCATTCTGGGAGCCGTTGGCCCGCGATGGATGGACCGTGGACGCCTGGCGACGAGGGGCAGTCGACATGTCTCTCTTCGATCCCGAAGTCGCCTATGAAGATATGAACTTGCCCGACCACGTTGGCGAGATCTACCACGGCCACGAGGGTGTAGTCCGTGCGGCGGAACGCTGGACCGAGCCCTTTGAGTGGATGGTGGTCGAGTTGGAGGAGATTGTCGACGCACGCGATCACCTCGTCTCCTTCCATCGATGGCGAGCGAGGGCGCGGCACACTGGCCTCGAGATCAACGAGCCCTTGGTCTACCGCTGGATCTTTCGAGACGGCAAGGTCGTCCACTTCCGGTCGCTCGGCCCAGAGGAAGCCGATGCGCTCGCCGCCCTGCGAGAGGACGTGTCGCAGCGGAACGTGGAACTGGTGCGCAGGGCGTTCGAGGCGGCGAACGCAGGCGGGGTTGATGCAGCGCTCGCGTTTTATCCACCAGACGTCGTCTTCTATCCGATCGCCGCGTGGGCCGAGGACGCCGAGTACCGGGGACACGACGGCGTTCGCGAACTGAACGCAATTTTCACCAATGCGTTCGAGGACTTTGCCTGGGATGTCCTTGAGATCCGCGGAGCGGGTGAGCGGGTCCTCGTCCGCACGGATATGACGGGGCGAATCAAGGGTTCAGCGGCTGCGATTCGCGAGCGCTACGCGGTCGTCTGCTCGGACTTCCGCGACGGCAACTTCGGCGAGGTCCGATTCTTCCAAACCTGGCAGCAAGCACTCGCGGCCGTAGGGCTCGCTGAGTAGGCGACCTCAGCGAAGCCGGACCTCGTGCTGGGGATCCTCGCGGGCCTGGGCGCGTGGCGACTTCAGGGAAGCGGCGCGGCGGATGGTTGTCTGCTCCTCTGCTTGGAGTCGCGGGCGCGACGACTCGAATCGGCCGTCGCCCCCCGCTTACTGTTCCTTTTGAGCTTTCTGCTCCCGCCCGATGCGGGAAGGCCGCGCGCCGATCTGTGAGCGCACGCGCGTCACGGGTGGATGGCGTTCGATCGCCTCGAAGCAGGGGCCACCGCAGCTCGTGACGAGCCTGCGATTCGCTGATGGCCGACCTCCTCCAAGAACCTCCGAACCGGGACGGCTCCGCTTTGGAGCCGCGTTTCCGTCGCGTTGGACGAAACGGCCGTGAGGTCAGCGAGAGGCAGGTCTTGCCCGCCGGTGGCCTGCGCGAGAGGTTCGACCAGCAGCGGCCGAGAACGGTCCCGTGGGCGAGGCTACTCCTATTTCAGACCGCGGACTGCTCGCCCGCAGCGGACTGGGGCCGACCGCGCTGAACCTGGCGGTCCCAGGGGATTCTTTTTGGACATATTGCCTGCCGCACCAGATTTGAGATCCAGGCCGCCGGGACCCACACCGGCTGCAGGGGTGTCCTATCTTCGGGCTCGAATCGGCGACATCGCGAGCACAGCCGCCACGTCCACCACGAGGAAATGCGGGATATGCGGCCCCCGGCCCGGGAGGAGGGACCAGAACCGGGGGCGCTCCCCACGCTCACTCCTTACAGGGGCGATGATCGTAGACCAGTTGCCTCAGCCCTCACAGGGCCGTGCTCCGGAGTCCGCGCACTTTGCGGCGAGCCTGAACGGTGGCTCGATCATTGGTCCACGGCGAGATCGCGCAGGCGCTCAGCCAGGGGGTCCGGCAATCGTCGCCCGAGGGGCTCGGGCGATGAAAGCCAGGAGCCCGGCCGCCGGCTTGAGGCCGGACTGTCAGACCCGAGCTGGTCGAGCATGCGGGCCCCCCTGGCGGGCGCGCTCGGGCTGCCGCTGGCCGAGCTGGCCAGGCGGGCCGAGTAGGGCGTTGCGCAGTCTCTGCCAAGGCGGAACAGGGGCGCGCGCGTCGGTCGCCCGGACATACCACGGCTGCGCTATTGGGGGAGCCGCGCACCACCCTGACGGAGCTTGGACGTGTTAGCGCTCAGTGGGAGGCAACGGGAAACCCTCCCGGGCACGACCTCTCGCTCACGCTCGGTCGTGCCGAAAAGGGCGAGCGAAGGCACGGACGCCTTCGCTCCGCTCTGGCCTACCAACCCTCGAACGTGCCGCTCGCGCCTATATGGAGACCCACGGGGCCGACCGTGCCTAGCTGGGACAGTGTGCGCCGAATCGCGGAGGCGTTGCGCGTGACCCTCAAGCAGTTGGCGGAAGCCGTCGAAGCCGAGGGCAAAGGGCTAAGACATGGATGTCGAGCAACTGGAAAACGAGCTGCGGGAGATCGCGTTCAAGCAGGACTGCGAGCTGGTTGTCGAGCGCGTGCAGGCGGACCGGTGGCGGGCCGCGTTCAAGCAGTTCACCGGGATGGCTGCGATAGGGCCGCACGGCGCGATCATCCTCGCGGCCGAACACGGTGATCGCCGCGGCGCGCTCGAACAGCTCCGCGCGCTCGCGTCCTGACGGCGAAGCGTGTGCTAGCCGAGGGACAGACAGTCACAAGCGTTGCGGGGTTGACGGTGCCCAATGCCGGGTAAACCGACCGTGGGAGAGGGACGCCGGTACCGGATGCCCTCTCCAGGGGCGGTTTTGGTCTCGGCGCCGCCTGCACGGTGGGAGCTGAGGACGGAGCCGCCCCATTTCGGTCGCGCCGTTGGCCGAGCTGGCGAAGGCGGTCGAAGCGGAGACCTAGGCCGACTTGCCAGCGAACATGTGCGCGAGCCGCCGTGCAGGATCGAAGCCTTCGACCGTCTGGCGCTCACCGGGGCCCTCCACGAGAAACCGATCTTCGCCGAGGGCTTGCACGCCGACGTTGTCTCGCGAGAGGAGCCCCAGGCAGCAGCGATGAGGCTGCCGACACCGACCAACGCCGACGCAGACACGGAGATTGTTGCGACCGCTTCGCCCACGACCTTTCAGAATTGCAACGCGCGCGGACGGGAGCCCGGCCGACGAGCGGAACGCGATCTGCCCTCCCGCTGGCACTTCGCTGACACCCTGACCACTCTTAGGCGATTCGCCCCCGTGTTCTCGGGCTGAATCAGAACCCGAGCGCGAACTTGGCGTCCTCGCTCATCTTCTCCGGCGACCAGGGCGGCGTGAAGACCATCTCCGACTCGACCGTCTTGACACCCTCCAATTCGCCGACGAATTCCTCGATCTGCTCGGTCACCTGCGGCCCGATCGGGCAGCCCGGGGTGGTCAGCGTGAAGGTGACGCGAACGGCGCCTTCGTCGATCTCGACGCCGTAGATTAGTCCCAGTTCGACGAAGTCGAGTCCAAGCTCCGGGTCGATCACGTTCGAGAGGGCGTCCATGACGCCCTCCTCGCTGGGGATCGTGGAATCGGCTGACATGCCCGCCAGTCTAGCTCGCACGCTCCCGTGCCCCGCAGCGCCGGCGATCTGGCGTAGGGTCTGTCTCACATTCCCGGCCAGAAAGGAGCGGCACCATGAACACCTACGTGATCCTGCGTCGCGGCGGTTGGCGATCACCCGAGGAGCTGCAAGAGGCGGCGGCGCGTTCCAAAGCTGTCGGCGACGAGGAGATGTCGGAGGACATCCGCTGGATCCGCAGCTACGTGCTGCAGGAGGACGGCGGCTCGGTCGGAACCGTCTGCGTCTATCAGGCGAGCAGCCCAGAGGCGATCCGCGACCACGCCGCCCGCGCCGAGCTTCCCGTCGACGAGATCATCCCGGTGGCCGACACCGTGATCGTCCGCCCGGATCCGGAGTCGGCCACCGTCTGATCGAGCACGCCGCCTGGCTCCACCCGCTGCTTCGATCGGTCGCTAGTTGTCGCAGCCGAGGCGGTCCCACATGTACAGCTGGATGCACTCGTTTGCGAGCTCGATCGCCCGCGCCTCGGAGAGGCGAGGTAGCACCGTGTCCAGCGCCTGGTCCTCGGCGACGCCGGCCTGGAATGCCTCCTCGCCACGGAAGCCGGCCGCGATCTTCAGGGCCTCGCGCCGGTTCTCTCCGAGGCTCGGGAAGACGCGCACGAGGAAGTCCGTGTTGGGGATCGGCTGGCCTACCTCGAGCGAGGCGTGCCAGGCCGCGAGCAGGTGCAGGTCGTCCTGATCGAGGTCGGCGATCGCCTTCGCGTAGTGAACCGAGAGCTCCTGTTCGGGGATGTCATCCACCCAGGCGCGCACGACCTCGCCCACCAGCTGGCGACGGGCCTCGCGGCCGACCGACTCAGCGATGACGCGGATTGCATCTTGCGGTTGGATGAAGCAGAGTGGCATCGGCGACTCCTGGAGAAGAGGAACAGCTGACACCCGTGACTGTAGGCGGCCGTGTGGACGGCACTTTCGCGTCCCTGTCGCCGGCGCCGGCTCACAGCCCGAGCGCGTCCGTAGCGCGCTCGAGCGCCCCGCTATCGCTGATCTCGACGGGGAATCCGAGCGTCGCCCGTTGGCCGGAGCCCCAGTTGCCGAGCGCCAGGTCCAGCGTCTCGATCGGAACCGAGACCGCAGCGGCGAGTGCGCGGGCGCGGCGCTCCAGAAGCAGCGGATCGCCGATCGCGAACACGCGCTTGGCGGCCAGCGCCGTGGGATCGCCGGCCGACAGCCCGGCCGCACCAGAGAGGTGCAGCGAGTCCGGGCGCAACCCGTAGAGCCCGAGCCGCCCGAGCGTCAGCAGCAGGTCGTAGCGCCCCATGCGCCCGAATCCGGGCAGCGCCAGCCGCTCGAACACGCGCTCGAAGCGCCGTTCCTCACTCCAACTCGGATCGCCGGAGAACGCGAGCGCCTGACCGCCGCTCAGGCCTGCGTGCTGGACCCACTGGCGGTAGGCCATCAGCGTGTCGGTGCCGCGCGCGGGATCATGCGAGGTTCGGGGGCCCAGGGGCACGCCGGCGAGATCGGGCAGCTCGCCCCCGGCAAGCTCATCACCCGAGCCGCGCGCGAGAGCGAGGCGGATGCCGGCGAACGGGTCCTCGCCGTCCAGCGGCGACAGGTAGGAGATCAAGAAGCAGATCCACGTGGCGCGATCGCGATCGCGCTCGGCCAGCGCGCGGGCCTCCCCATAGAGACCGGGCGGGTCCTCGGCCAGGGCGAGGAGTCGCGCGCTCGAGAACGCGATCTCCTGCGCCAGGCCGCGCGCGTCGGCGGACGCGTG
Organism: Solirubrobacteraceae bacterium; assembly: GCA_035566835.1. Classification (GTDB taxonomy): domain Bacteria; phylum Actinomycetota; class Thermoleophilia; order Solirubrobacterales; family Solirubrobacteraceae; genus Palsa-744. Next base: position 25,540 of record DATMQG010000016.1, read on the forward strand.
CACGCCGGGGATCAGCCCCGAGCTGAAGCCGTCCTGCTGGGCGCGACCCTCGCGATGCACGCGCACACCCTCGCCGCGCGGAGCTCGCCGCCTTGCGGGCCCGTCGCGTGCCGGCGCGCGCTCGGAGCCGGCACGCCGAGATGGCTTCGTTTCAGCGGCGTAACCCGGCAGCGTCTTGCTGCAGATCGGGCAGCGCTCTATGAAGCGGTTGTGGCGGCAGAAGGTCGGCATTGCGCCGGTGGAAGAAAGCCGTTGGCGCGCGCCCGGGCGGCGCCCTCGCGCCGCTCCTTCGCGAGCGCGTGGAGGTAGTCATCGAAATCGACCTGGATCGTGTGGCGCTTGGAGGCGACGTAGCGTGCCCGCATCGCCGCCTGATCGGCTCTTATGTCGGCGCGTATGCGCGCATGGTCTGGGAGCGCGTAATCGCCCAGCAGGTAGTCGCCCACCCACGCGCCCTGGGCCTCTGCCAGCGGCATGATCGCGCCGAGCGGCTGCAGCAGGCCGATGAAGAAGACGTTCTCGATCTCCGGGTGAAAGACGCGGCGGAAGAGCTCGATGTGGTTGTCCGGTGCGGCGATCAGGTCCTCGTCGAAGAATGGGAACGTGATCTTGTAGCCGGTGCAGTGAACGACGACGTCGGCCTCGACGGCACTGGCGTCCAAGAACTTCACCCGCGATCCTTCAAATGAGTCGATGTTGGGCTTGGGCGTGATCGTCCCGTGCTGGATGCGGTCGAGGATGCGCCCCGAGACCGTCGGGTGCGCCTCCCCGAACCTGTGGTTCGGCTTCGGCAGGCCGTAGCGCTCCGGCGGCCCCACGTAACTGCGGATCAGCGCCTGGATGAAGCGCTGGCGGACCTTGAACGGCACCCGCGGGTCGTTGCGCAGCTGGTCGGCCGGTTTGCCGAAGATGTACTTCGGGATGATCCACACGCCCTGGCGCGCCGACAGGTAGGTCCGCTCGGCGACGTAGGAGCACTCGACAGCGATGTCCATCGCCGAGTTGCCCATCCCCACGATCACGGCCCGCTTTCCGGCGAAGATCGAGTTCTCGCGGTAGGAGTGGGCGTGCATCTGCATGCCGGTGAAGCTGTCCGAGCCGGCGAACGCCGGTTCGGGCCAGCGCGGATTCCAGTGGTGCCCATTGGCGACGAGCAGCGCGTCGTACGCGCGCGTCTCGCCGGTGTCGAGCCGCACGCTCCAGCGGCCGCTCGCGTCCCTGGACGCCCGCTCGACGCCGGTTTCGAAGGTGATCTTCTCGCGGAATCCGAAGTGGTCGACGTATTTGTCGAAGTAGGCGGCGATGTGCGTGTGGTGCGGAAAATCGGGATAGGACTCCGGCATCGGGTAGTCCGTGTACTGCATGCGCGGGCGCGAGGTGTTGATGAACAGGTCGCGATAGGCCGCCGAGGTGCCGTTCTTGTTTCCGTAGACCCAGTTGCCGCCCACCCGGTCGGACTTCTCGAAGCAGTCGAACGCGATCCCACGCTCGTGCAGTGCCTTGGCGGCGGCGATACCGGAAGAGCCGGCGCCGATGATGCACGCCCGAGGCAGCTTCGCCGCCGTGTAATCACCGTTTTCCGACGCCGCGCTCACGACGAGCTAGCGTAGCGGGCTTCGGTGGGGGGAACGGAGCCTCCTACGTCGGACCGGCGTCCTGAGGCGGCCCCTCCGGGCCCTCGTCGGCGTCGCCGTGGCCGGCGATGCCGGCGTCTTCGGGCAACCCTCCGGAGCCGGCCCTGGCCGGCCGCCCGTTCCTGCTCCACAGACCCTGCTCCAGGTAACGGTCCACCATCCGTGCGCACTGGCGGCCCTCATTGATCGCCCACACGATCAGCGACTGGCCGCGGCGCGCGTCGCCGGCGGCGAAGACGCCCTCGACCGAGGTTGCGTAGGGCTTCACGGCCTTGACGTTGCCGCGCGGGTCCTTCTCGACGCCGAGCTGCTCGAGCAGCCCCTGTTCGGGGTGCAGGAAGCCCATCGCCAGGAGCACCAGCTGCGCCGGCAGCTCACGCTCGGTGCCGGCGACGGGCGCGAACGGAGGCTCCGGCTCGGCCGCCGTGATCGTTAGCGCGGCCACGGCCCCGCGTCCGTCGTCGGCGAAGCGAGTGGTCGCGATCGAGTAGTCCTGCTCGCCGACGCCTGCCGTCTGGGCCTCCTGCATCGCGTAGCTGAGGCGGTACTTCTGAGGCCACAGGGGCCAGGGTGTGAGATCGTCCGGGCGCTGCGGCGGCGGCTCGGAGAGCAACTCAAGCTGCGTGATCGAGCGCGCGCCCTCGCGGATCGCGTTGCCGACGCAGTCGGCTCCGGTGTCGCCTCCGCCGATCACGACCACGTCCTTGTCGGCGGCCGTGATCTCGCGCTCGACGGGAGGCTGGGCGACGGTGGGCTCGGGGCCGAACTCGCGCGCGATGAAGCGGTTGCGCTGGTAGAGGTAATCCATCGCGAAGTGCACTCCGTCGAGCTCCCGGCCCGGGACGGGCAGGTCGCGCGGGACGCGGGCGCCGGTCGCGAGCACGATCGCGCCGAACTGCTCTCGGAGCTCGCCGACGCTGACGTCGCTTCCGACATCGACCCCGCAACGCATCTCGACGCCCTCGGCGACCATCTGCTCGACGCGCCGCTCCACGACGGTCTTCTCGATCTTGAAGTCCGGCACCCCGAAGCGCACGAGTCCGCCGATCGCCTCGTCGCGCTCGAAAAGCGTCACGCGGTGACCCGCCCGGCGCAGCTGCTGGGCTGCGGCCATGCCCGCCGGGCCCGAGCCGACGACGGCCACCCGACTGCCCGTCTCGCGCCTCGGCGGCTCGGGCGCCACCCAGCCCTCCTCCCAGGCTCGGTTGATGATCGAGTTCTCGATCTGTTTGATCGTGACCGCGTCGCCTTCGCGGATCTCGAGCACGCACGCCGCCTCGCACGGCGCAGGGCACAACCGGCCGGTGAACTCGGGGAAGTTGTTCGTGGCATGCAGCTGCACGATCGCGTCGCGGAAGCGATCGCGGTACACGAGGTCGTTCCAGTCGGGAATGAGGTTGCCGAGCGGGCAGCCGTTGTGGCAGAACGGGACGCCGCAGTCCATGCACCGCGCCCCCTGCTCGCGCAGCTCCTGGGCGGGCCGCTGCAGCAGGAACTCCCGGTAATCGTGCGCGCGCTGCGCCGGGTCCCGCTGGGGGATTCCGTGGCGCTCGATCTGTAGAAAGCCGCCGAGCTTGCCCATCAAGCGCCCGTCTCGCCGACCGCGTCAAGCGGCCGGCGAGCCGACAGGTTGCCGTTCTCGGCGGCGATCGCCGCGCGCGCCTCTTCCTCGGCAAGCTCGCGCAGCACGCGCTTGTAGTCGTGCGGCATCACCTTCACGAAGGCGCCCTTCGCCAGCAGCTCGTCCCACTCCGCGAGCACGCGGGCCGCGACCGGGGAGTCCGTCCGTCGCTCGTGCTCTTCGACCATCGTCCGCAGCTCGATCGCATCCGCTGCTGAGAGTTCCTCGAAGCCGACCATGCCCATGTTGCAGCGCTTGGCAAAGCTGCCGTGCTCATCGAGGACGTAGGCGACGCCACCGCTCATGCCGGCGGCGAAGTTGCGTCCGGTCGGTCCCAGCACGACGACGCGTCCTCCGGTCATGTACTCGCAGCAGTGGTCGCCGACGCCCTCGACGACCGCCCAGGCGCCGGAGTTGCGCACGGCGAAGCGCTCGCCCGCCAGCCCGCGGAAGAAAGCCCTGCCCGCGGTGGCGCCGTACAGCACGGTGTTGCCCACGATCACGTTCTGCTCGGCCTTGAAATGCTCGCCCATGCCCTCCCGCGGGCGCATGGCGAAGACCCCACCGGAGAGGCCCTTGCCGGCATAGTCCTGCGCGTCGCCGCGCAGCATGAAGGTGATCCCCGGAGCGAGCCAGCCGGCGAAGCTCTGCCCGGCCGAGCCTTCGAAGTCGACCGCGATCGAGTCCTCCGCCAGCCCACCGGCGCCATGGGCTCGCGCCACGTGGCTCGAGAGAATGCCCCCGACGCAGCGGTTGCGGTTGCGAATCGGAAGCTCGAGCCGCACCGGCTGCCGGCGCTCGAGGGCCGGAGCGGATCCCTCGACCAGCTCCCAGTCGATCGCGTCATCGAGCACACGCGGCGGCGGTTCCACGCGCCGGCGAGGTGCCCCGTCGGGAATCTCTATGTGCGTGAGGATGTGGGTGAGGTCGACTCCACGCGCCTTCCAGTGGTCGATCGCGGCGCCCACGCCGAGCAGGTCGACGCGTCCGATCGCCTCATCCAGGGAGCGCAGCCCGACCGAGGCGAGGATCTCGCGCACTTCCTCCGCGACGAAGAAGAAGAAGTTGACGACGTGCTCGGGCGTTCCCTTGAAGCGCTTGCGCAACTCCGGGTCCTGCGTGGCGATGCCGGCCGGGCAGGTGTTCAGGTGGCAGACGCGCATCATGATGCAGCCCGTCGCCACGAGCGGCGCGGTCGAGAAGCCCATCTCATCCGCGCCGAGCATCGCCGCGACGACGACGTCGCGGCCGGTTTTGAGCTGGCCGTCGGTCTGCACGACGATCCGCGAGCGAAGGTCGTTGAGCAGCAGCGTCTGCTGGGTCTCGGCCAGCCCGATCTCCCACGGGACGCCGGCCGACTGGATGGAGGACAGGGGCGAGGCACCGGTGCCGCCGTCGTGGCCCGAGATCAGGACGCGGTCGGCGTTCGCCTTCGAGACCCCCGCTGCGACCGTGCCGACGCCGACCTCGGCGACGAGCTTGACCGACACCTGCGCGCCGGCGTAGTCCTTCGTCGGGGGGTTCGAGCAGCGCAGATCGTAGATCAGCTGCTTGAGGTCCTCAATCGAGTAGATGTCGTGGTGCGGCGGCGGCGAGATCAGGCCAACGCCGGGCGTCGTGTGGCGGATCGAGCCGATGTACGCGTCGACCTTGTGGCCGGGAAGCTGTCCGCCCTCGCCGGGCTTGGCGCCCTGGGCCATCTTGATCTGGAGCTCGTCCGCGTTGACGAGGTAGTGGATCGTCACACCGAAGCGGCCCGAGGCGACCTGCTTGATGGCCGAGCGGCGACGATCGCCGTTGGCGTCGGGTACGTAGCGGGAGGGGTCCTCCCCGCCCTCGCCTGTGTTCGAGCGACCGCCAAGCCGGTTCATCGCGATCGCGAGCGTCTCGTGCGCCTCGCGCGAGATCGAGCCGAGGCTCATGGCTCCAGTGCAGAACCGCTTGACGATCTCGCTCGCCGGCTCGACGTCCTCGAGCGGGATCGGCTGCCGGCCGGCGGACGGGATCTCGAGCAGGCCGCGGAGCGTCGCCTGCCGCGCGGCAACGTCGTTCACAGTTCGCGCGTACTCGCGGTACTTCTGAAACGCCGGGCTCTCCCGCACGGTGTCGTAGGCCTCGTGATCGCCCCCGAGGGCGGCGCCAACGTCACCGTTCGCCGCCCGCACCGCATGCTGCACCAGCGCGATCGTCTCGGGGTTCCACATGTGGTGCTCGCCGTCGCGGCGCCACGCGTAGACGCCGCCGACCGGCAGCAGCTGGTCGATTCCCGCCGCCGTCGCCGGATAGGCGCGCGCGTGGCGCTCGAGCGCCTCCGTCGCGAGCACCCCCAGCCCGACCCCCCCGATGCGCGAGGCCGTGCCGGTGAAGTGCTTGTCGATCAGCTCCCGCTCCAGGCCGACCGCCTCGAAGATCTGCGCCCCGCGATAGGACTGGATCGTCGAGATGCCCATCTTGGCGATTGTCTTGAGCAGCCCTTTGCCGATCGCTTTCACGAAGTTCTGCGCCGCGCGCTCCAGCAGCTCGTTGAGCTCCTCCGGGGTCGGCTCCTTCGCGTCGCCGTTGATCGTTGCCTGGCGCGGGATGCGTCCCTGGACGACGAGCTCGTCGAGCGTCTCGAGTACGACATAAGGGTTGATCGCGCTCGCGCCGTAGCCGATTAGCGTCGCGAAGTGATGCACCTCGCGCGGCTCGCCGGACTCGAGAATGATCCCTGCGCGCAGTCGCGTGCCCTCGACCACGAGGCGGTGGTGCACCGCTGCGACGGCCAGCAGCGAGGGGATCGGAGCCCGACGCGGGCCGAGCTGGCGGTCGGAGAGGATGATGATGTTGACACCGCGGGCGATCGCCTCGCGCGCCGCCAGGCAGATGCGCTCGATCGCCGCAGGCATCCCTTCCGGGCCCTCCTCGACCGGCCAGGTGATGTCGAGGGTTTCGGCTTTGTAGACGTCATGGTCGACGTGACGCAGCGTCTCGAGCTCGCGGTTGAGCAGGATCGGCTGCTCGAGCTCCAGCTTGTGCGCGTGCTCGGGGGTCTCTTCGAACAGGTTGCGCTCGTTGCCGAGACTCGTCGAGAGGCTCATCACGATCTCCTCGCGGGTCGAGTCGATCGGCGGGTTCGTCACCTGCGCGAACAGCTGCTTGAAGTAGGAGAACAGCGGTGGCGCCTGGTCGGAGAGGACGGCGAGCGAGAGATCGTTGCCCATTGACCCGACGGGCTCGGCGCCTTCGATCGCCATCGGCTCGAGCAGCACCCGCAGGTCCTCCTGGGAGTAGCCGAAGGCGCGCTGGCGCAGCCGCAGCGGCTGGCTGGACAGCGTCACCTGCTCGGACTCGGGCAGCGTCGAGAACGGCACCGCGTTGCGCGCATACCACTCGCCGTAAGGGCGACGGGTCGAGACCTCGCGCTTGACCTCCTCGTCCTCGACGATGCGCCCCCGCTCGAGGTCGACGAGGAAGAGCTTGCCCGGCTGCAGTCGTCCAAGGCGCCGGATCTCCGCCGGAGGGATGTCCAGCAGCCCCGACTCCGAGCCGAGCACGACGTGCCCGTCGGTCGTCTCCACCCAGCGGCCGGGTCGCAGCCCGTTGCGGTCGAGCGTCGCGCCGACGACGCGCCCGTCGGTGAAGGCGACCGACGCCGGGCCGTCCCATGGCTCCATGAGACAGGAGTGGAACGCGTAGAAGCCCTTCAGGTAGTCAGGCAGGTCCTCGCGGTCGCGATACGCCTCGGGGATCATCATCATCGCCGCGTGCGGGAGCGAGCGGCCCGCGAGCAGCAGCAGCTCGAGCACGTTGTCGAACGTCGCCGAGTCGGAGTTGCCCGGCCTGACGACCGGCAGGATCTTCTCGAGGTCCTCGCCGAACAGCTCGCTGCGCAGCTTGCTCTCGCGCGCGCGCATCCAGTTGACGTTGCCCATCACCGTGTTGATCTCGCCGTTGTGGCAGATCACGCGGTAGGGGTGGGCGAGCTGCCAGCTGGGGAACGTGTTGGTGGAGAAGCGGGAGTGCACGAGCGCCAGCGCCGTCTTCGCGCGCTCGTCGCGCAGGTCGGGGTAGAACGCCGCCAGCTGATAGCTGATCAGCATGCCCTTGTAGTTGATCGTCCGTGAGGAGCTCGACGCCACGTACAGCCCGGGCTCCTCGGCGGTCAGCTCGCAGATGCGGCGGACCACGTACAGCTTGCGCTCGAAGGCGTCGCGGTCGCTCTCGAGCTCGGCGGCGGCGCCGACGAACAGCTGCCGGATCACCGGGCGGCAGGCGGCGGCGGTCTCGCCCGTGTGCTCGGGGTCGACGGGCACGTCGCGCCACCCGAGCAGCCGCTGGCCCTCGGCGAGGACTGTCCGCTCGAGCAGGCCCTCGAGCCGCGCGCGTGCGCCCGCGTCGGTCGGAAGGAAGCACACCAGCACGCCGTAGCGACCCAGAGGCGGGAGCTCGAAGTCGACGGCCGCGCGCAGCAGCTCGTCGGGCATCTGCATCAGGATCCCGGCGCCATCGCCCGTGCACTTGTCGGCGCCTGTCGCGCCACGGTGCTCGAGGTTCTCGAGCGCAGTTATTGCCCGCCTGATGACGTCATGCGTGGGCCGGTTGTCCAAGCGGGCGACCATGCCGACGCCGCACGCGTCATGCTCGAAGCTGGGGTCGTAAAGGCCGACGGCCTCTGGCGGCTGCTTGGTTTGCGAGGTCATGGAAGTGCTCCCTTGGCGCGGGCAGGCGGGCACCTGAGGCGGAGCCAGAAAGCGTAGCAGTGAAGCGCCCCCGCAAACTGGCGCGTGCGACGAATCTAAATGCCTGTAGAGAGGGCCCAGCGGCCCGTCTTCGTGCCTTTTTACGATGCCTTGAAACTCGGCGCGCCTACTCGCGCGGCGACAAGACCTCGAGGGCCTCGGCACGATCCATGTACTCCTCGATACGCCGGATCTTCCCGTCCTCGATCGTGCAGACCTGGGCCATCTCCATCTCGATGGGAACCCCGCTGCCGGCACCGTGGCCGGACCACCGGGCCCAGACGAGCGCCCGATCGTCGTTGACCAGGATCTCGAGCGGATCAACGCGCAGATCCGGATAGGCGTCGATCCACGTCTGGAACTGCTTCGTGATCGCCTCCAGGCCGCGATGGGTGCCTGGGTCCGGATCATTGCTTGAGTTGACGTACACGCCGTCGGCGTGCCAAGCGTCCCCAGCAGGCAGTCGCTCGCCACGGTTGAATCGGTCGTATACGGATCGGACGAAGTCCTCGATCTGCTCTGACATCGCGAGACTCAGTATCCCCCTCCCGCGAGTTCCACCGCTTCCTGCTCGGGATCCTCCCGCAGGGTCTCGGCCTCGCCCCACGAGCACAGCCCGGCCCTGCCGGGACACGTGAGACAGAGGCCTCGGTGTGGCTTTGGAGTCACGGCGAACGGGTGCTCGCCTGCGCGGGCGAGCCGCTCGGCGAGCTGCTCTTCGAGCGCGGGGCGATCGGCGGCCGTGTAGCGCGCGCTGGCCCACTCATCGGGACGCTCGAGGAACCAGTGCACGATCTCCACGTCAAGCACTCCCTCGCGCAGGACGGCGAGGGCGTAGAGCAGACCCTGGACGGCGTAGTCACGCTCGACCACCTCGCCCAGCCGCACGCCCGTCGCAAGCCGGTCGCTCTTGAAGTCCACTACGAGATAGCCGCCGTCGGGCTCGCCGGCGATGAGATCGATCACGCCGGTGACCAGAGGCTCCTGCGCCGCGAGCGAGAAGGCGAACGGATGCTCACGACGAACGGTCTTCGCTGCGGCGAGGCGGGTCGCGAGCGTGGCCCGGCTCGCCGCCTCGATCAGTCGGGAGATCTCGACGCGCTCGCGCTCGCCGACGCGCATCCCGAGCTCGCGTCCCGCCGCGGCCACGTCCTCAGCCGAGGGCGGGCTCGGGCGAGCGAAGTCGAGCGACTCCAGCAGCCGGTGCACGAGCGTTCCGCGCGTGCGGGCCTCGAGCCCATCGCCCTCCCTGCGCGTGGCCCCCCGGTCCTCGGCGAGCCCGATCACGCGTTCGAGGTAGTAGCGATAGCCGCAGCGCTCCAGCTCGCTCAGCGAGGTGTAGCTGAGCGCCGATATCCGCCCCTCGCCTCTAGCGCTGCGCGAGGCCAGCTGCTCGAGCCGCTCGGCTGGCGCGTCGCCGGCGACGCCGCCGTGCATCGCTCCCGCGGCCGGGCGCGAGAGGCGCTCACCGGGCGGCGCTGCGGAGCCCGGACCCAGCAGCACCGTACCCACGTTGGCGGGCGAGTTCAGCCGGCAGCGCAGGCTCGCCGACCCGTCGGGTCCGACCGCCAGATCGGAGATCGGCGGCTGCCCTTGCTGGATCAGCAGCGGGAGATCCTCGACCAGGGTCGTAGCGAGCCAGGAGACGGGCGTCGGAGCGTGGCGGCTTGCGGCCCAGCGCTCGAAGTCCACGGCGCCGCTCAGCAGCAGGCGATCGCGCGCGCGGGTCATCGCGACGTACAGGATCCTGTCCTCCTCGGCGGCTTCCCGCTCACGGCGCTCCCGGCAGAGCTCCTCGTATTCCAGCGCGGGGGTCGATCCCTCGCCGTCGAGCCGTAGGAGCCGGACGCCGAGGCGCTCGCCATCGACGAGCAGATCCGGGGTCGTGGTGTTCGACTGGCGGCCAAGATCGGCGAGGCACACGACGGGAAACTCGAGGCCCTTGGCCGCATGCACGGTCATCAGCCGCACGGCATCGGGCTCGACGCCGTCGACCGGGGCATCGGGCTCGACCTTGGCGGCGTCCTTCAGGTACTCGACGTGATCGAGGAAGCCGCGCAGGTCGCGTCCTTCGCTCGCTTCGAAGCGGCGCGCGAGGCGCAGCAGCTTGCGTACGTTCGCAAGCCGTCGCTCGCCCCAATCGAGTCCGAGCACGTGCTCGCGGTAGCCGGTGGCCTCGATCGCCCGCTCGATCAGCTCCGATAGCGTCCTCCGCGAAGCGCTGCCGCGCTCACTCGACAGCAGGGCGCAGAAGGCGAGCAGGCGGTCGCGATCGCTCGCGGTGAGCCGGTCGAGCAGCTCCCCCTCGCCCGAGGCCGCGGCAAGGGCGGTGTCCCAGACCCGGCGGCTGCCTCGGCGGGCTGCCTCGGCGAGCAGCGCCAGGCCGTCCCTCGAGCAGCCGCCGAGCGGCGACGCGAGGGCCCCGTAGAGCGCCTCCGCGTCCCGCGGGTTGGCGAGCGCCCGCAGGTAGCTGACGAGATCGCCGATCTGCTGGTGGCCCCAGAAGGCGCCGACGGCGGCGAGCGTCCGCAGGCCGCAAAGCTGAAGCGCGCGCTCGTAGACCTCGAGGTCACCGGAGGCGCGCAACAGCACGGCGACGTCCCCCGCGCGCGTTTCGCCGGCCTCGATCAGTCCGGCCACCCTCTGGGCGAGCAGGCGGGCCTCCGCCTGGCGCCATAGCTGGGAGTGGGGCAGGCCCGCGGCGATCTCCGCCGCGAGTGCCTCGTGCTCGTGCCAGCCGTCCATGTCCGTCAGCAGCAGCTCGACGGCAGGCTCACCTGGGTCACCAGGCCCGACCGGAGACCGCGGATCGGGCAAGCCGGGCTCCGGGGCGCGCGCGGCGACCAACGGCTCGTAACCGGTGAAACGGCCGGCGAACACCGCGTTGACCACTTCGAGCAGCGGCTCTCGGCTGCGGAAGTTGTGCGTGAGCGTGAGGCTTCCGCCGCGCTCCCGGAGCTCGGTCCGCCGCGAGCGGAAGAGGCTCACGTCGGCGTGCCGGAAGCCGTAGATCGACTGGAACTCGTCCCCGACGGTGAACAGGTTGCCGCGCTCGAGCGCCCGCAGGATCGCCAGCTGGCGGGGGTTCGTGTCCTGGAACTCGTCGACCATCAGCAGCTCGAAGCGATCCGACCACGCGGCTCGTATGCCGTCGCGCTCGGCGAGCAGCTCCAGCGTGATCAGCTCCAGGTCGTCGAAATCAACGGCGCCGCGTCGCTGCTTGAGCTCGGCGTACGCGCGGGCGAACCCCTTGAGCAGCTCGTCCAGCAGCGCGCAGGCCCTGGCGGCGTCTAGCGCGAGCGCCTCGGTCAGCTCCTCGGCGGCCGGCTCGGGCAGCCGCGGACGGCGCTGGCCCCTGCTTCGCAGCTGGAGATACACCCGCTCGATCATCGAGCCGACGCGGTCCATGCCGTAGGCGGCGAGCAGATCCACCAACTGCGTGCGTTCGCCGGCGAGGAACTCGCGCACAGCCGCCTTGAACGCCTGCTCGCGCAGACGCCCGGCGAGTCCTTCGTCGACGATCTCAAAGGCGGGGTCGAGGCCGGCGGCGAGGGGATGCGAGCGCAGCACGCGCGCGCAGAACCCATGGAACGTGCCGACGAAGGCGGCCTCCGTGTCGCGGGCCGCCTCGCGGTCGCCGAGCCCCAGCAGACGCGCTCGCACGCGGGCACGCAGCTCGCCGGCGGCGCGCTCGGTGAAGGTGATCGCGAGGATCCGCCCCGGCGCGATCCCGTCGTCGCGGACCGCCCTGACGAAGCGCTCGACGAGCACCGAGGTCTTACCGCTGCCGGCGGCGGCCGACACCAGCAGCGGCTCGGCGCGGCGGGCGACGGCCTGCTCCTGCTCGGCGGTGAGCGCGGGCTCGCCGACCGGGCTCACGGGAGCGGCCTCGGGCTCCATGCCCGGAAGCGTCTCGAGCTGCGGCCGGCTCGGCGTCATCGCTCGCAGCGGCAGATCGTCGGATACATGCAGCCGCCCCTGAAGGCGCAGGTCTGCGGCCGGGGCTCGAGCTCGCCGCGCCCCGCCTCCTCGGCCGCCGCGCGAGCAGCTGCGAGCGCTTCTGCCAGCAGCTCGCGCACCGCCGTCCGGTCGAGGACATCGGAGCTCACGCAGTCGATCGGAAGGTCGCTGTCGCCGTCGAGCACGCCCCGTGCGCGCAGGTCCGCGCCCGAGAGCGGCTGATAGAGGCCGCCTGCAACCCGCATGCCCAGAAGATCCTCCACCGCGCGCATGTACAGCGCCACCTGCAGGTTGCCGTCCTTGATCCACCTGGCGGCTGGTGGCGCCTTGCTGCTCTTGTAGTCGTACACGACCGCCTCGCCGTGCTCGCTGACGTCCACACGGTCGATCCGCCCGCGCAACCTCACTCCGCCCGCAAGCTCGAAGGCGGGCAGCGTGCTCGGCTCGCCGCGCTCGTCGCCCTCGGCGATCCCGAAGCCCAGCTCGAGCTCCGTCGGCTCCAGCGGGCTCTCGTGCTCGGCAGCGTGGCGGAGGTAGCGCTCGAGATCCACCTGCAGTCGGCGCCGTACGGTCGTGCGGCGCTCGGGCGCTACCGACAGCGGGTGCTCGCCTTCGCGCCGCTCGAGCGCCTCGGTGAGCAGCTCTTGCGCCCGCTCGAGGCTCGCCGGCTCAAGGCGCGCCGTTCCCGTCTCTCGCCGCAGGGCTTCGAGTGTGTCGTTGAGGGCCGCATGCGCGAGGCCTCCGCGAGCAAGCGGCTCGGGATCCGGATCGAACGCGTCGGGGCCGAGCATCCGCTCCACGAACCAGGCCACCGGACAGCCGATCCACCGCTCCAGAGACGAGGCCGACCATATGCGCGCGCGCAGGCCGGCGAGCAGCTGCCCGTCGATGAGCCACCGCTCCACGCTGGCGGCTGCGGGCGGAGCGGGCGGCGAGGAAGCCCCATCGACGGCGCCCAGCGGCCTGCGAAGGCGATCGCGGGAGAGGCCCTCCTCGAACAGGTCACAGACGTCGTCGACGAACAGCGACCTCGACGTCGCCTCGCCGTCGTCGTTGGCGACGTGCCAGCTGAGGATGAGTCGCTCCTCGGGGCGCGACAGCGCCGCGTAGAGCAGGTATCGCTCCGCCGCAAGCACGTCCTCCTGCTGGCCGAGCCTCAGTCCCGAGATCTCGGCGAGCCGTCGCCGCTCCTCCTCGGCGAGGAACGGGCGCGGGCGGGCGCGGGCCGGGAATGCGCCCTCCTGCAGGCCGCACACGAACAGCGCGCGAACTCTGCGCGCGCGCAGCGCCAGGGGGTCGAGCACCGAAACGGCGCCCGGCACCGTGCTCTCGCCGCTGACGATCTCGATCCGCTGCAGGCACCGAGCCAGATCGGCCGCCTCGACCGGCGCGAGCTCGGGCGCGAGGCGCGCCAGCTCGCGCAGCTCGCCGAGCGCGCGGCTGCCGGCCGCGAGAGCGCTCGCGTCATCGAGCTCGTGCGCAGAAAGCACGCTCGCGGCCGCCCTGCGGGGTGCGCAGAACAGCCAGTAGAGCTCGCGCGCGGCGCGGTCAAAGAGGGTCGCCGCGCCGCGACCCTGAGCATCGCTGAGACGATCGATCGCCTCCAGAGGCCAGTGATGCTCCTCCCACAGCGCCCTCGCCTGAGCCGAGCTGAGCGCGCCGCTCCGCCGCGCCCTGAGCTCGAGCGAATCGGCGAGCGCGACCCGTTCGAGCAGCCCGGGCGCCCGAAGCCAGGCGAGCAGGTCTCCGAGCTCGCCGGCCGGCGATCCGTCGCGTCCGGGCACGCAGCGGAGCAGGCCGACGATCGCCTTCCCGATCGCCGTGTCTGCGAGGGGACGGCGGCGCTGCAGGGCAAACGGGAAGGGCGCGGCCGCGAAGACCTCTTCGAGCAGATCCATCGACGTGCCCGCTGGGCGAACCAGGACCGCGACCTCCTCGGGCCCCATGCCCTGCTCCAGCAGCGCGGTTATCTCGGCTGCGACGAGCTCGAGCTCGGCGCGTTCACCGCCGCCCTCCAGCAGCCGCACCGCCACGCCCGGGTCGACGCGTGCGGCATCAGGCTCGAACAGGGAGCGCTCCAGGTGGCCGAGCGCGGCGCGCGAAGACGGGGCGTAGTGCTGCGCGCGCGCCTCGAGCCTGCGGTGCTCATCGGCGAGTGGGGCCAGTGCCTGGAAGCTCGCCGCGCGGCCGGCGAAGGCCGCGCGGCCGGGCTCGTACGCGAGCGAGACGGTCACCTCGGCCGCGACGACCCTTCCCAGCGTCTCGATCGCGTCGAGCTGCAGGACCGTGAGGTCGTCGAACCCGTAGAACAGGACCGGCGTTCCGCCCCACAGCGCGGGGCGCTCGCGGAGCGCGTCCAGCGCCCGCGCGGCGCTCTGCTCGCCGTCGAGACGCCCGATCCGATCGAGCTCCGCGCGATAGCGGGCGAACAGCCCTCCGAGCTCGGGCCACGACGCGTTCGTGCCGTCGGCTGCGGCCCAAGCGGCCAGCGCCTGGCGCAAGCGGGCGGGGGTCACGCGCAGCACCTGCAGCTCCGCCACGAAGTCCCCGAGCGCGCGGAGGAAGCCGGCGCCAACCGCAGCGGAGCCCGCGCGTGTCGCGATCGCTTCGAGCACCCGCTCGCGCGCCAGTCCGGCGAGCACGGGCTCGCTGACGCCGGCGCGTCTCACGGTCTCGCCGATGAGCCCCGCGAAGCGCTCCACGCGCACCCCCATCGCCGCCCGTTCTCCTGCGAGCTCGCGCAGGTAGTGCTCGACGTCGGCGCGCGTCGGCACGACGAGCAGCGGCTCCTCGCCGTGAGCGACGTGCCTGCGCACGGCGTCCATCACAGCCTCCGCCTTGCCCGAGTTCGCGGGCCCCGTTACGAGCGTGATCGGCATGCTCGCCCATCCTGGCGCACGCGCCCGACGCGCTCCGGCGTCCTACGCCGCCTGACGGCGCCCCGGCATCCGCTCGCCGCTAGGCCGCGCTGCGCTGGCCGACCGCCGCGCCGGTCTCGCTGGCGCCATCCTGAGCGCGCTCGATCGCCGCGTCCTCCTCGGCGTCGGGTGGCTTGACGCCCTCCTTCGCCCACGGCTCGTCGAACTCCACCCGCCATTTACCCTCGTCGGTCTGGCTGAGCGCCAGGTGCGCGCGGAAGCTGCGCCCGCTGCGCCCCCGGAAGCCCGTCACGGCCCCCTCGGTATAGCCCTGCTTGATCAGTTCGCGGGCCACCGCGATCGGCAGCTGCTTGCCGGCTTTCGCCTTCCAGATCACGAAGCCGCAGCCGGGATCCTCGCGCGCCCAGCAGGAGTAGCCCTTGCGATTCTCGATGATCTCGTGTCCGCACACCGGACACGGGCCGAGCCGTGCGCGGGGGATCCGCACGTCCTTGAGCGTCTCGTCGAGCTGCTTTACCGTCTCTTGCGCGAAGCCGGCGATGTCGCCCATGAACTTCTCGCGCGAGTCCTCGCCACGCTCGATCTTCCCAAGGCGCTGCTCCCAGCTGCCGGTCAGCCCCGGCGAGGTGAGCGCGTGCTGGTTGAGCAGCCGGATCACGTTCAGGCCCTTCTCCGTGGCGACGAGCGCGCGCCCGTCGCGCTCCACGTAGCCGACCGCGATCAGCCGCTCGATGATCGCCGAGCGCGTCGCGGGGGTGCCGATGCCCGAGTCCTTCATCGCCTCGCGCAGCTCTTCGTCGTCGACGAGCTTGCCCGCGGTCTCCATCGCGCCGAGCAGCGATGCGTCGCTGTAGCGTCGCGGCGGTTTCGTTTCCTTGCGCACGCTCTCGATCTCGCGGGTCTGCACCTGCTCGCCCTCCAACAGCCGCGGCAGCTGCTGATCGGCGACCTCGTCCTCCTCGCGCTGGCCGATCTCCGCTCGGTCCCCCTCGCCTTTCGTGTCGGCGGTCGGTCGCGGCCCGCTCGCCGGCTCGTCGTAGACGCCGCGCCAGCCGGGCTCGAGCAGCAGCTTGCCGCGCGTGCGGAAGACGTAGCCGCCGCCGTCGGGCGCCTGCGGCTCGGCGGACGGCGCGTCGGGGGCGGGGACGGTGGTCTCCACGCGGGTGTTCTCGAACACGGCCTCCGGGTGGAAGACGGCGAGAAAGCGCCTCGTCACCATGTCATAGACGCGCCTGTCGTCCGGGCCCATCTTCTCGAGCCGGTGCTCGGAGCGCGTGGGGATGATCGCGTGGTGGTCGGTCACCTTCTCGTCGTTCACGACCCGGCCGAGCGGCAGCGCGTCGAGCCCCGTGACGTACGCGGCCGCCTTGCGGTACTCGGCGTGCACGCCCACCAGCTCGACCGTGGGCTTGATCTCCTCGACCATGTCTGTGGGCAGGTAGCGCGAGTTGGTGCGTGGATACGTGAGCGCCTTGTGCTCCTCGTAGAGCCGCTGCGCCGCGCCCAGCGTCCGCTTGGCCGAGAAGCCGTAGCGGTTGTTCGCCTCGCGCTGCAGCGTCGTCAGGTCGTAGAGCATCGGGGCTTTCTCGCGCTGCTCCTTCTTCTCAAGCTTCGTGATCGTCGCGATCCTGCCCTCACACGCCCGCACGATCGCCTCCGCCTCCTCGGCGCTCGCGATGCGCGGCTTGTTGGCGGCGTGGAAGCGCCCGGCATACGTGCGCTCGGTGCCCGCAGGCTCGTCGTTTGCCGGCTCACCCACCCCTGCCGTGAACTTCGCGTCCACGAGCCAGTAGGGCTCGGGCTGAAAGGCTCTTATCTCCTCCTCGCGGCGGGCGATGATCGCGAGCGTAGGCGTCTGCACGCGTCCCAGCGAGACGGCCCCGTCGAAGGAGCTGCGCAGGCGGATCGTCGCCGCTCGGGTGGCATTCATGCCGACGATCCAGTCCGCCTCCGAGCGCGATCGCGCGGCCTGCTCGAGCCGCGCGAACTCCGCGGCGGGATGCAGCGCCGCGAACGCGTCTCTCATCGCGGCGACGGTCATCGAGTTCAGCCACAGCCGTTTCACGGGCTTCTTCGCCTTCGCCTTCTCATACAGGTAGGCGAAGATCAGCTCGCCCTCGCGTCCGGCGTCGCAGGCATTCACGACCTCCTCGATGTCCTCGCGCGCGAGCTGTTTGCCCACGACCGTCATCTGCTTGCGGGAGCGCTCGTCGCGCACAACGAGTTTGAAGCGCTCGGGCACGATCGGCAGATCGGCCATGCGCCAGCTCTTGTACTTCGCGTCGTACGCGTCGGGTTCGGCGAGCTGCACGAGGTGGCCCACCGCCCACGTGATCACCTGCTCGGGGCCCTCGAGAAAGCCCTCGTTCTTCTGGAACGGCCCCTGCAGCACCCGCGCCAGGTCCTGCCCGACGGAGGGCTTCTCGGCGATCACGAGCGTCTTGGACATCGCGGTCAGCGTAGCGGGTGCCATCTCGGCGGCGAGCACCACGAGCCCGGCGGCGGGGACTCAGAACGCCTCGCCGGGGGCGGGAACGGAGTGCCGCTCACGAGCTGGTGCGCTCCCTCACCCGCTTGCGCAGGGCCCCGTGCTGACGGTGCCGTGGCTCCGCGCGCGTGCCGCCGCGAGCGTCGAGGAGACCGTTTCGTTGGCCACGCCGTAGCCCCCGGCGTTGCCGCCTCCGACCGTAGCCGCGAAGACGGTCGTGAGCACGCGCCCGGTTTCATCGACGAGCGGGCCGCCGCTGTTGCCAGGCTGGACCACGCCGCGTAACGGCGTCAGCAGTCGCGAGACCGGCCCCTGGCCGTACGCGTTCTGCGTGAGGACGCTCTGCGTGCGCCCGATCCGCCCCGGACGCACGGTGAAGGGCCCGTTCTCGGGGTAGCCGAGGATCGCACCCGCGCGGCCCGCGGGCGGATTCGGCTGCAGACTCAGCGGAGGCAGGCCCAGTTCGGCGACGCGCAGCACGGCGACATCGTCGTTCGGATCGAAGACGATCGCCTGCGCGGGCAGGCTCGGTGCACGGCCACCGACCTCCACGGAGGTGTCTTCCTCACCCGCCACCACATGCGCGTTGGTCACAACCAGGCCGGGCGCCGCCACCCAGCCGGAGCCCTCGATCGCCAGCCCGCAGGCGGTGCCGATCACGCGGACCACGCTGCGCGAGGCCACGCGCACACCCGCCACGTTCGCGAGTCGCGGTTCCGGCGCGGCGACGCCCGGCGAGGGCCCGGTGATCGACGGCAGCCGATCGAGCCGCGCCAGGGCGTTCAGGATCGCGCCCGACGGCGGCAGCAGTTCGTTGAGCCTGCTGAGGATCGCCGAGCGTTGGATGTCGGCTCGCAGCTGCGCCTCACCGGGCGCCTGCGCGGCGACCGCCGCCGCGATCCAGACGATTCCGAGTGCAAGCGCGGCGCCAAGCGCGGCGCCGAGCACGCCGTCGAGCAGCCCGACGCCGGGCACCACGAGCGTGCGGCGGAGCATGAACCCCACGCCCTCGAGGCCGCTCGCAAGGATCGCCCCGCCCAGCACCGCTCCGACCAGGCCGAACGCGGGTGCATACGGCGAGGCGGAGCCCTTCGGCAGCAGCAGCGGACCGACGCGCGTCCCGAGGAAGGCACCCGCAGCGAAGCCCGCGAACGAGAGCACGCCGACGATGAACCCCCGGCGAAAGCCGAAAGAGGCCAAGATGGCTGCGAAGGCGACGATGATCCAGTCCAATGTTGTCAACGGCCATGTTCTACCGTTCCCGTGACTGAGAGCCCCACGCGCCTGCGCCGGGCCCTGCCGATGCTCGCGCTCGCCGGCGTGTCATTCGCGGTCGGGGCGATCGTCGGCGGCGGTCACTCGGTCCCCGCTTCGCACAAGCTCGCCTCGCAGTTCGTCGCCGCCTGGGCGCGCGGCGATTACCCGGCGATGTACTCATACCTCGACACCTCCTCGCAGCGCGCGATCAGGCCCGCGGCCTTCGCCGCCGCCTATCGGCAGGCGCTGACGACGGCGACCGCCACGAGCGTGCAGCTCGCAGGGAAGCCGAGCGGTCGCGGGGAAGGAATCGTGGCGGTGCCCGCGCTCGCCCGCACGAACCTGTTCGGGACGCTGCGGCTCAGCTTCATGCTCAAGATCGTCAGGGGGAAGAGCGGTGAAGGAGAGCGGGTCGCATGGTCGCGCTCGATGCTGTTTCCCGGCCTCTTCGCGGGCGAGCAGCTCACCCGCGCGACGACGCTGCCGCGTCGAGCCGCGGTGCTGGCCCGGGACGGGTCGGTCCTGGCCGAAGGCTCGCCGCGCGTGCTCGCCGGTGAACAAACCCGCAGCTCGCCGCTCGGGGAAGTGGCGAGCGCCGTGCTCGGAGCAGTCGGGCCGATCCCCGCAGCCCGCCGCCGGTCGCTGGAAGCGCAGGGGGTGCCCGCAGACGCAACCGTGGGCCTGACCGGGCTCGAGCTGGCGCTCGACGACCGTCTCCGCGGGACCCCCGGGGGCCAGCTGCTCGCCGAGAGCCCGCAGGCCGGGGGCACGAGACGCGTGCTGGCATCGGCCGTGTCGCGTCCAGCGCCGGCCTTTCGCAGCAGCGTCTCCCCCTCGATACAGCGCGCCGCCGTGATCGCGCTCGGGGGCCAGCTCGGCGGGATCGTCGCCATGGACCCCTCGAGCGGACGGATCGTGGCCGTGGCGGGGATCGGCCTCGACGGGCTTCAGCCGCCGGGGTCGACGTTCAAGATGATCACGCTGAGCGGCGCCCTCGAGGCCGGCATCGCCAATCCGCACACGGTCTTCCCCTACGCCTCCTACGCGACCCTGGACGGGGTCAGGCTCAACAACGCGAACGGCGAGAACTGCGGCGGGACGCTCGAACTTGCATTCGCGGTGTCGTGCAACTCCGTGTTCACCCCCCTCGGCGTCAAGCTCGGCGCGACCCGCCTCGTGTCGATGGCCGAACGGTTCGGCTTCAACCACGACACGGGCCTGCCGGGCGCGGCGCAGAGCACGCTGCCGGCCGCGCCTGCGATCCAGGGCGAACTCGCCGTCGGCTCGACCGCGATCGGCCAGGGGCAGGTGCTGGCGACTCCACTTCAGATGGCGACCGTGGCCGCCACGATCGCCGACGGGGGCCGGCGCCCGACGCCGACTTTCGAGGACGGCACGCACGCAGCGGCCGTGCCGGCGATCATGGCGACGGTCGCGCGCACCGTGCGGCGCCTGATGATCGCGGTCGTCCGCGCCGGCACGGGTACCTCAGCAGCGATCCCGGGGGTGACGGTCGCCGGCAAGACCGGCACGGCCGAACTGAAGACCGAGTGCTCGAGCACCGGCTCGGAAACGGCCTCCCGGGAAGAAAACGGCTCCGCTTCAGGCGCCGAAGGATGCGGCTCCTCAAGCCATCAGGCCAGCAACACGGACGCATGGTTCGCCGCCTTCGCGCCGGCCCTGCGCCCCCGCATCGTCGTCGCGGTGCTGCTCGTCAAGGACGGCGCCGGTGGCGAAACTGCGGCGCCCGTGGCCCGCCAGGTGCTCGAAGCCGGCCTGCAGGCCCGCGCGCACTAGACGTCGAGTTCGGCCGAGGCGGTGAGCGACGGGTTGGCGGGGTCGACGATCTTGAACTCGAACGGGCGGTTGTCGAGAGAGGCGACCCGGATCTTGTAGAGCACGAGCGCCCCCTGGGTCGGTCCGAAGGAGGGCACCGAGTCCGGCACCGGCAGCCGGGACCCCGCCGGCACGACTCCCGCGCGGTACGCGAACGGGTTCGTCTGGTCGGGCACGATTGGGGTGTAGGTGTTGTTCTGCGTGTCGGAGATCGTCATGTTCGTCGCTGCCAGGTGGGGGTGAGGGGTGGTGTTGTAGACCTGCATGAAGACCGCGAACCACTCCTGACCCGGCAGCAGTTGCAGCTGGTGCGGTGTGAGCCCCTCGAGATACGCCGCGTCCTCGGTGTCGCTGGGGTTCAGCTGACGGGAGATCTGGACCTGGTAGACGAGTGGCCCGACGTTGAGATACGGCGCGTTCGCGCCGCCGACGCCGGCATAGGTTCCGGTCGTCACCCTTGTGTGGCTGCTGCCGCAGGCGCCGAGCGCGAGGGCGGCGAGCAAGGCTAGCGCGGCGAGCGGGCGGCTTGACATGCGACGCGGCAGTCTATCCGGCGGCGACGGTGACGCGCCGCCCGCGAGCCTCCCCCTGCTCGAGGATCGCCCGCAGCCGCCGCATCGCGCGGGCGGTCTTGCGCCTCGTCCATGAACGGGCGCCGAGGCTCTCCATCAGGCGATCGGAGAGCGTCGCGGGGACCGTCTGCAGCGTGAACTGCACGCGCGTGGCGCCGAGCGCCGCCGGCTGCAGGTCATAGACGCCGAGCGTGCGAATGCGGTTGTACTTGCCGGCGCGCCCCGCCTCGACGATGCGCTGGGGCCGCTCGACCTCGACGAAGGTCGCGTCCGCCCAGTTGAACCGTACGCCGGGCGCCTTCAGCCGAAAGCGCGCTCCCGCCCCGAGGCCGACCGAGTCGATCCGCGTCAGGTGCCAGTCGACCAGGTAGTGGTCCGTGAACTCGGAGTGGTTGGCGATGTCCTGGAGATAGTCAAAGACCTGCTCGCGCGGAGCGGAGACGACGATCGAGACGGTCACGGGATCCACGGCGCCCGAGAGTCTAAGGCCCGGCTTCCCCGGGCGAGAGGCCAGGTTCCCGGGCGAGAGGCCAGGTTCCCGGGCGAGATCAGGCGGCGCTGGCGGTGAGCCGGACCGTGTATCCGTGCTCGCAGTGGCGCACGAGCTCGGTGGCCAGCGGCGCGTCGCGGCGTCCCGGGCGGCAGAGCGCGCAGACGATGCGCTCGTCGCGGCCGCCGTAGACGTGCACGTGCTCGCCGGTCAGCGGCGTGCGCCCGCAGTCCGCGCAGCTGTGGCGGTCGGCCTCGAGCGCTCCCACGCCCCGGCGCAGGAGGACCCGTTCGAGCTGCTCGACGTGGGTGGCTGTGGAGGACATCCACTCGGAGTTCGGCGCCCCCCGGCCGCCTCCTGCCTGCGCCCCGACAATCCGTCGATCCCGTTTGGGGCGCCCGCACGGCGGGTAGACGCGCAGCGGGAGAGGGTGGCCCTGACCGAGGACCGGGCACCGCCAAATTCCGATACTCGGGATTTATGGGCCGAATTGACAGGGTTGTTATGATCGCCACGAGATTCCTCCGAGGCAACGACGCCACCCTGGAGCGCAGTCGAGAAAGGGCGGAGCAGGGCCATGGACTCACTTACTTCGGGCACCTTCGTCGGCGCGGGGTCCTTTCGATGCAGCCGCTGCGGATACGTACAGACGCTGGTCGGCTCGGACACCCTCAGTGACTGTCCGGGATGCTCGGGTCGGAGCTTCGTCCGCGCCTCGCTGTTCAGCGCTGAGCGCATGAGCACCGACCGCTGGCTCGAGCAGCCGGGCGCGACGCTTGCGAAGCCGCCGAACGCCGCCTACGGGCGGCTGCTGGCCGACGCGAGACACCGGATCGAGCAGCCGGGCGAGTACCTGTGCTTCGAAGAGAACGGCGAGGTGCAGACGATCGCGCTGACGCGCGAGTGGACACGGATCGGGCGCAGCCTTGCAGCCGACGTGCGCTTGGACGACCCGACAGTGTCGCGTCGTCACGCGCTGATCGTGCGCCACCCCGAAGGCGTGCGCCTGCTCGACGACCGCAGCCTCAACGGCGTGTTCGTGAACGATGCACGCGTAGAGAGCCGGATCCTGAAGGATGGCGATGAGATCATCATCGGCCGCTACCGCCTGACGATGATCAGCGTCGCGCCGGAGCAGGCCGGGCACGCGTCCGCCGCCGATGCGGCCTCGCTCCACGACGCCGACTGACGCCCTGTCGCGCAGGCGCTTCAGAGAATGCCGCCCCAAGGGGTTCGCTGGCGTAGTATCGCGCCGACGATGAGCAACACGATCGCCGTGCTCTCGCAAAAGGGGGGCACCGGAAAGACGACCGCGGTCCGCACCCTCGCGGACGCGCTCCGCCGCAGCGGTGTGCGCACGCTCGCTGTCGATCTCGATCCGCAGGGGAACCTGTCTGACTACTTCGACCTCCCCCCGGACGTCGAGCCGACGATCGCCGACGTGCTCGCCGGCCGCGCGGCGGCAGCTGAGGCGGTGCACGAGGAGATGATCCCGGCCAATCTCAGCCTCGCCGAGACCGAGCTGATGCTCGGCGGCAAGATGGGCCGGGAGCTGACGCTGAGACGGGCGCTGGCTGCGCTGCCCGACGAATACGAGCTCGTGCTGATCGACTGCCCACCCTCGCTCGGACTGCTCACGATCAACGCCCTCGTCGCGGCCGACTGGGCGCTGATCACCGCGGAGGCGCAGTACTTCGCGTTGCAGGGGGTCGAGCAGGCGATGGAGGTCGTGGAGCTGGCCCGCGACAGCCTCAATCCGAAGCTGACGCTGCTCGGCGTGCTGCTCAACCTCGCCGACATGCGCACCGTGCACTCGCGCGAGGCACTCGCGTCGCTGAAGGAGCGCTTCGGCGAGCAGGTGTTCGACACTGTCATCCGCGCGTCGATCGCCTACGCCGAGTCGGCCGAGCGCGCACGGTCGATCCTCGACCATCGTCCAGACCTCGGCGCGGACTACGTCGCGCTCGCCGACGAGATCCTAGCCCGGCTGCCCGGCCTGACCGACGCCCGCATGCGGCTGGCCCAGCTCAGCTGAGCTCGCCCACGTACGCTCCCTGCGTCTCGAATGGCGCCCGCAGCAGCTTCGCCCATCCCTCGATCTCGGGCCCCAATGCTTCGGCAACGGCCCCGGTCTGCTCGTAGAAGCACCATACGAGCACCGTCGGCCCGGCGCCGGAGATCGTCGCGCCGAGCGCTCCGAGCTCTCTCGCGCGCGAGGCGAGCGCGAACGAACGCGGGAACAGGTGCGCGCGCCGCGCCTGGTGCAGGCGATCCTGCAGCCCGCGCGCGAGCAGATCCCAGTCGCCGCGCGCGAGCCCGAGCGTAAGCAGGGCGCCGTGGGCGATGTTGAACACCGCGTCCTGCATCGGCACCTCGGCGGGCAGGGCGCTGCGCGCGGTGCGCGTGCGGACGGCCTCCTCGGGCACCACGGCGAGTGCCTCCAACCCAGTCGGCGGGTCGAATCGGGCGGCCTCGCCGTCCGCACAGATGACGAATCCGCCGCGCAGCGAGGCGGCGACGTTGTCCGGGTGGCCCTCGAGCTCGGTGGCGCAAGCCAGCAGATCGGCGTCGAGCTCGAAGAGGTGGTCGGCGGCCATCAGCCCGCCGACGATCGCGGCAGCGCTCGAACCGAGGCCGCCCGAAAGGGGGATCTGTGAGCGGATCTTGAACGTGAATGCATCCGCGGGATGCAGGCGCTCGAACGCTCGCACGCACAGGTTCTCGCGGCTCTTCGCGACTGCCAGCTCTGACTCGACCGCGAAGCTGCCTGTCTCGACGACCTCCAGTTCCAGGTGCAGCGCGAGCGCTGCTGCCATGCAGTCGAAGCCTGGGCCCAGGTTCGCGGAGGAGGCCGGCGCCCGCACGAGCCGCCTACGGGTCACCAAGCACCGCTTCCTCGATCGGCCCGGTCTCGGCGGCGCACTGGATGATCATGCCGTCGTTGTGGGCGATCGCGGTCTCGGGATCCTTCAGCCCACGGCCGGTGAGCACGCACACGATCTGCTCCGCCCCTTCGGCGCCGTACTTGATCAGGCCGGCGACCGAGGCCGCCGAGGCCGGCTCGCAGAACATGCCTTCTTTGGAGGCGAGCAGCCGGTACGCCGCGAGAATCTCCTCGTCGCTGACCGAACGGATCGAGCCGCGGGAGTCCGTCGCCGCCGCCATCGCGTCCTCCCAGCGCACGGGATTGCCGATCCGGATCGCGCTGGCCACCGTTTCCGGATGCTCGATCACCCGGCCCTCCACCAGCGGCGCGGCGCCCTCGGCCTGGAAGCCGAACAGCCTGGGCGCGGCGCCCATCTCGCGGAAGCCGCGCCAGTAGGCGGTGATGTTGCCGGCGTTGCCGACCGGTATGCAGAGCGCCTCGAGCTCGCCTTCCAGATCTTCGACGATCTCGAGAGCGGCCGTCTTCTGGCCTTCGATTCGGTACTCGTTGACCGAGTTGACGAGCACGATCGGGTGGTTGGCGGTCAGCTCGCGCACGAGCGTGAGCGCCTGGTCGAAGTTACCGGCGAGCGAGATCACGCGCGCTCCATGGACCAGCGTCTGGGCCATCTTTCCCTGCGCGATCTTGCCCTCGGGAACGATCACCGCGCAGGTGATTCCCGCACGCGCCGCATAAGCCGCCGCGCTCGCCGCGGTATTGCCCGTCGAGGCGCAGATCACCGCCTTGGCGCCGTCGCGCACTGCGGCCGAGACCGCGCAGGTCATGCCGCGGTCCTTGAACGATCCCGTGGGGTTCGCGCCCTCGAGCTTCAGGCGCACGGTGGCGCCGAGCAGCTCCGAGAGCACCGGCGCCCGCAGCAGCGGGGTCGAGCCCTCCTGCAGGCTCACGAGCGGGTCGCCTTCGGCGAACGGCAGCCGCTCGCGGAAGCGCTCGATCAGGGGCACGTGGCAGTCGGTCATCGACGCTCGCCCTCGCTCATATGAACTCCTCTTCGATCACCCGGATCGCGCGCGGCGCGGAGCGCACGAACTCGAACTCCGCGACGCGGTCGATCGCCGTGCGCAGGCTCGACTCGAGCACGGGATGGGTGACCATCACCAGCCGCGCGTTCTCGCCCATGCCGCGTTGCACGACCGACTTGATCGAGACGCCCTGGTCCCCCAGGACCCCGGTGATCGCCGCCAGCACCCCGGGCCGGTCGGCGACGTCGAAATGCAGGTAGAACGCGCTGGCGACGTCCTCGATCAGCGGCAACGCCAGGGGCGCAGCCGGCGGCTGCGCCCCGCCTGTCATCACGCTGACGACGTCGCCGAGCACCGCGCTGGCGGTCTGGCGCCCGCCGGCGCCCGGTCCCGACATCGTGATCTCGGTGATCGCCTCGGACTCGACCGTGACGGCGTTGAAGGTTCCCGAGACCGAGGCGAGCGGATGTCCTGAGTAGAGAAACGCGGGGTGCACTCGCACCGACAGTCCACCTCCGCGACGCTCGGCGGTCCCGATCAGCTTGAGACCGAGCCCCAGCTCGCGCGCATACTCGAGGTCGGTCACGTGCAGGTGCTCGATGCCCTCGTAGCGGACGTCGTTCAGGTGCACCGGCGTGCCGAAGGCGAGCCGTGCGAGGATCGCCATCTTCGCGGCCGCGTCCCTGCCGCTGACGTCGTCGCTGGGGTCGGCCTCGGCGAACCCGCGGCGCTGGGCGGCCGCCAGCGCCTCGGCGTATGAGCTGCCGTGATCCATCTCCGTGAGGATGAAGTTCGTCGTCCCGTTCACGATCCCATGCACTCGCTCGATCGGTGTCGCCGACAGCGATTCCTCGAGCACCCTGACGACCGGCACGACCCCCGCCACGGCCGCCTCGAAGCGCAGCCTCACGCCGTGCTCGCGCGCGGTCTCGAACAGCTCCTCGCCGTGCTGAGAGAGCAGCTGCTTGTTCGCGCTGACCACGTCCATGCCCGAGCGCATCGCCGTCAGCAGATATTCGCGCGCGGGCTCGATCCCGCCGATCAGCTCGACGAGCAGGTCGGCCTCGGCGAGGATCTCCTCGAAGTCTCCGCGCGTCCGCGTGAGCACGCCGCAGATCTGCGGACGCCGGCCGTTGAAGCGCTCGATCTCGCCGGCTCGCTCCTCGAGCAGCTCGGCGAACGCGGCCCCGACGGTGCCGAGCCCGAGCAGGCCGATCCGAAACGGCTCGGCGGGCGCCTTCGCCCTCGCGTGCTCAGGCGACATCGCGCGCCGTGAGGTCCTCAAAGCTCTCGCGTCGCACCACGACGCGGGCGTCACCATCTCTGCAGAAGATCACCGGCGGCCGGGGCACACCGTTGTAGTTGTTCGCCATCGAGAAGCCGTAGGCGCCGGTGGCCGGGGTCACGATCACGTCGCCGGGCCTCGGATCATCGAGCAGCGCCCCGCGCACGATCACGTCGCCGGACTCGCAGTGCTTGCCCGCCAGGTTGCACCGCGTGTGGCCGCCGAAGCGGTCGACAACATGCGCCTCGTAAGGGGCGCCGTAGAGCATCGGGCGCAGGTTGTCGGACATGCCGCCGTCGACGGCCACCCAGCGAGAGACGTTCTGCTTGACGCTCTCGACGCTGTAGAGCGTCACGCACGAATTGGCGGTCAGCGACCTCCCCGGCTCCACCAGCACGCGTGCCTCGGCGCCGATCCCGTGCTCGCGGGCCGCGCCGAGGATCGCGGCCACGTAGTCCTCGAGCGCCGGCGCGGGTCGATCCTCGGTGTATTGCACGCCGAGCCCGCCGCCGAGATCCCAGACGGGGAACTCGCCGAGCGTCGAGAGCTCCGCGGCCAGCCTGCGGAACGGCTCCAGTTCGAGGATCTGGGAGCCGATATGCGCGTGCACGCCCTGCAGCGACAGTCCCGCGAGGTCCCGTATGCGGGCGAACGCCTCGGCCGCGTCGGCCATCGCGAAGCCGAACTTCGAGTCGGCCTGTCCCGTGGAGATCTTCTCGTGCGTCTCGCCCGTGACGCCCGGAGTGACGCGCACGAGCACCGCCTGGGCGCCATCTGGCTGCGCCGTCTTCCCCAGCAGGCCTGCGAGCCGCTCGATCTCGTCGAAGTTGTCGATCACGATCAGGGCGATCCCCGCTTCCAGCGCCATGCGCAGCTCTGCCTGCGACTTGGCGTTGCCGTGGAGCACGATGCGCTGCGGCTCGAATCCCGCCGCGAGCGCCAGCTGCAACTCGCCGCCGGACGCGACGTCGCACCAGAGGCCCTCCTGCGCGAACAGCCTCATGACCGCGAGGCACGGAAACGCCTTCGACGCGAAGACGACATGGAAGTCGGCGTGGCCGGCCTCGCTGCCGGCCTGCATGAAGGCGCGCGCGCGCGTTCGGAGATCGTCTTCGGCGACCACGTAGGCGGGCGTGCCGTACTCCCTGGCCAGCTCGATCGTGTCGCAGCCACCCACCTCGAGCCGGCCGCGCTCGTTCAGGCGGCTGCCGAGGGGAAACACATGCGAGAGCCTGGTGCCGGTCGCCATCGTCGCTGATTATCGCGTGCCGGCTGAGGAGCTCGTCGGACGGGGCAGCTCAGACGGGCCTCGGACGCAGCGCCTGGACGCCCCCGCCACGCAGCAGCGTGGCAAGCCAGGCGGCGCCGATCACCATCAGCGCGAGGCTCTCGAGCTGCGGCGCCGTCAGCCCGGCGAGCACTTCGCTGTTGCGCCGGATGAACTCGACGAGGAAGCGCTCCAGCCCACTCAGCAGGAAGTAGAGGGCGAAGATCACCCCGGGGCGTACGCGGTCGCGCAGCCACCAGAGCAGGTACGCCACCAGGCACATCGAGACGGTCTCATAGATCGGCGTCGGCTGAACCCTGACGCCCGGCGGCGTCGGCACGGTCCCGTGCGGGTAGCCCATCGCCCACGGAAGGTTGGAGCGGATCCCGTAGTCGCCGTCGCCGGAGACCTGACAGCCGATGCGGCCGATCGCATAGCCCAGCGCCAGCGCCGTCGCGCACATGTCGAACATCCTCAGTTCGAGCGCGTGGCGCCAGCGCATCCAGCCGATCACGCCAATCGCGCCGCCGATCGCGCCGCCGTACCAGACGAGGCCAGTGCCGGAGAACACGCTCCCAACGAGGTCGTTTTTGACCTGCGAGAAGTGTTCGATCAGGTAGTAGGCGCGCGCGCCGACGACGCCGCCGATCAGCGCGGCGAACACGATCTCATAGGCCCAGTCGACGGGCTTGCCGAGCTCGCGAAGCCGGCGCGCGACGACCAGGCCACAAGCGAGGAAACCGAGCGCGAACGTGAGGCCGAACGTCTTGATCGATATGCCCAGGAGGTGTATTTCGGGCTTCATGAGGTGCGCATCGAGGGCATCGGGGCCGATCGCACTTTAGGGCACCGAGAACTTCGTCTGCGACAATCAACGCTATGGCAACTCGCGGAACCAGCTTTGGGAAAGACACGGGCCTGCAGGCGCGAATGCTGTTGACGCTGTTCCTGCTCGGGCTGCTCTATGTCGTCTTCATCGGCGTGCTGTTCGCGGCCGGCGCCGGCGCCGGCATCATCGTCGCAGTGGCGCTCGTGCTGCTGCTGGTACAGCTGTTCGCATCGGACAAGATCGCGATGGCGACGCTAGGGGTGAAGGAGGTCTCGCCCGCCGAGGAGCCCGAGCTGCACGGGATCATCGAGCGACTGTGCGTGCAGGCGGACCTGCCGAAGCCGAGGGTCTGCGTGATGGAGACCTCCATGCCGAACGCCTTTGCAATGGGCCGCACACGCAAGTCGACGACCGTATGCGCCACGCGCGGGATCCTCGAGCTGCTCTCGCCCCCCGAGCTCGAAGGGGTGCTCGCGCACGAGCTCACGCACGTGATCAACCGCGACGTGATGGTGATGACGCTGGCGGGCTTCTTCGCGTCGCTCGCCGCGCTGATCCTCCAGTTCGCCTTCTTCTTCGGCGGCGGCGCCAACAGCGAAGAAGGGGAGGAAGACATCATTCTCGTCGTGATCGCGTCAGCGGTCGTGTACACCGTCTCCTTCCTGCTGATGCGCGCGCTGTCCCGCTACCGCGAGTTCGCGGCCGACCGTGGCGGGGCGGTGCTGACCGGGCGCCCGAGCGCGCTGGCCTCTGCGTTGATCAAGGTCACCGGCACGATGGAGCGCGTGCCGAGCCAGGACCTGCGCTCGGCGGAATCGCTGAGCGCCTTCTTCATCGTGCCGGCCAGGGCGAAGAAATCGCTGTACAACCTGTTCGCCGATCACCCCCCGCTGGAGCAGCGCCTCGCGGCGCTCGAGCGGTTGGAGTCGCAGCTCCAGAGCGCGGTCTGAGGTGGGTCTTCGTGACATTCTCACGGGCCGCCATCAGGTAACGGGGCCGGCGCCGGATCGCCTGTTCGCGATCGCCACCGCCTACGTCACGCTTCAGGCCGAGCATCAGATCGACCCCGCCGGCACGGCGGCGATCGTCTTCCAGGCGCTCGCGACGAGCGAGTTCGAATCGACGCTGCGCGACACCGAAGAAGTCGTGAAGGCGACCTGCGGGGACAGCGGCACCACCGTCAAGACCGAAGACGACAGCTACGGATACCGCTGGATGATCCTGCACAACGCCCCCGGGACGCCGAGCGTCGAAGACCTCGCCGTGGGCCTCAACGCCGTCTCGAGCTCGATCGAGACGGCCGGCCACGGCGAGCGCCTGCTCGCCGCCGTGTTCGCCTTCGTCGACGCGCAGAAGCGCCGCATCTACTTCATCTACAACTACAAGCGGGGCTTCT